>JAQBUF010000095.1 GCA_027623995.1 Nitrospirota bacterium
AGGAACAACTTGGCAGCTCGTGATGGTCCAAGATGAAACTCTCGGCGACTATCCAGCCTGGACCCCGCTGGCTGAATGATCTACACCGATCCCCCCCCCTGGGGGTAACTGCATTGTTACCAGAAGACATTGGGAATGTCGTCAATTTTATCCAGCCGCCAGTTACGGCGACAACATTCGTTGGGTATCGAGCACCATCTTTTTGCCATCACGAAGGATGGTAATGGTGATCGCCCCTCCTAAGCCGAGCTGGCTCATGGCCTTTTTAATTTTTGCGTGATTTTCCGAAGAGGCGGGAATACCCATGACATCCAACACGATGTCTCCGCCAACCGTTAAGGACACGCCATTAATTGTGGCCGGAATTGTTCCGGCCCGAATTCCTGCACGCGCAGCTAAGGAACCCCTGCCCACGCGCTGAATGAGAAATCCGGTTGACTGAGGAAGGTTGAGCGCTTTCGCCATATCACCAGTGAGTAAGTAGCCATACACACCACTCCATACCGATTTCTCTTCGAGAAGCAGCTTTTTGGCCATGTTCGATGTGACCGCAAATCCCAAACCTTCATGCCCATCAGTCTTGGAGGCCTTTTGGCTTACTATTCCGATGACCTCTCCTGCCATGTTAAACATGGGGCCACCTGAATTGCCGAGATTAATGGCGGCATCGGTTTGAAAAAACTCGACCGAGGCAAAGGTACTATAGATGGTATTCACATTGGGGAGACGACGAGCGCTGATATGGCCAACGGTCAACGTATAGCTGAGGCCCAACGGCGCACCGACAACGAAGACCTCATCACCAATTTGCGCAGTGTCCGAATCAGCAAGCGTTGCAGGATGTGGATTTTCAGGAAGGGCCGCAAGTTCCAGCAGTGCTACATCCGCAGCAGGCTCTGACCCGATTACTCGCGCTGGCACGCTTTCGCCATTGGGGAATCCAACTAAAATTTCATCGGCGGTCTGCACGACATGGGCCGCCGTCAACACCATGCCGCCATTAGAAATTAACACACCGGAACCTAGGCCTTCCATGGTGACGGATCCCTTTGTTGATCCTGCAACAACGTCCTTCTGCACGGTCTGAATCACCACGACCGATTGTTTCACTTGTTGGAACACCTCACTCAAATTACTGGCGCTCACGACTGCAATTGAGCTTAAGGAAAATACCAGGATAGAGACACCTGCAAGAAAGATATTCATAAGATTTTCCGTTTCATTAAGAAGTGTGCCCTTCTGCACTATTATTTTTATACAACGTCAAAGTCTTCGGAAAACATGACGTTTTGCAGTCCCACATTTCCTCCCCAGCCAGTATTCCATATATCAAGCAACACCCACAGAGTACCAAAAATCAATTTCAGATCAAAAACACAATATCTGAGAAAACAAGGAGGGGACTCTTCTTTGTTTAAGCATTCCTGCTTCACAATTTTTTCCAACATAAGAATCGAACGAGGGGCTAGGCAAGAGATAATCATAAGGGCACCTCTAAAAACAGAGAAGGCCCAGGAAAATTTGACACCGCCTTAAGTGGATAAGTAGACCTGCTTTAATCATCCGTATGTTATTGACAGGAGCTTATCATGAGTAGACGAATTCGACGAAACCATCAGCCCGCGTTCAAGGCTAAAGTGGCACTCGCCGCGCTGAAAGGCGATGGCACCACCGCCGAGTTGGCCAAGAAATTTGACGTCCACCCGAACCTGATTTCTCAATGGAAAACCCAGCTGCTAGAGAAGGCGTCTGGAGTCTTTGATGAGAAGGGGCGCGAGATAGCCCCTCCCGTTGATGTGAAAACACTGCATGCCAAGATTGGGCAACTGACGCTGGAGAATGATTTTTTAGAAAGGGCGCTCAGCAAGGCCGGACTTCTGAGCGCAAGGCCCTGATCGACCGGACCCATGCACTCCCCGTCCGCACCAAGCCAAGATACTCGGATTATCGAGAGCCGGTCTCTATTATCAACCCGTCCCACTCAGTGAGAGTGCATTAGGGATGATGCATCGTCTGGATCAACTGCATTTGGCGCACCCGTTTGCCGGGTCGCGGATGTTGAGAGATTTGCTCCGATTGGAGGGCTTCAGCGTGGGGCGCAAACATGTAAAACCCCTGATGAACCGGATGGGCCTCGAAGCACTCTAGCGCCAACCTCGGACGACTCAGAGGCAACGGGGACACACGGTGTATCCGTACTTGCTCAAAAACCTGTCCATTACACGCTCCAATCAGGTGTGGGCCTCGGATGTTAGCTATATTCCGATGGCCCATGGATTTGTCTATCTAACCGTGATTCTAGATTGGTATAGTCGCCGAGTCCTGCCTTGGCGCGTGTCGGTCACGATGGATGTGGAATTTATCATGGACGCCTTGGAAGAGGCGATTGAAAAATACGGCTGTCCAGAAATCATGAACACGGATCAAGGCAGTCAATATACCAGTGAGCGATTCATCCAAGCGCTCAAGGAGCGAGACATTCAAATGAGCATGGATGGCAAAGGAGCCTGGCGTGACAACATTTTCGTCGAACGACTGTGGCGATCAGTCAAATATGAGGATATTTATTTGCATGCCTATGAGACTCCGAGGGATGTCAAGCAAGGCCTGAAACGGTATTTTCAATTCTACAATACCAGTCGGCCACATCAGGCACATACTGGCCAGACACCCGATACGGCGTATTACAACCGGTTGCCTGTACCCGAGGCAGCATAATTCATTGGGATACTTTCCACTTAAGAATTGGCTTGAGGTGTTAGATAAACGGGACCACCTCTGTTCCAGGATTTTGTGATTCAAGGACATACCACCGACGACCAGGAAAAACCAGGCATCTTTGAATTGTTAGCTCCTGATCACCAGCAGGTCTTATTCACAATCAGCTTTGGACATTTGGGTATTTTCCGCATGTCACCCATACCATGTTCGAACCACGGTCAATCGCTTGTCAAAATTGAAATGTATTGTGAAACCATGCAATTTGCGCAGGGACCAATGGGTAGTAGTTCAGCTCATCCACAGTCAGCTCCACCGCCGCCTTCTCCCCCACCTCCTTCTTCACCCCCTCCTCCGCGTGGCAGACGACCCATCCCTCGACAAAAGAAAAGTACCCCAATAATCAAGAAGAAAAGATAAGCTGGAGTAGACAGTCTGGGCATAAGGACAAACCAGGTGTTGTAAAGAATTATGAAAGGGAAGGAAGGTTGAGACTTCTACTCTCCCACCCGTACCAACATGCCTCGGTCTTTACACACGGAAAAGGTGTATTGGTAGACCCCAATCATGAGGAGGAGATAAAATGCATTGAGGCCTGTCGCCCAGGCAAGATGCTCCCAAGGGATGCTTTGGTTGAGCAGCACGTCTCGCATGCCTTCGAACACATGAGCGGCTGGGTTTGCCAAAGCAATAGGTTGAAGCCAGGTGGGAAGAACGGAGACTGGATAAAAGACGCAGGAAATGGGTTGAAAGAGAAACACCAATCCCCAGGCCAAGACTTCGGCTTGTTGACCGAAGCGCATGATCACCGACATGGTGAGAATGCCGATGATCCAGCCCGCGGCAATGAGATTGAAGGCAAAGGGAATGAGCGTGAGCCCCATGATGAACACGTTGTAGGAGTAAAAGAATAGCGCGGAAAAGGCCATAATCACCGAGACTGCCGCCACTTTGAATACACTCATTCCCACCCTCGCCGACCAAAATTTGCCAATTTTTTTGAAATGAAGAGAAGGATGGGAGGGATTGGCTTTTAGAAGCTCAAAATTCTTTTTCGACAATTCCTGAACGGATATTGGCAAAACCTCAAAGCACTGCCAAAACCGTTTTGTAGTTCGATGCATTTAGAGATCCTGGAGCTGTCCTTTGGCTTTTGTCTCTCGTGCTTCATTAATCAAAAAATCCAGTTTCCCTAATGCTGAATCCTCTTGGATCAGGTTGTCCCATTTCTGCCACTCCCGCTCAGAAAACCAAGACCAAAGACGACGACACTCATCCTCAGAAAGAGATTCAATGGCAGCCTGTATATTATCAACGCTAGACATGGTTAACCTCATGGTTAGCAAGACGGGATAAAACCAACAGACAAATTATGAACGTAGCCCTGGCTAAAAGCAAGGAACAGGACAACGGCGCAATGAAAGATTCCTGTCGGGGTTTTTCTCCAAAAGACCAATCTCTTGGTTCTTTTCTGAAACGCCTAATCGTTGCAGATTCGTGTTTCGCAGGAAAACTCACCCGCTCGTCGTTGGCCAAATTACGGCCAGGCCTGACCAATGATGCACGCATGACCATGCTCAAAACGATTGCCAAGAAACGGGTGCGCACGGCCATGACTTCTGGTGGTGAACAGCCCGTCTTGGATACGGGAGGGAAAGGTCACTCGGTCTTCACCGAGGCATTTCTTGGAGTACTAGAAGAGAATAAGATTATCTTAGAAACAGAACGACTCTTCTGGGCCGTCCGCACGCGTGTGGTCCATGCCGCCAGTCAATACAACATGGATCAAATCCCCACCTACTGGCCCATCCAATTCGCCGGCCATGAAAGCCTCGGCGATTTTATTTTTGTTCCGCGGCAGGGTTAGGCAACAATCATCCGCCAAATCAAGCCCTTTTCGCCTAAAATTTGTAAGGCGTCATATCATCTGAAAAATCGCAGAACCAAGATTCTTTGCCCCATGTCCGCTGTGCAAGCTTCGCCTGTTCTAAGTGACTACAGGTCATCCACTCTTCAGAAATTCCAAGCAAATACTCGAGCCGATTCCAGAAGAGAAAATATGTCGCAGGGCTAATAGGTCGCACAGTATCACTCCCCATGAATCGATAGAGAATTCGCTCCACATCCACCTTCACCAAGGTGCCGTCTTCTTGAGGTTGAACGGTGACTACCCACCGATCTTGGCCTTTCCTCCAGTCATGGGACACTTGATGGCCAAACCAATGTCGTTGTCCAATCACTTGATCGGATGTTTTGGTGAAAGTAAACCCTGCCCCATCCGCCAACACCAAAAGTTTTTCTGCTGCCCGTAGGATGGCACTCGGAGTTTTCTGAGGATACACATGTCGAGTGTTTTCAATGATTTCGTCCCCCGTCATCATTCTCGGAGCAGAGTAACAGGACGAAAGAAGGAGCCCACTTATAAACACGCCAATTCCTACCCAAGGGCGATACAGTTTCATAAGCTTTTGCTACCCAAAAAAATCGGAATGATTCATGCCACGGATTATAAGACGGTAATTGAATCAGCAACAAGCACTTCGCAAACTTTACCCCCGACAGCAGTCTCCTATAGGCCACAAGCTTCCATCGCCAATTCCCGTCGCATCAAGTTTTTGATTTTTTTGCTCATGAGCTCAAGCCCTTTCAAGTTATCTCGTTTCTATGCCAAAATGCGTTTTATTATATGAGAAGTGGCAGAACACAAATGAAAACCCTAAAAACTCATACGCCATTAACGGCTTGGAGAGTTGGGATCACGGGCATGAGTATCCTTTTTTCATTCCAGCTCATAGTCGGCATCCTAGCATTTCCACATTTAACTTCTCCGACACATGCCGAACAAGCAGTAGCGCCTCCACCTCACGCGTCAACCACCATTACGGCCTCCGCGCGTTATGAAATCGTCCAGTCTGAATTAGCTGCGAAATGGATGTTTCGATTGGACCGAGTCTGTGGTCAGGTCTCACAACTGGTCAAGACCGAGAGTGGCTTTAACACGTGGATCACCATGCGGATCGTCAACCTGCCAAAGTGTGTATGGGAGGGGGGTGCCCAGTATCAGATTTTTTCTTCGAGTCTGGCCAGTGAGCTCACCCTATTGATGCATCTCAAGACAGGAACAACTTGGCAGCTCGTGATGGTCCAAGATGAAACTCTCGGCGACTATCCAGCCTGGACCCCGCTGGCTGAATGATCTACACCGATCCCCCCCCT
>JAQBUF010000096.1 GCA_027623995.1 Nitrospirota bacterium
TCGGACTCGCGGTAAACCCGCCGCTCCCATTATTGAGGAACACATTATTGTCCCCTGCAAACACCACATCCCAGTCCCCGTCATTGTCGAGATCTTCCACCCCGCCCATATACCCGGGGGCGGAAAATTGTTGCTGAAAGGTATAGGTATTGTCCCCATCATTAAGGTAATAAAAGTCTGCTAAGAGCACATCGAGTGCCCCGTCATTGTTGAAGTCGGCGAACGTGATCCCATCCCTGGCCCGATGGGTAATCCCCAGAGTACTAGGATCGACGAGCGTAAAGCTGCCATCGCCGTTGTTCCTGAGGATATTCACATCCCCCGTCCGGTTGGCGGCCCACAGGTCGATATCGCCATCACCGTCATAGTCCACATCCGTCACGCCTTGGCCGGCAGGCGCGGTATACAACGTACCGGTTTGTATGGAGGTAAAGTTGAAGTTCCCATCATTGCGGTACACTTCGTTGCGCTCGCCGCTCGGATCGTTCGTACCTTGAAACCCCGTGACGGCAAACAGGTCGAGGTCACCGTCTTGGTCCATGTCAAAGGCGGTGACCCCACGCGTTTCCCATTCTTGCGTGGGTAAGCCACTGCCGCTAGTCATGTCGGCAAACGTCCCGGTCCCATTATTGCGATAAACTCGATTCTGGTTATACGACCCATTGAACAGGTCGTAGTCACCATCATTGTCTAAGTCAGCCCACACACCGCCGTGGCTACCGGTATCAAAATTGGCAATGCCCCGCGTGTTGGCTTCTTCAGGGAAGCTGGTCCCATTATTGTTCCGATAGAACAGTTCAGCCATGTCGGTGGGTTGTAGGTTCATGGTGACGTAGAAATCAGGTCGGTCATCGCCGGTGACATCAGCAAATTGCACCCCATGCCCGCCAAAGGTCGAGGGACCACCGGTATTCGTGCTACTCGTGATGTTGCTAAAGCTGAGCGTCGTGCTCCCAGCCACGGTGACGGTCACCGTCGCGACATTGGAAGTGAGGCCGAGGGTATCAGCCACGGTATAACTGAAGCTATCCGAACCCACGTAGGAGATATTGGGAGTGTAAGTAATCGCTCCGGTACTTCCATTGACACTCGTGAGTCCATTGCTGGCAGAGCTCTGTACTGCCACACTGACAGGATTGATCACGCCATCATCCGTATCGTTCGCTAAGACATTGATGACCACGGCGGTGTTCAACGGCGTGGTGCCTGTGTCATTGATCGCCACCGGCGCTGAATTATTTCCATTGATCGTCAACGTGACCATGACCACGTTGGAATCTAAGGTTCCATCATGCGCGTGATAGGTGAAGCTATCGGGCCCAGTGAATCCACCATTCGGCGTATAGGTATAGCTCCCATCGGTTTGTAAACTCACCGTTCCATTACTAGGATTGGCATCTAACACCGCCGTTAACGGATCGTTATTTCCATCGGTATCATTGCCCAACACTCCTGGGGCGACTACGACAATGGGAACATTTTGAACAGTGCTGGCGCTGTCATTATTGGCCACTGGGGCTTGATTGCCACTGCCCCCAGAACCGGCCCCCGGCGGGCCTGAGGTAAAATTCTGATGCACCTCAGCCAAACTTAGCGCGCGGTCATACGCCGCCATCATCCGCATGGTGCCACCCCACGGCCGAGTGCCATCGCCTTCATTTCCTAAAGTCAACGGATCAGTCCCATCCCAAGTACTATAGGTTCCACTTAACGCCACAGTGGTGGGATTCTCCACCCCATTCACATACACCCGTTCCGTCGTCCCGTCGAAAATATGCACCACATGCATCAGTTCAGTGGTCAATACATTATCGAGGGTTTCAAGCCTGGGCTTTCCTTGATTGTCCTTAGCAGTATGCAATAATCGCACTTGAACATTTTGTTGTTGTTGGCCTAGAACAAAATTTTGTTTGCTCGCATCTCCCCCAATGGAAACAATACGTGTAGGCCCTGTCTGGGTTGTATTGGCCGGTTGAATCCATACCTCTATCGTGCTTTGATTAGTGAGCTGCAAAGCATCAATGAGTTTTGTAGCTGGGCCACTGCTTTGCGCTGCCCCCCCACTAAATACCAATCCCTGCGCCCCTGGGCCCCAGGCCACATTCCCACTCAACGTCAACTCCATGGGCGTTCCTACAAGGGATTGATCATGAACGATATTTCCACTACCCGTTGTCAGGGGATAGTACACGGCCAACCCGGCTGTGACTCGGGTCCCTGCTTCCGCAACGATCACACTAACCGTGGCCACATTTGAAACCAAGCCTTCAACATCCGCAACGGTATACAGAAAACTATCAATCCCTAAATAACCAGCATTGGGAGTATAGGTAATAATTCCTATCGTAGTATCGACACTTGTCGTCCCATTGGTGGGACTACTGGTGACAAGAACACTGCCTACATCAATCCCACTGCTATCAGAGTCATTATTTAAGACATTAACGTCGATGGGGGTTTCAAAGAGAACGCCGATTTGATCGTTGATGGCAATCGGCGGTTGATTGACTGGGGTTTCACTCGTCACCAGTACCGACACCACGGCAGACGCTTTATCTTGTCCATCTGAAATGGCATAGAAAAATTTATCGACCCCCAAGAAACCTTGGTTGGGGAGATAAGCAATTTCGGATCCAACCATATTGGTAGTTCCATTTTCCGGAGCGGTAACACTGTCTATAAATAAGGATGCTGGACTGGAGTCTTGATCAAAATCATTCGCCAAAACGGGAATAGATATTTGCACATTACTTTGAGTTTCTGCTGAATCACGAATGGCAAAAGGAGGATGGTTTTGAGCGAGAAAAGCTTCTTCAGTCGATACCACAACCAGCCTTGGACGAAACGCCGGATCAACATGTTCTCGAGAAGCGAGACTGAGGTTCATTTGGATGCTTTCATCATCAGCTTGGATCAACACTCCATCATTTTGATTTGGCTGCTCAATCCAACTCTTCACGAGGTCCACGAGATTTTTACTGGACCAAATAGTTTTATAACCCACCTGATTTGTGACCACCATCTTTACTAATGGCGTTGCTTTTCGATCAGCGCTTGAGTCCGAATTACTGGCATGAGCCGCTCCAGGAATAGACCATTGATTGGGATGGGTTGAGGAAATCCAACTCACTTCCCCGTTGGCAGGTGGAGTATTTTCTAGACTCTGCCCTTCTCCCCACCCACGAATAACCTCAAACATTGAATTGGCTCCATCAAAGTCTGGATTGTCGGGTTTAGGCCCATGCTCCCAACCGGTCATCTCGATATAGGCCGTAATCACGGCATTTTTATTTGATAATTCTGATACATCAAACTTCAGGAGAGAGCGATATATTTCATCGGTTGTGCTCCCATCTCGCCGACGCCCTGTTCTCAGAACATTTTGTGCCCCTTGATTCCAATTTCTAATGGCTTGTGTGGGATCCTGAAAACTGCCTCGAATATCAGCATCACGGGTTCCGCTATAATTCGCGACTCCATCTTGAAATACGTTGAAAAACGGAGCTGATAGCGAATTTGTTGTAAAGCTGCGACTCGAAGACCAGTCAGACCAGTCTCCCAGTTGATCCTTGACTCGTGCTCTCCAATGGTATTGGGTTTGAGTGTTTAATTGAGCAAGAGCCACATGGCTACATAAATCATTCACTGTTTCGAAACTGTCGTACACTAAGTTTGCAAAAATCGAATCCGTGGCGATGACAAATTGAGCGGCAACTACTAGGGGATCGTTACAAGAAATTTCCAGTGTTGGATTTTTGGCGACATTCAATTTTCCATCTGCTGGCTGAAGGGTTTGAGGAATACCTGGAGCAGCTTGCACTGGGCCAACAGTAAACAGTGCCACTCCCACGCCCAGGACAACCCAGCTAGATATTTTTTTTATATTTTCCACGAATCCGCTGAAACCCATTTTCAAAAACCCTCCCATGTTTAATTTTCAAATGTAATCAATATTTCAATCATTTTTTGACATTGCGGTACATAATTCGTCCTATCCATAATTTTTCACGTACTTTTTTCTTCTTTAAGGTAGCTATTCATCAAAGCCCTATTCGAAAATTCTCTATCTGCCTTTTGTTTCTTAAAAACATAACGGTCAATAACTGACAGTAAGGATCATATTTCTTCCATAACCACATTCTAAATACGCATTTTGAGCATTGCCTGAACCAAGCGAACTGGAACTTTCACCAAAATCGTCTAAGGATAAGAATAAGCACGAAACTCCACTTAAAATACGCAGTTTGGGCATCTCCATTTTTATAAAGGGGAGTGAGTGGAACTAAGGCATGGAAAATTTAACGACAGAGAGGAGCGACGACTCCTGAATTTTTTCAGGAACGAAATAACTGTAGGAGTCAGTGTGATCTTCCCCCGGGATATGGGACACCGAGTTAAGAATCATATACTGCTTCGAAGCGAGGTGAACAATGAAACGAACACGTAGGTCTCACAGTTTGGAATTAAAGCGAGAAGCGGTCGCCTTGGTGGAGCATGGCTATCGTGGTACGGTCGCTGGGCGAAGTTGAGGAGTGAGGGGCGCGTTAATTTGGCGTTGGAAGGGGGCACTGGACGATCATGAGACAGAAGCCTTTCCGGGCAAGGGCAAGGGCAAGCGACCGACCGAACAGCAACGGATCCTTGAACACGAGTCGGAGAATCGCTGGTTACGGATGGAGCGAGAAATCTTAAAAAAGCCACGGCCTTCTTTGCCAAGGAAAACCCAGGGGGTCGCGATTCATCGATGCGCAGCAGAAGGCCAGGCCAATCATCCTCCTGTGTGATGTGCTGGGCGTGGCTATGATGACTGGACCGCGCGTGACCTGAGCCAGTGCGTGCGTTCGAATATTGCGCTGAATAAGCGGATACGTGCGCTCTGTGCTTGGGCACCGGCACCGGTATGGAGCGTCAAGAATCGCCGCGGCCCTACACGATGAGGGCATCACGTGCAGTAAAAACCGCATTGCCCGAAGGATGCGTATCCTGGGAGGCAAGCGATTCAGGCGAAGAAATTTACAGTCACGACTGCCTCGACCCATTCCAACCCCGTCGCCCCCGACTTGCTCGAACAGGATTTTCGCGCGGCGGCGCCCAATCAGAAATGGACCAGTGACCTCACCGATGTCTGGACTGACGAGGGCTGGCTGTGTCTCGCCGTGGTGATGGACGTGTATTCACGGGCGATTGTGGGGTGGTCGATGAACCGACGAATGCCCCAACAATTGGTGTGTGATGCACTCACCATGGCCTTGTGCCGTCATGGCTTCAAAAAAAACACGATCATCCACTCTGATCGTGGCAATCAATATTGGTCACACTGCTATCAGCAATTGATTAGGAGCCATGGTCTGTGCGGGAGTCTGGGACGCAAAGCCACCGGCTTGGATAATGCCGTCACGGAGAGCTTCGTTCATGCCCTGAAAGTCGAACTAGGTCACCGGGAAGGGTACGTGACTCGGCGCCTGGCCAAAACCAGTATCTTTGCATACATCGAAAT
This sequence comes from Nitrospirota bacterium, assembly GCA_027623995.1. GTDB lineage: Bacteria > Nitrospirota > Nitrospiria > Nitrospirales > UBA8639 > Nitronereus. Next base: position 5,498 of record JAQBUF010000096.1, read on the forward strand.
GTATTATAATCGGCAGAGAAAACACTCGGCGATTGGACCCCCGAATACCGATGGTATTTGAGCAGGCAGCTTAACCTGGTGTCGTGGGGGAAGATCAGTGCTGCTCTAAAGTACCTGAAGGTCAACACTGGAGCGTTGGCTTATCGAAAAATTCACTTATTGGAAGTCGAAGCCAGAGATCTTGGCCGAGAGGTCGCGTTAGGTTCAAGCTATTTCAGTGGGATTCGTAAGGACAAACGCTGGAAGGGTGCCCCAGGGAAGGTCCCCGTAGTTGACATCATCAAATGGGAACAAAAGGATTACACGCAAATTATTGATGTAGATAGCAAGTTAACTTGTCCGGTTTATGTAGCACATGAAGTGTCCGGTTTTCTCTCCTCTGCTGA
>JAQBUF010000037.1 GCA_027623995.1 Nitrospirota bacterium
ATGCGGGAGAACTGCACGTACGGTTCGGAGGGAGGGGGAGCGCAACTCAATGCGCCCTCCCTACCCCTATCAAAAGAAAAGCCCGCAAGGCGCAACCCTACACGGATGAAGCGTAATACTGATTAGACATCCTGACAGCTGATCACACCAGATACCCCTTTTCCATCCACATTGCAACTGATCCGAAGAGACCAGGAAAGTAGGTTGCGTTGATGATGTGCCCCTCGTACACTTCATTCTAGGACTCCTATGAACATTGATTCTTTAAAAAAATGTGTTAACGCCAAATCCGTCCCTCACTTGGGATTGTATATTCACATTCCGTTTTGTCGGGTGCGATGCCAGTTCTGTGCGTTTTATGTGCAGATTCCTCAAGAGAAGAGGGTTCAGGCATTTCTTGCTGGGCTTGCTCAGGAAATTGAACTTTATGGATGGGATATGGGTTTGGGCAATATTTCCGTTTCATCAGTGTACTTCGGTGGGGGCACGCCAACGGTGTTATCGGCAAAGCAATTAGTCGCTGTGCTGGATGACATCCAAAGGTGGTTTGCTGTCTCGGATGATGCTGAGATTTCGATTGAGGCCCATCCAGGAACGATGAATCGTGAGGATTTACACATACTGCGTTCGAGAGGATTTAATCGGATCAGCATTGGTGCGCAATCCTTTGATGATGAGGAATTGCTTCAGTTGGGCGGTCGTGTGGTAAGTCAGGCCACGGAAACAGCAGTGGCTCTTTCGCGGCAAGCGGGGTTTGAAAATATTAGCCTTGATCTTATGTATGGGTTCCCTGGACATTCGACCAGTTCGTGGCAACGAACCTTGGATGCCACCTTGGCGCTCGAACCTAGGCACCTTTCCTGTTATGCCTTCACCGTGGAGGAAGGTTCGCATTTTTACGATAAAGTTGAACAGGGAATAATTCTTGCCCCAAATGAGGAGGTACAGGCCTCACTGGCGTTGTTCACTGCTGATTATCTGAACGCTGCTGGGTTTGAGCAGTACGAAATATCAAATTTCTGTCAGCCAGGATTTTCTTGCCAGCATAACCTTCGGTATTGGCAGGGCGAATCGTATTTGGGGTTAGGTCCTAGTGCACAATCGTTTGTGAGTGGAGTGCGGTTTGGTAATCCATCGGACCTGGATTTCTATTGTGTGACTATTGCCCAAGGAGATTTACCCGTGGAGCAAATGGAGGTGCTTGATTCCCAAGAGGTTCAACGTGAGCATATTGTCTTTGGGTTAAGAACCATGAAAGGGGTCCTACTCAGTCAGGTGAAATCCCTATCCGAAATAAATGGGGAATGGGGCAGGGCTGTCCATCGGTTACACCTGCAGGGGTTGCTGAGGGAAGAAGAAGGGTATGTGCGGTTGAGTCAAAAAGGACTGCAGTATGCGGATACGGTTGCGGTGGCACTCCTCTAGAGGCTGCCACCCTTAATGGTGTTCAGATTGGCTGACTTCTTCAGAATTTTTTTTGTCCATTATTCGACATAAATCATCAAGGCAGCGACCCGCACATTCCAATATTTCCCGAATCATGGTTTCAGGGTGCTTGGTACGTCGAATCGTCCATTGGCACACATATTCCAAGACATGTTGGCGATCAAAGGTTTGGGAGGATGTTTGGGATAATGCGGTGAGTTCTTCTAGTCCTGTTTTGACAATATCTTCGACAATATCCCAGCTGTAGGAAGTCCTAGCCGTGACATATTGGGTGACCAGTTGAATGTCTTGTTGATCCATGATTTGGTCGAGTCCCGCTGGAAGTTTTATGAATAATGAGTGTTTATTGGTGAGAACTCCCGGTGCGATTGTATAAGGTCTAAAAGAGCGTGATCAACATTTAATCAATAGTTGAATGGATTCATTATACGTACATGCATAAAAAATAGGCATTTTGTTCCGGTATGCATGGTTCGTGTTTTGGGTTGATTTATAAACATGGTTATCCACATCTTGTTAATAGATTTTGTGGACAGCCAATAAAATTAAAATTGTAAATAATGAAAATTTATAAATATGAAGTTTTGGTGTAGATAATTTCATAAACGCCAATTATTTATAGTGTTTTCAATGTTGATAATGGCTAAATATAAGCCAGGCGTGATGTTTCTAACGTTTGGAAACTAAAAGTAAGACTTGAAGGGGATAATGATGATTTTAATTGGTTATCCACAGTATTCATGATGGTATTGTTATTGACCCCTTCGAATCGCCCAATAACAACTAGATGGCGGTGAGACTGTTGCACTTTTTTACAACAAATTGTTTATAAGGAGGTCCCCAACTCCCAAATTTTTTGAATGCCTAGCACCGCAAGGGTTAAGGTTCCTCCCACAACAGCAAAGAGAGCGACAATAAGGCAGATGACAAAAACCCAGTCACCAAGGGTTGCGCGGGTTGTGGATTGGGTGGTATAGCGGCGCAGCAATTGTGCGTTTTTTTCGTTGCTTCGACACCAAATAGAAAATAGGTCCCCAAGGCCTGGAATGACTCCAATTACGGTATTGATGCCCAAATTGAGCGCCATGCGAGTCAGGATGATTTTGGGAACCTGGAGTTGGGCCGCAAGAAATAAGATTGAGGATCCTATAAGGTTGGCAATAACATCGCCGACACCAGGGATCAGTCCTAAGAGGGGGTCAAGGCCTATACGGATGCGGGTGCCAGGAATACAAAAGGCCGAGTCGAGCAACTGGGCAATGAAATCGGCAAAAGCCCGAATCTGTTCTCGTTTGGGGTCATTATCGAGGACGGGCTCAACAATTGGCCGTCGATACTTGGTGTGATCATTCATAGTGTGGTAGGTCAAGCAATCAACCTTGGCGTATATTTAAGAAATCAGGCTTGATGGAGATTGTCAAGCCATCATGTTTCTCTCATCCTTATAATTTTCATATCCGTAAGTATAACGCACCAACTTTATGAAATATTCTCAATGACGACGTTTATTCCGCGAACTCCTCGATTGTCCAAGTCTCGCTTTTTGTCAGGGCAGCAATGCGATAAACGGCTGTACTTTGAAGTCTATGCTCCTGAATTCGCCACAAAAATCGATGCTCAGCGACAGGCGATGTTGAACATGGGAAAGCAAATTGGCGACACCGCTCAGTTATGTTTTCCCGGTGGAGAGTTAGTCACAGAGGGATATCGGCAATCAGCTGCCGCTTTAGAGAAGACGGCTGCTCTCATGGCTGATCCAGAGATTCCTGCCATTTTTGAAGCCGCCTTTCAATTCGAAGACACGATGATTCGGGTGGATATTTTAGAAAGAAGTGGGGAGCAGTCGTGGCGGTTAATCGAAGTCAAAGCGTCTTCTCGCGTCAAAGCCGTGCATCATGCGGATCTTTCTGTGCAGGCCTATGTGTTGCAGGGGTGTGGTATCCCAATTTCGAACATCTGCCTCATGCATATGAATCGGCATTATGTCTTTCAAGGGGGTGATGTTGATCTGCGCCAATTGTTTATGGTGGAAGATCTTACGGAGGATGTGCGGCCTCGATTAACGGAGATTCCAAATCGATTAGCGCAACTGCGGGAGATGTTAACCCGCGAGACCGCACCAGAGATTGAACCGGACGGTCATTGTCATTCGCCCTATGAATGCCCATTTTGGGAACATTGCACCAAAGATAAATCAGATCGTTGGATTTTTCACTTGCCGGGCACCAAAGAAGTCGTCAGGCGAATGAGGAAGCAGGGAATTGAGCATATTGATGACATTCCCTCACGCGTGAAATTGTCCATGTTACAGCAGCGGATGAAGGACAATGTGGAATGGTGTTCTCCTGAGCTTCAGCAGGTGTTGGAGTCAGTCCAATATCCCGTCCATCACTTGGACTTTGAAACATTTATGCCGGCGATACCTTTATATCCACGTACGCGCCCCTATCAGCCCATTCCAACTCAGTGGTCCAATCATATCGAATCAGAAGATCTCAATTTACGGCATGAGAAGTTTTTATATACGGACCCGAGGGATCCACGAGAAGAATTGGCTGTGGCCCTGATTTCCTCATTAGGAACGGAAGGGAGTATTTGTGTGTATTCCGATTATGAGAAGTATGTGTTAACCGCCTTAGCCGAGGCCTTGCCTGCCTTGCGCGCAGAACTTCTTCAAATAACCCACCGGCTGTGGGATCTTCTTGCTGTCATCCAAAATCATTATTACCATCCGGGGTTCAGCGGATCATTTTCGATCAAGTCTGTGCTTCCCACTCTGGTACCATCGTTGAGTTATCAAAACTTAGATATTCAAAATGGGGCGACGGCTTCGGGAACCTACCATCATATGGTCTTTCAAGAGACGGATTGGGTAGAGCGACAGCGTTTGGAAACGGCCTTAGAGGAATACTGTGCCCTAGATACCTTGGGAATGGTTGAATTACGTCGAGTCTTATCCGAAAAGGCTCAGCCGATTCCTGAAGGATAGCTTCATTCTTCGGTTGGCGCTCGTGACTACATTGAAAGTTGTGCCAGGGGCTCCTCTCTCTGCCCATATATCTCTTCCATTGACCCAATTAGACCACCTTGTTAGAATCCACGCACATGTCAGGTGACGGGCATGCACGGTAAATGAACATCGTTGTGCCAGGTCCTTCCTTGCCTGACACATGCTTCCATTATTCACACATTCAACAATGATGATCATGATTCGGATTCTGGTCTTGCACGGTCCTAACCTCAATATGCTTGGGGTACGCGAAGAAGCACTCTATGGCCAACACACCCTTCATGATATCAATGGGTTGTTGGAAACATGGGCTAAAAAAGAAGGCGTGCAGTTAGAAGCCAAACAATCAAACAGTGAGGGGGATTTAGTCACCTGGATTCAGGAGGCACGAGGACTGTTTGATGCCATTGTGATAAATCCTGCGGCCTATACTCATACGAGTATTGCTTTACGGGATGCGGTATTGAGTGCGGAAGTGCCAACTATTGAGGTGCATCTTTCGAATATTCATCGACGAGAAGAATTCCGTCATCATTCATATTTGGCCGGGGTAGCGCTTGGACAGATTAGTGGATTTGGTGCCACGAGTTATCTGTTGGGAGTGCAAGCGGCAGTCGACCATGTGCAGTCGACACAATCTGCGTCGTCATAATTAATTGGATTTGTGCGTATTTCATGTTTGTGAGTGAAAGGGAAAGTGAATCGTGATTTCAACTTCTGAGTTTCGAAATGGAACCCGGCTCAAATTAGATGGAGCCCCATTTTATATTGTCGAGTTTCAACAGGTGAAACCTGGAAAAGGTGGGGCCTTCGTTCGTACCCGCTTGAAAAATCTGAAAACAGGTCAAGTCTTGGATCGGACATTTCGTTCTGGTGAAAAACTTGAAGAACCCGATCTGGAAGAATGCGACATGCAGTTTTTATACGAGAGTGGCGGTTCCTTTACCTTTATGGATACGTCTTCATATGAACAGTACACGTATGAAAAAAACCAACTGGGAGACAACACGGATTTACTCAAGGAAGAAACCATTGTGCAGATCCTGATTTATGAAGGAATGCCAATTTCTGTGGAATTGCCAACCTTCATGGATTTAAAAGTCGTGGAAACTGATCCAGGCATTCGTGGTGATACGGCCAGTGGGGGAACCAAACCGGCTGTGGTGGAAACTGGGGCCACGATTAAGGTCCCACTTTACCTAGAAATTGGCGAAGTCATCAAAGTTGATACGAGAAGTCGAGAGTATGTTGAGCGCGTGAGATAGCCTCACTGGGTATCAACATCAATTACAATTATTAGGTTTCATTATTTTCCGCAAAGCTCAAATTTTATGAAAAGTGAACAACGTAAAGAAATTCAAGATCTCGTTGAAATTCTCACAGAACAAAATTTGACAGAGATTGAAATCGAACGCAAAGATCTACGAATTCGTGTTCGAAGGGATGTTGTTCCAGCAGTGTCACCTCCAACACCCGTGGCGCCTTTTTCTGCGGAACGGGCAGCGACCCCCCACCTCACAATTGAAGCTCCTGAAATTGACAATGCCCGGCTCTTAACCGTCACCTCTCCAATCGTTGGCACGTTTTATCGTTCTCCGTCCCCCGATGCTGATTCATATATCGAAGAAAACGACATTGTCAGCAAGGGGCAAGTGCTCTGTATTGTCGAGGCGATGAAGCTGATGAATGAAATTGAATGCGAAGCTGATGGGCGTCTTGTGAAAGTCTTAGTGGAAAGTGGGGCGGCTGTAGAATATGGCCAGCCCTTGTTTTTAATTGATCCCATTACTGTTTCTTAGTGGAATGTTATTGGGGTCTTTAGTGACGTCCCACCATGGTCCACCGATTCCTTGATCTTCCTTTGAAGCCCCAGGAAATATTTTGATCTTGCGTACTTGAAGGGTCGACTGTGTTTAAGAAAATTCTCATTGCCAATCGTGGTGAAATCGCCCTTCGTATCATTCGTGCATGCCGAGAGATGGGCATTAAGTCTGTGGCCATCTATTCGGAGGCAGATACGCGTTCACTGCATGTGCGCCATGCTGATGAACAGATCTGTGTTGGTCCAGCCGATAGTGCCCTGAGTTATCGAAATATCCCGAATGTGTTAAGTGCTGCCGAAATTACGGGGGCAGATGCCATTCATCCAGGCTATGGATTTCTTTCCGAGAATGCGCATTTTGCCGAGGTCTGTGAGTCGATTGGCATTAAATTTATAGGACCCACATCCGAACACATTTCGTTACTCGGCGATAAATCCAAAGCCAGAGAAACGATGATCAAACATGGTATTCCAGTCATGCCCGGGAGTGAAGGCGAAATCCATACTCTTGATGAAGCGCGCAGTGTGGCCAAAAAAGTAGGCTACCCAGTGATTGTCAAAGCTTCCGCTGGTGGAGGTGGGCGGGGAATGCGAGTGATCACCAAAGAAGAGGATTTGGATCGTGCGATCCTTGCGGCGCAACTCGAATCCCGAGCGGTGTTTGGTTCTGATGGCGTGTACCTCGAAAAATTCTTTATTGATCCTCGTCATATTGAAATCCAAGTGTTAGCTGATGAGCATGGTCACGTGATTCATTTAGGCGAACGGGATTGTTCCGTGCAGCGTCGATATCAAAAACTCGTCGAAGAATCACCATCGCCTGCGGTGGACGAGTCTTTGCGGAATGAGATGGGCAAGGTGGCGATCAAGGCCGTCAAATCCGTACATTATCGTAATGCCGGAACCGTAGAATTCTTACTTGACCAAAATCGAAAATTTTTCTTCATGGAAATTAATACGCGGATTCAAGTGGAGCATCCCATTACGGAAATGGTCACAGGTATCGATTTGGTCAAAGAACAAATTCGTGTGGCCGCAGGGTTGCCTCTGACCCTTCGGCAAAAAGATATTAAGTTAGTCGGGCATAGCATTGAATGTCGGATTAATGCGGAATGCTCCGATACGTTTACCCCAAGTCCTGGCCCCGTGCCACGTTTTTATGCGCCTGGAGGTCCAGGTATCCGAGTCGATACCGCCATGGAATCCCCTGGTTATGTTGATCCGAGCTATGATTCCTTGATAGCCAAACTCATCAGTTATGGCCGTGATCGCGAAGAGGCATTGGCACGCGCTCAGCGCGGGCTCGATGAGTTCGTGATTGAAGGGATAAAAACGACCATCCCGGTATTACGCTTGATCTTAAGTGATCCAGATTTCCAAAAGGGCCGTGTGTCCACAGGATTTTTGGATCGCTTCATGGCGAAACGTAACGCCTAAGGTTTTCTCATCCTTTTGTGAATACGCCCCTTCTGCATGGTCCCTATCTCCTCTTAGATGAACAATGGTCTTCTAAGATTTCATTACTCCATGTCCTAGAAATCGCAGCTGCCTGTGGTGTTCGTTTGTTTCAATATCGAAACAAGATCGACTCGATGCTGGACTGTTTTCACAAAGGAATGTCGCTACGTAAAGCGGCGGCGGATGTCCAAGCCACCTTTATTGTGAATGATCGATGTGATTTGGCGTTAGCGCTGGATGCCGATGGCGTCCATCTCGGACAAGAGGATTTTCCCCTGGCGTTAGCAAGGCAAATTTTGGGGGAAAAGAAAATTATTGGAGTCTCGACCCATGGACCGGAAGAGGTGATTGCGGCGACGAAAGGAGGAGCAGATTATCTTGGCTTTGGTCCAATTTTTCCAACGACGACCAAGCCTGATCATGAACCTGTGGTTGGGATACATGGGTTGGAACAGATTCGTTCATTAACTCCACTCCCTATTTTTGCGATTGGTGGGATTACCGTCGATGCGGTGCCAACCATTCAGGAGGCTGGTGGAAATGGTGTAGCGGTCGCTTCAGTCGTGTATCAATCAACAAATATGGAGCATGTGCTTCAACAACTGGTCAAGCTGTTTTCATTACCAATTCAGTCAGTTGGATGATAGTCGAATCCTCGGCTAACTTACTCACTCCTTCTTCCCAATGAGTCTCTATTAAAGGTTCAAATGGGAGTGGTCCGACAACAGGAATCCCACTTAATTCCCTGATCAATTGCACCGTTGAGTCTATTTGAAGCTGTTCCTTTTCTGAGGATTGAGATGATTGTGTAGGATTAAGCACGATGGCGATGATCGGGATACCAATGCCACGAAGTGCTTGAATGGTCAACAAGGTGTGATTGACTCCTCCGAGCGTTGGGCGGCTGACGACAATGCATGGCAATTCGAGAAATGAGATTAAATCTCTCATCGATTGCTGCTCTGTCAGCGGCACCATGACCCCTCCCGCTCCTTCAACAAGTAAAAAATCAGAATTCTTAGAAAGTTCCCGATATCGTTCTTTAATTAATGCCAAATCCATTGGCTGGTGTGCCCGCCTGCTCGCGGCAAGAGGAGCCAATGGGTCGTGAAAGGCATATGGCGTCACCAGGTGTTTTGGATGATGTGGTGAAAGTAAATGTCGAAGTCGTGAGCCGTCAGCTTGGGATTCCTCTTCCGATGGACCCACGCCAGTTTCTACGGGTTTCATGACCCCGAGATGAATCCCTTTTCTTTGAAGTGCCATACCCAGGGATGCCGTCACCACGGTTTTCCCGACATTGGTGTCTGTCCCCGTGATGAAAATTCCACTGGATCGTGAAATATTATCAGTTGGTGTGTCACTCATAGCTAGACGCATTTACCAGATTCGGCTATCGAGATTAAAGATTTGTCCGGAAATATCCTTCGCGGTAGCGAGGTGATAAATCTGGTTAGCCGTGTCCTGAAGATTTGGAGTGCGGCCCAAGAGATGGTCGTGACATGATTCTTGATTGGGGAAAATATCTCCACTGAGTGCAGACTGATGCCATCCTGGAAACACGGCATTCACCCGAATATTGGATGCTCCCCATTCTTGTGCCACTGATCGAACTAACCCCAATACGCCAGCTTTCGCGGCGGCATATCCTGCTTGGCCTGCGGTGCCTGTTGTACTCGCCAGTGAACTGAGGACCACAATTGATCCAAATCCTTGGTCCTGAAAAACTGGTCCGACCGTTCGAAGGCAATAAAATAAACTTGTCAGATTTGTTCGGATGAGGTCGTCCCATCCTTCGGAGGACATACGAACCGCAAGGGCATTCTTAGCTTGGCCAACCGTCCAAATTAACGCATCGAGTTTTCCCCAATTTGCTAGGAATCGTTGCATGAGATGTTCAACCTGTTTCAAATCTCTTGCGTCTGTTTGGAAGAGCGAAGCCTCTTCACCTTGGTGCGGGAAGTGTGAGTAAATTGTACGAGCGGCGAGTTCTTGTCGATGGTAGTGAATTCCCACGTTCCAGTTGGCCTCTGCGAATCGCAAACACACAGCACCTCCAATGGTACCAGAACCACCCATGATCAATACGGAGGAGTTATTATTTTTCTCGGAGGAGTCGTCTCTTGGTGGCATATGTGTCGTGGGGTCATTCATGGAATTTCACTGCGCCCCTGATTATCTCCAACAGGCATTGGGAAGGCAAACTCCTTTGCTATCAAGTGTCTTGCGGCCAAAGAGTCTCTATGTTAGGTTGATTTGTTGGAAGAAATTGTGGAGTTCCTGCCTAGAGTCCGGTCAATCGACAATTTGAATTACTACACGATTTAGGGATACACGGTCAGGGTGTCCAATCCTAAAGATGAACTTACCCAGGAAATTGTAGGAGGCGGTCTCGTGCATCATTTTCCACGTTTTCAGATGAAAATTGTTTGGGCATGTGTTGGGGGATTCTGGCTGGCGGTCGTATGTAACTTGGGGTTGGTGTACGGCCAACCTTTACCAACCTTGATTCAACAACCCGAAGAATTCTTTCCTGATCAAATTGGAAATGAGTGGCGATATCAGGGACGCATTAGTGAGGGTTCCGTCAATCAAATTGCTGATGCCACCTTTGAAAACATTTCCAAAGTCACGGGAACGGAGACAAAGGATGGCGTCAAAGTCACGGTCTTTCATGATTCAAATGCTGGAGACCAAGGTCCAACCGATAGCTATTATCTTCGCGATGCTGCCGGTATTCGGTACTATGGTTCGAAGCCAGGCACCAGGCTTGAGCAGCAATTAGTTCCGTATCAAATTATTCGGTTCCCCCTGGAGATCCCAAGTTTTTTTGAACAACTGAATCGAAAAAATTTGAATCTTGGGTTAGATCTTGATCATGATGGACAGGCTGAAAAGGTGGATGTTTTTGCCACGGTGACACTGCATGGCCAGGAAGCAGTCACGGTTCCTGTAGGGACCTATCCGGATGCAGTGAAGATGGAAGCCCAGATGAAACTCTTGGTGCATTTATCGCGAGAGGGCACGCAGGTCCAAGGATTCGATTCCATGACCGTGTGGTTTGTAAAAGATGTGGGCTTGGTGAAATATATGGAACGGCAGATGATTCCCAATCCGCAAACGGGAAAAGATCGGATGATTGAAATTACGGAAGAGCTGCAAGAAGCCACATTGCACGGTGGGAAAAAACTATTGAGTCGGCGCAAAGCCTCGACGCATGGTGTTCTCACTGGTCATACCGCTGTGTTCCAAGTAGCCTTGCCCTCCCGCCTTGGTGCCCACCCCTGAAGACCTGTCGAGAGAATGTAGGAATATTAGAATTGACCCCGCTGGCTTGTTTGTCACGCTTTAAAACGCACAATGATTTCGGTTCTCTTAAGAATTCGCCATCCGCAGGCGGCGCAGGCGTTTGTGGTGTGTGATGTAACGAATCAGATGTCCGAGGGGCTGTCGCTGCTGGGGACAACAGGCTCTATGAAAGTTTGGTGTAGGTGGTTTGACAGTGAACTAGAAATTGAAGGGAGGAAATACCAAATTCGTAATTTCTTCCTGGAATGTAAAAACGTCATGCTACGCGTTGGACTTCTTTATCGATTTGCCTCCCAATGGCACCTTCGGCAATCGTGAGATCATAGCGGGTCTGAAGATTCATCCAAAACAGCGCATTATTTCCAAAGTACCTGGAAAGGCGGAGGGCGGTGTCCGGAGTAATCCCACGTTTGCCATTGAGAATCGAGGTGAGACGGCCAGAAGGAACACGCAATGCCAACGCCAATTTGTTTGCGGATAACCCGCGTGCTTTCAGTTCACGCTTGAGAATTCGACCAGGATGGACGGCTACCATGAATTTCACCCCTTGTGGTAATTAACAATATCTACGTCGTACGCATTTTCACCCTTGAACCTGAAACACAAACGCCAGGGGCCATTTATGGTCATCGCCCACTGCCCCTTGCGACTCCCAGTAAGTTTATGTAACCCCACACTTTTTAATGGGCTCAGGTCGCTGAGGGAAGTAGCTGCATCCAAAGCTGCTATGAGATCTTGGGCTGCCTCAGTATCCATGCCTGGGAATTTAGTCTTTTTGCCCTGTTCAAAGAACTTCTGGCTCGTGGTGTTTGCCCAGGATTTTATCACCTCTTTATTATACTACGTTGAACGTAGTATGCAATACATTCTCCCTTACAATAGGACGAAAGAGAACAGAGGTGATTCTGAATCTAAAAATGGCACCTTTGTGCCAGCATTGGTGAAGCGAAACTTGGCCAGTCGTATGATCTTCCGGTAACTGCGCATTCGCCGATGCGTACGATAGAGGGCGACAATGGTGAGGAAAACCGAGCGGGAAGCCATGAGGGCTCAAGGATGCGGTGAACAGATGTTCACTGTCAGTGATGTCACATTGCAGGGTGAAAAAAAACTATTGCGTCGGCGCAAAGCCTCGACGCATGGTGTTCTCACTGGTTACACGTTGGACCATGAATTGTTCCAAGTAGCCTTGCCCTCCCGCCTTGGTGCCCACCCCTGACAGTCGATGCCCGCCAAAGGGTTGGCGTCCTACTAGCGAACCGGTGATCGGTCGATTGATGTAAAAGTTTCCTACATCAAAAGCCTCGCGTGCTCGTTGAATATTGCTTGGGCTTCGGGAGTAAATTCCCCCCGTCAACGCAAAATCTGATTGCATCGCCATGATCAACGCTTGTTCAAATGTCTGAGCTTTTAAGACAGCCACGACTGGTCCAAAAATTTCTTCTTGCGCTAACCGGTGGTGGGGTTGAATGTTTCCCACAATGACAGGACCTTGAAACCACCCTTCACCCTCGATTGTTTGGTCAAGCCACACATGTCCTTCTTGGTGAGCAATCTCCACATATTCTCGAACCTTCTGTCGTGCGCGTTCGTCGATCATAGGTCCCATATGATTGCTGGGATCTTCAGGAGGTCCGATCTTTAAGCTGCGAGCGGCTTGAGTGAGTCGTTCGATAAAATCATCATGGATGGAATTGAGAACGATGACTCGAGAGCAGGCGGAACATTTTTGACCTTGATATCCGGTGAACGAATACAACACTCCCTGCACGGCTTCGTCTAAGTCTGCCGTGTCATCAATGATGATGGCATTTTTTCCACCCATCTCGGCGATCGCATGGGTGATATGATGTTGTCCGGGTTGAACTTTTGATGCCTGCTGAATGATGTGAAGGCCCACTTCTTTTGATCCCGTAAATGTGATGACATGAATCTGTGGATGAGCAACGAGCACCTTGCCAATATCGGGCCCGCCAGGGATGAAATGAAGAACGCCTTCCGGTAATCCCGCTTCTCGAAAAAGCTGATAGAGATGATAGCCCATCATCGGGGAACGTTCCGATGGTTTGAATAGCACGGCATTGCCCGTGACCAAGGCGGAAGACACCAGGCCAGTGGGGATGGCTAATGAAAAGTTCCAAGGAGAAATCACGACAGCCAATCCGCGAGGTCGCCATTCGAGATGATTTAACTCTCCAGGTTCTTGACCAAGGCGTTGAGGTCTGCCCAGGCGTCGCATGTCTCGCGCATAAAATTCCAGAAAATCGATGGCTTCAGCAATATCCCCATCTGCCTCACGCCAAGGTTTCCCCGTTTCAAAAATTTCCCAGGCCGCTAATTCATGGCGGCGATGCCGCATGAGGTCGGCCACACGACAAAGATAATCCGCACGATAATCCGCCGTCGTGGTTCGCCAGTGTTTCCAAGTGTCATGAGCAGCTTGAATTACAGCTTCGACCCCTGCGGGTGCGTAACAGGGTATTCGCGCAATAATTTCGTTGGGCCGGCTTGGATTCGTGGATACTAATTCATCTTTGAATTGTCCAATGGAGGATGGGACAGTGAATTGAACAGTGTTACCGAGTTCGCTCTTGACCTGTTCAAGAGCGTTCAGCATCGCCTGCCGAGCGGGTTCTCGAGAGAAATCCGTGTGAGGTTCATTTTTGAAAGATTCATGAGTGTCTGATGTCTGAATCCTATCATCATGACTGGTGGCATGAGATGTGTAAGGAGGAGCCAAAAGAATTTCGATCGGAGTCTCATTGTCGCGTTGCTTTGAGATAAAGGATTCATTCGATGTATTTTCCAATAACCGTCGGACGAGATAGGCCATGCCAGGAATGAGTTCTCCGACGGGAGTGTAGACGCGAACCCGTCTACCATATTTCACGACGGCATGTTGCAATGCATCGGCCATGCCATACAAGGATTGGTATTCATAATTGTCTGGAGCCAAACCGTTGGCTTGTGCGAGGGCTTCCGCATGAGCCAAGCTGCGTAAATTATGCGTGCCAAACGCCGGGCGGAATAGGGTGGGGTGGTCTAATAGTTTGCCACTGATATATTCAAAGTTGGCATCGGTCTCCACTTTTTGCCGTAAAACTGGAATGGGCCATCCTCGCTGTTCATTTTGAATGTTTTCTGCATCCCAGTAGGCCCCTTTGACTAAACGAATCGTAATAGGCGTCCCACGTTGCTGAACCCAATCGACCATACGGTCGAGCGTCATATCCGCATCGCGAAGATACGTTTGGAGCGCAATCCCTGCACATGGGTAGGTGCGGTAGGCGGGTTCGGATAAGATACGCATGAAGATCTCATAGGTGAGGTCTTTCAGCTCGTACTGCTCCATATCAAACGTGATCGAGGCCGGTAGTTGTGACGCAAGATCAAGGATAGGGCGAAGTCTCGCGGCCACGCCAAGAAAACTGCCATCGGGGTCTGCTGGATCAAGCTGTGAATACAATGCCGAAATTTTTATGGAAAGATTGGCACGTGGAAGTAAACCGTGGTGGTCCTGTTCTAATAACGGACGATTCGGCCATCGTAGAGCTTGTTCATGATAGACTCGGAGAGCATCGAGACAATGATCTCGATACGAATCAGCTTCAGCTTCGCTGACGGTCGCCTCGCCAAGAAGATCGACCGAGGCGCATCGGCCAGATCGCCAAAGCTTGCCCAGCACTGGCATGGCATTCGCCATGGAGTCCCCAGCCATAAACGTATGGGCCATGCGCATAAATTGCCGGCGAAGCACAATAGCTCCAATATGCGCACCGATCCAAGAAGATGGAAGCTTTTGGAGCGACCACTTGAGGGGCTTAGGAAGAATCGGCGTTCCGCTAAAGTATTCAGCTAAGAGGCGGGTAAACTGTTCGTCAGTTTTTAGGGTTGGAAGGACATCAACAAATCGAAATAGTTGGACCTTAAAGTCCTCATCTCGCATCCCCCAATCCATCAGCAAATCATTCCACCACCGTTGGCTGAGAATGTTTGCGAGTCCAGAATTTGAGTGCGCTGCCAAGGCTCGGCCAATGGTTTGAATTGAGGGCTCGATAAGCGCTTTAGTCATCATGGCAACCTCATTCAGTTGTGCTTACCATATGGATCGTGGTCATTTTTGGTTCTTCCTCAAGACTCAGGGGTTACTACCGCAAGCCCACTGCTTCCAATATTATACCTTTTCGGTTGGATCAAAGTAAGAAAACAGGGGGAGGGAAGGAAGGTGTAAATCAGTTCTTAGGACAGGGTTTCACGCGTCTTGCAGTGATGTTGCCATTCGGGCCCATGTTATTCACAAAGGTTCCGGATAAGGCTCGGTCGTTCTCGCTAAAAAGTAGGCTTTCCTCCTGCATGATGCCACGGGGAAATTCCCACCGAATGTAAACCGTATTGCCTTGGACTTGGATTTTGGCTGGCTTTGGGTCAAGTCGGTCATATTGCGAGGGCGGCGGATAGACCATCACCGTTTTGTGATCACCATGATTTTGATGGTTGTGGATAAGCCACTGCCAAGTGCCACAGAGTCGCATGAGGCCTTTAGTCTGCTTTTGATCATCTTGCCATTGTCGTAGTTCATCCCAAATTGCTCTTGCCTGGTGTTTGCTTTCGAGTTGTTGTTTAAGAAGGGCCGCTCTCAGGTAGGTTTGCAGGTAAGGCAAATAATGGTGATGCAGATAGCGGGCAGCATAGGATGCTCGACGCTCAGGTGATATGAGGCTAGGGTCTAATAAAGATGAAACGTTCTTATCCCAATACTCCTGAAGACGATGGGTAATGCCTTCTGCCCCTTCCTTTTCCGCGACCGCCAGTAATCCAAGATTGCCCTTGGGCCAAAGTGGGTATGTTTGAGAAATTCCTAGAGCATACGTGACAAAATGAGGAAGCTCTTCCAAAACCGTGTCTGGAGTTTTTGCTAGATCAACATAGGTTTCTGTAAGCCCTAACACTCGCGAGAATTCCGATTGCAGTGAACGTTCTTTTACCCAAGAAAGGTGAGCAGTTGAAAACTCTTGGCTCGAGGCGGAGATACTTTCAAAGTTTTTGTCGAACTGTTTTTCGAATTCATAGCTGAAATGCCACTTTGCGACCTCCTTTCCCAGAGAAACCATCTTTTCTGTGAGAAAGGGTGCCAACTGTTGACCCTTGGGTCTTCGGGCTCGTGGGTTCTCATTTTGAGAAGCCGTGATAAAAGGCCCTATGGTTTTGTTCACAAAGTCTTGGGCTTGTTCATTGGAAGTGATTGCGGAGATTTCCGGTCTTGTGGTTGCTAAAAATTGCTCGAAGTCCAATTCTTTCGCGTGAAGAAGTGTTGGGGAAAAAATGGTAACTCCCCCACCGAGGGGTCCTAACATAAAGGCAAGGAGACAGAGTAATAAGGAAGTTGGTTTGTGCGTGGACGTCAAAGAAGACTGTCGTGTTAACAGATTTCTACCAATATGCCTGGGTAGGGAATGAGAAGAACGTGAGGTGTGCTGAATGAGAGGCACAGTCACACTGTTGGGTTAAACCTGAAGCGCTTTGTCAATAAATGCGATCGTTTTTCCCCATGCCTTGTTGGCCGATTCTGCATGGTACACATCCGCTTGACCTTCATTAAAGAAACTGTGGGTCGTTCCAGGGTAAGTGACAATTTCAAGGCTTTTACCGGCTTCTTCAGCAGTCTTTTTCATTTCTTCAAGTTCTTCGGCTGAGACCGTGTCATCCTTCTCGGCGGCATGATAGAGCAGTGGGCAATACAAGTTTTGAATGAGATCTAATTGGCTGGGCGGTTTGCCATAAAAGGAGATGGCGGCTCGCAAACGTTTTCGACGACAGGAAAATTTAATGGCCAGTGTGCCTCCAATTCCAAAGCCAATGATGGCATGGAAGTTCCGCTTTGTCAGGTCGAGGAGTGCATCTTCGGTGATATTCGTGTTCAACCATTCACAACTAGCATTGATGTCTTTCAGTACGGTTTCATGATCCATGCGTTCAACTAAGGCATCGGCCACTTCGGCATTGGCGGTAATCATCCCTCCTTGGCGCCCATACAGATTGGGGAGGAACACCACATAGCCTTCACGGGCTAACCGGATGGCAAAATCCTTAATCTGGCCATTGAGTCCCCAGCGCTCGTGGAGGAGAACAATGCTTGGGAATATGCCCGGCACTTGAGGGAAAAATTGAACGCCTTCAACTTGGGCCTCCTTTGGGATCCTGGTTTGGGCATAGGGATCCACCATTTTATCCTTATGAGTGTCAAAAACCCCCTTACTTGAGAACCGAACGGAGTTAAAACCAATTTGGTCAACGGTATAGGGTGTCACTCGTTCTGACATGAGGATTTTCTACTTTCGTTATGAATTGAATACTAAAGAGATCACCTATTGAGGCCGAAAAGTACTATATCGACCGTGTCAAAGTCTTGTCAACGAAGTCTTGATATCTTGCAAATGGAGAACATGCATCAGAAATATATAACCAGTGACGCTTCACGTAGAGCAAATATCCTCAGTGAACGTTTACTCAAAGTAAGGAAGACCCCTATGCGTATGTCATTGTTAAAAACGGCGGTTTCATTGACCCTGACCTTAGTCTTGCTCGCAACCGGGTGGGGTTGTACGCAGATGTCAGCAGAGGAAAAGAAGGCCGAGCACGTGACACGGGGACAAGCCTATTTTACAGAGGAAAAATATCGAGAAGCCTTGATCGAATATAAAAATGTGGTGCAAATCGATCCCAAAGATGCGGGTGCGCATTATCAATTGGCACTGATTCATATGAAACTTGGGGGGATGACGGAGTTACAAGCAGCGTTTGGTGAATTGGCGAAAAGCGTGGATTTGGATCCCTCGAATCAAGATGCCCAAATAAAACTCAGCGAATTTTACTTAATGACACGTCAACCAGAAAAGGCGCGTCAGCATGCGGATATTGTACTGGCCTCTGCTCCTCAAGACCCCAAAGGGCATTTGTTGCGAGGAAGAAGTTTGATTATTGAAAAAGAATTCAATCAAGGCGTTGAGGAATTTCAACAGGCGATTGAACTTGATGCTGATAATGTGAATACCTATATCGATTTGGCCAAAGCCTATATCGGCATGAAAGACACAGAAGCCGCATTCGATACGCTCAATCAAGGATTGGCCAAGCACCCCAAGTCCGTGGAATTGATTCTTGCCTTGGGGGATATCAGTCTGGTGACTGGAAAAGCCGATGACGCGGAAGCACAATATCGAAAAGCCATTGAACTCGATCCGGAGAATGAAGCTCTCTCCATCAAGCTTGCACGATTTTATCAATTCCTCCGAAAGTGGGAGCAAGCCGAGGAAACCTTACTTCTAAATGTGAAGAACCATCCTCAAAGTGACGTCGCCCAGGTTCAAATGGGTGAGTTCTATGTCTATCTTGGGCAGCGTGATAAAGCCATTACTCATTTTCAACAGGCCCTTGATCTTAAGCCAGAGTCTGAGTCAGCTCAGGAAAAAATCATTACGTACTATCTTGATGGTGGGCAGATTGAACAGGCTGAACCTCTGATCCAAGCGATTCTTGAGAAGGATAAGAAAAATCTTTTGGGTCGAGTGACGAATGCGCGAGTCAAAGTCATGAAGGGTACCGTGGCAGAGGCGATTGCTGATCTGCAACGCGTGGTGAAAGAAGAACCACGTATGGCCATTGCGCATCATTATTTAGGGGTGGCTTTTGCGGCAAATAATGATGGGGCTCAAGCCGTGCGTGAACTCAGTGAGGCGGTCAAGCTCGATCCATCGATGATTCCTGCCCGCAATGCCTTAGCTGGGATTCGTCTGGCCGAGGGATCCTATGATTTAGCTATTGAACAAGCGCAAGCGGCATTTAAGCTGAATCCTCGAAACCTTCCCTCTGTTCGGGTCTTGGCTGAAGCCTTTTTCCGAAAAGGTGAAATTGCGAAGGCGAAAAAAGTCTACGAAGCGATTGTCGGAAATATTCCCACGGATGCCTCAAGTCATTACCGATTAGGGTTAATTTCTGGTCGAGATAAAGATTTGAAGGGCGCCCTAGGGCATTTTGAAAAGGCTGTGGAAGGGAACCCAAATTTTGTGCAGGCCGTTTCTCAAATTGCCGCAGTGTATCTTACTCTAGGGAAAGCTGAGCAAGCTCGTGAACGGGTCATGCAACAAATCAAAGTGGTGCCAGAGAATCCCTTATTCCATAACTTGCTGGGTGGGTTATGGATGCAAGCGAAGAACATGGAGGAGGCCGAACAGTCCTTTAGGGATGCGATTAATATCGATGATGCCGTCCAAATTTCCTATATGAATTTAGCGGAACTGTATCGACGAACTGATCGTGTGGATGAAGCTGTCAAGGAATATGAAATGGCGTTGGTGAAAAATCCAAAACTCGTCTCAGCCCATATGATGTTGGGGATGATTGCCGAAAAACGTGATGATCTTTCTGGCGCCAAACAGCATTATCAAGAATCCCTGAAGATTAACGAATCCTTTGCGCCGGCTGCGAATAACCTAGCGTGGATTCTGGCGGAAGAAGGGACAAACTTAGACGAGGCGTTATCCTACGCACAAATTGCCAGGGAACAGGCCCCCAGTGACCCCAACATTGCGGATACTTTGGGGTGGATCTATTACAAGAAAAATGCGTATTTAAAGGCCGTATCATTCTTGAACGAAGCGGCAGATAAATTGCAAGATAATCCCATCATCCACTACCACTTGGGTATGACTCAATTGAAAAAAGGGGATACGGCTGCGGCGAAAAAAGCGCTTAATACCGCCTTGAAACTCAGCGACAAATTCCCTGGGGTCGAAGAAGCCAAGAAAGCATTGGCTGAATTGTAAGCGAAGATACTCAAGAGAATAAAAATAAAAAACCGGCTTCGTGGGCAACACGAAGCCGGTTTTTTTTGTATGGCCGTATGTTCTTAAAATGAAAACTCTACGAGCTCGGCATTCTTTAATCCCGCATCCACCATGTCCTGAATGGCCAAATGTTCCTCAGCTTTTCGAATGTAGTGCGACCGACATTTGGTGTTGGGGTGAGGGGGGACGAATAATGTGCAGCAATCCTGATCGGGTTCAATGGATGTTTCAAACGTCCCAATAGCCTGGGCTTCGTTAGTGATTTCAATTTTATCCATGCCAATGAGGGGACGGAGTATCGGGAGTGTGGGAACCTCACTGACCACCTGAATATTTTCAGCAGTTTGCGAAGCCACTTGGCCCAGGCTATCCCCGGTGACCAGCCCCCAGGCCTGTTCTTTCGCAGCGATTTGATCGGCAATCCGCATCATCATCCGACGATAGAGAACCACCCTAATGGGAGCAGGAGAGTCAACGACAATTTGTCGCTGAATTTCACCAAACGGCACCAGAAATAATCGAGAGTAGAGTTGGTAGCGTGTGAGATGTTTTGCCAGGTCACGCACTTTTTCTTCAGAGGCTCGCGAGAGATAGGGTCTCCCGTGAAAGTGGACAAAGGTGACCTTGCATCCACGCTTCATCATGCGATACGCGGCCACTGGAGAATCAATCCCTCCAGAAAGCAAACAGACCACCTTTCCACTCATGCCTGTGGGCAGCCCACCCGGGCCAGGTTGTCGACCCAAAGAAAAATATGTGGTGTGATCCACGATTTCAATGAAAATCGTCAGATCGGGCTTATTCAGTTGGACGGGCTTGCCCGTGGCTTCATGTAGGTAGCCTCCAACTTCTCGATTGACCTCAACCGAAGTTTGAGGAAACCGTTTATCTCCACGCTTGGTGGTGACCCGAAAGGTATGAAAGGACTGAGTCGATAGTCGTGCTTCAATGGCCTGACACAGAGGCAATAAATCTGGCGTGGCATAGTCGATGGGAAGGGAATGGGCTTGGGCAAAATTGACGACCCCAAAGGTGTGGCGAATGCCTTCTTGGATGGCTTCCCAAGGAGTTTCGTCCTGAAAGCTCACCTTCACTCGACCAGGAAGTGATTGCACCTGAATGCCTTCATGATGACGTAAGGAGTTGCGAAGGTGTTGAATCATTCGTTGCTCAAAGAATCGACGGTTTCGACCTTTGAGCGCCAGTTCATGATAATGGGCGAGAGCACAGGGCATTATTCAGTGGCCTCCAGAAATCGTTCGGCATCAAGGGCGGCCATGCAACCGGTACCCGCTGCCGTAATGGCTTGTCGATAATGAGAGTCCTGAACATCACCCGCCGCAAAGACTCCAGGAATATTCGTGGCCGTGCCATGGGTGGTTTGAATATAACCATTGGCATCTGTATCGATGTGTCCCTTAAAAATCTGAGTATTCGGCGTATGACCAATAGCGACGAATGCGCCTTTGCATTCGAGAACATCTGTTTGATTGGTGAGGGTATCGCGAAGGCGAATTCCACTGACCACAGTATCTCCCAGGATTTCTTCAGGTATTGAGTTCCAGCGGAATGACAACTTCTCGTTCTTCATGGCTTTATCTTGCATGATTTTCGATGCCCGAAGTTTGTCTCGGCGGTGAATGACTGTCACGTGACTGGCAAATTTCGTCAAAAACGTGGCTTCTTCCAATGCGCTGTCTCCGCCACCGATGACCGCAATGGGCTGTCCTCTAAAGAAAAATCCATCACAGGTGGCGCAAGTGGAAACGCCATGTCCAAGCAAACGGCTTTCAGAAGGAAGGCCCAGAAGATTCGCTGAAGCGCCGGTAGAAATTATAATGGATTTGGCTTGTATCGTTCGCTCGTCATTGATGGTGATGGTAAAGGGACGTTGACGAAAGTCCACCTTGGTCACATCAGCGGCTTCAAAGACCGTCCCAAAGCGTTCAGCTTGGGCACGCATATCCTGAATCAATTGAGGGCCCATAATCCCCGTGGGAAAGCCGGGAAAATTTTCGACATCAGTGGTGAGGGTAAGTTGTCCCCCAGCTTGAGAACCTTCAAGCATATACGGCGACAGGTTTGCGCGTGCGGTATAAATGGCAGCCGTAAGCCCAGCAGGGCCTGATCCAATAATGACAACATTGTGCATCTGACAATCCTTCGTTTGAAGATGAGTATAGGAGAATTAACCGAAGCCGTAGGTATGATACCGATTTGATCAATGCTCTGAAAAGGTGTGTGAGAAAATTTATGAGGAAAAAGTGCTCCTTGCCCGTGTCCGTGAAGGCTGAGGCCGATGGGAAGGGTGTTGGGCCTGTGCCGAAAGGTCTCGATAGAGTTGCCTTACGACTCTGCGAAGTTGTTCTCGAGATTGGGTCCCATCGATCAGGTCGTGTGCGAACTTTTTCTTTTCGCGCAAGGATAGTTGCCCTCGAATCCGAGCCAGGGCGTCCTTCCGCGAAATTCCGTCTCGTTCACAGGCCCTCACAATTTGCGTCCGTTGATCGGTCGTCACGAGGATCACGCGATCCATGCGTTCATGTGCCTTGGCTTCAATGAGCAAGGCCGCATCATAAATAATCACCGCATCTGGGTGTTGCATGCCAATATGTTTGGTGATTTTAGCCTGTTCACGAGCGACCCGAGGATGCACGATCTGGTTGAGAATCTTGAGCTGCTTGGGGTTCCGAAAGACCAGTGCAGCCAACGCTTCTCGATTAAGCGTGTGGTCATCATGTAAAATACCCTTGCCGAATGTAGCGACAATGTCTTTCCATGCGGCTCGATCAGGCGCCACCACAGTTCTCGCCACCTGGTCCGCATCGATAATTTCTGCGCCACATTGTTGAAATAGCTTGGCCACCGTGGTTTTTCCCGATGCCAAGCCTCCTGTTAAGCCGACGACGATCATAACGGAACATAGTAAAGGCATTTAGGCTGGACGTCGAGTGTGGGATGTCGAGGGCAAATTAGGACGAGTTGCGCTTAAACATTCCATTCGGCAACGTGGTAGGTACGTCCCAACCGTATTGATTGCTGTCCCTCCTCATGTTCATAATGATCTTACGATTAATAGGGAACTCCAGCTCAGGACCATTGGAGTCTTTTTTTTTGGCCGACCTGCTTAAGCGATGGGCATTGGGTTGCCTCAGTTTTCAACCAAAAGGCCGTTTAAGGAAAAATCATGACAGCAAAAATTCTGATCGTGGATGATGAAATCGATATCCGCTCTGGAGTGAGCCATCATTTGAAGGCGCTGGGTTATACCACTGTGATGGCTGAATCCGGAGAAGAAGCCCTCAGTATGTTTAAGAAACACCAGCCGGATGTCGTACTCCTCGATTTGGAGCTTCCCTATAAATCTGGGCTGGAAGTCCTCGGCGAAATGGGCAATATCCAAAAAGACAACGAAAATTTTCATCAAGCAAATCCCCACCACATGAGTCCCTGCCAGCTCTCGGTTATCGTGTTGACTGCCCATGGAAGTCTTGAAAATGCGGTGGAGGCCATGAAGTTGGGGGCCTATGACTTTTTGACCAAACCCTTTGAAATGGATCATCTGATCCTGGTCATTGAGAAGGCCCTGGAGCGAGAATAGTTGGTGCGAAAGGTGAAACTTCTCACCGAGGAAGTGGAATCCCCCTACGCAAGGATCATTGGCCATAGTGAAAAAATTCGATCAGTTACGGAAATGGCTCAGAAGGCTGCGGCATCAGACGCAACGGTATTGGTGTTAGGAGAAACGGGGACGGGCAAGGAACTCCTGGCGCGATGCATGCATAGATGGAGCTCAAGACATGAAGAACCCTTTGCCGTCATAAATTGTGCAGCCCTTCCTGAAACATTGCTCGAGAGTGAATTATTTGGACATGAAAAAGGAGCATTCACAGGAGCCGATCGTTTTCATCGAGGAAGAATAGAGGCGGCCCGTGGGGGAACGGTGTTTTTAGATGAAATCGGTGAAATGCCGCTCAAACTCCAAAGTCGATTTCTCCGGGTCCTTCAGGACCATGAGATTCAGCGAGTTGGGGGGGGCGGGCAATGTAGCAGTGGATGTACGATTTATGGCCGCGACGAATCGAAATTTGAAAAAAGCCGTCAAAGAGGGTACGTTTCGAGAAGATTTGTTTTATCGCCTTAATGTCGTATCCATCACCCTACCATCGTTGAAAGATAGACCTGAAGACCTCATCGAACTCGCCGAATTTTTTCTGACTCGACTTGTGCGTGACAAAAAACGACCAAAGGTATCACTCACCTCGCAGGCTGTTGAGGCCATCCTGCAATACTCGTGGCCTGGTAATGTGCGTGAATTAGAAAATGTATTGGCGCGAGCGGTCATTCTCAACACAGGACTAGAAATTACCTCCGAACAACTTCCGTTAGAGATAGCCATTCCCGACACGGGCCCTTTGGATAGGGCGGATCACAAGAAGATGCCTTACTATGAGGCGATTGAAAATTATAGCCGCGCACTTATTCTGAATGCGTTGCATCGGAACGACGGCAACAAAACCAAAGCCGCGGAGGAGCTAGGTATCCAGCGAACATACCTCAACACAATCATGAAACGAAAAAACATTCAATGGAATGAATCTGATTCGGAAGAATAAGTTCGATGTTATCGGGTGAGGGGAGCAAACCCAATCAAACCATCGCTGGGTTGGGTTGAGGTTCAACGGGCAAGGTGAACGAAAACCGACTCCCTTGGTGGGGAGTACTCTCAGCCCAAAGGTGACCTTTGTGCAGTTCAACTAAATGTCGGCTCAAAGCCAAACCAAGGCCTGCCCCGCGATTGTTCGAGGTGTTGTTTCCTGTGCGGTAAAACGGCAAAAAGATATTACCCAATTCTTCTGGCGAAATGCCGCATCCCGTATCGGCAACACTGACCACAAGCTTCCTATCCGCCCGACAGATTATCGAGATGATGATTTCTCCAGTTTCTGGCGTAAATTTCACGGCATTGTGAATGAGATTGGTCAAAATCTGAAACAATTTATCCCGGTCTCCCACCACACAAGGTACCTCAATGGGTGACGAACATCGGAGTGCAAGGGTTTTTTCACGAGCGAGGGAGGAAAGATCGTCGATGGCTTCCTGCACAACCTCTACGAGGGAGACGGAACTCAATGTTAATTTCATGCGACCGGTTTCAATTTGCGTGAGATCAAGGAGTTCAGAAATCATGCGGCGGAGTCGATCCACATTGATGCGTACACGGCCTAACTGCTGCGTTTGTTCCGGCGTCATGGGCCCGTAGATACCTCGGAATAAATTCTCCACAAACACCTTGATAGACGTCAGCGGGGTCCGCAACTCGTGAGAGGCAATAGAAACAAAGGTGGATTTCAAACGGTCCAAGTCTTTCAGCCTGTCATTAGCCGTTTGTAGTTCTTCCGTGCGCTCTTGAACGCGGCGTTCAAGGGTACGTGTGAGCCCCTCAAGCTCCAAGTACGCATGGGCACGATCGATCGCAATGCCTAGTTTGGTCGCGATGGGATGAAGAAGGGACAAGTCCTCTTGTTCACAGCGAAGAGCACCCTTCGCGACGGCAAGGAATCACAGGATATGTTGGTCACTTTCAAGGGGAACAATGATAAAGGAAGTAATGCCGTGGCTTTCCAGAGATTCGATCAGGGGAATGTCGGAAGGGGTGGAGAGCATCGAAAGGTCATGAGCGACTACAGAATGATGATGGATCAGAACTCGAGCCAACACTCCTCCATGTTCGTCGACTGGGAATTCTCGTCCCGCTATTTTTTCCATGAGGAGGCTGGGGAGACCGGAACCGTGAATGGAAGAAAGCATATGCCGTTGATCATCATAGAGGCCAAGAGCGGCACAGTGGAATTCCGAGTGGTCGATCAATTGCTGTAAAGCCGTGGAGAGTAGAGCATCCAGCGAAGAAGAAGAGAGAGAAGAAATGGAAGTCCCAACGGTATGAATCGTCGTCAGTCGAGAAATTTGTTGTTCGACGGTGTGCTTTTCCTGTCGGAGGGCCTGAATCATATGATTAAAAGAAGTCGTGAGTTGCCCAATTTCGTCTTCGGCATTGGATGAAGGGAGGAAAGAAAGATTCCCCTTCGGAATCATGATGGCTTGTTGAGTTAAAGCCTTGAGAGGAACGGTCATTCGCCTGGCCACAAGCGCGGTCACAACCAAACCCACAACCACAATGAAACACGTAATCAGGATGCCCTGCCAGACGAGGTTATGAACCTCCTGCTGCAGGGACGCATCCGAAAGTCCGATTTGAATCAACCCCTGAACTGGCGCCCCCACCTCGCCTTGAAGGGTTTGAGAACCCGAGTCGGGCCGGAGCTCAAAAGACAGCAAAGGATCGAATGCCGGTTGAGGGACTGAACGAAGAATAGGGACAGAAAAATCAAACAGGGTTTCAACCAGCTCTGTGGAAAACGTGGCAAGCACCATCCCGGCTTTTCCGTGGTTGGCTGAAACCCGTTCTTCGCCCGTACTGGACTGGGAAAACGGGGTGATGGTGACTCCAGGAGAAGGACGCGCCAGGATCTTTTGTCGCAAGCCGGCATCAGCATACAGCGGAGTGGTGGCAGAACGGCTGAGACTATCCTGGCTGGAGAGTGTGCCTTTACTCTGCGCCGCCAGAATCTGTCCGGAAGAATCGGAAAAGACCACATACACAACTTCCTGAACCGGGAAGGCGCCATCAATAAGTTGATTGAGTCCGAATTCGTCTTTGAGAAAGAGATGATACCTTCCATTATGCGCTAAATTTTGTGCCAGCAGTTGACCGGTGTTCATCAGCGATTTCGTTTGATACCGAATTTGCATCTCGATAAAGTACAGTCCAAGGAAAATGGATCCCAAAAGAATGACCAGACTCATCAGCGTGATCAGCTTCGTGCTGAGGGTAAACACTCGCCCAAGAGAAAATGAAGAGAGAGAACGACGCATAGGAATCACTTGTTAAGGAATAAAGAAAGGTTCATTGGTGTCATGTTTGGCAAAGGCCCCAGGTCCGCCAAAAAGCTCGGCAGCCAATTGCATGGATTGTGTGGATGGGGTCACACCGAGGAATTCCGCCGCGTTGAGATTTAAGGCTAATTGTGGTTGAGCAGGAGGTTGCGGGGAAGGGAGAGACCTCCCTTTCGTCAAATCCTGGCGAAGAATATCCCGAGCCAGCGAAGCAGCCTGACGACCGATGAGTTGATAATCCAGAGAAAGGGTTGCGAGTGCGCCGTGACGCATCAAACCAGAAGAAAAACCAAACACCGGAACGTTGAAATCAAGTGCTGTCCGCATCAAAAACCGGAGCGAATCCACATTGACCACCGTAGGATCACGGAGGAGCCAGAGGGCATCCACCTGAGGCAGTAGGGTCCGAAGAGCCCCGGGGAGATCCGCAGGACGAGTTATGGGTGTGGCCACGAGAGTTAGGCCCAAGTCCTTGGCCGATTGTTGCGCGTGAAAAACAAACGGTGAGCTATCCAGACTATACACCAGTCCCACCCTGTTCAATTTCGGAAGGACCGTGCGCATCGAAGCCAATTGGTCTTTGCTGGGAACGGTCATCAGAATCCCAGTCATGTTGGCGCTGGGCAAGGCATGGATCTCAGGGTTCAAGACCAAACAAAACACGACCGGCTGGTCCACGATTTCAATTTTCGCCAGGTGTGCGGCTTTTCCGCCAACGACAAAGACCAGATCCGGATTCGAAGCCCGAATCCGCCGACCCAGTTCACGATCCGCTGACATCGGCTGACCCAAAACATATTCATGGACGGCAAAAGATGGGGACAGCCCGGAGCGAAAACCTTTCACAGCTTTGTGATAGACAGGAAGTTCGCCGGATAAGAGAATGGCAATGTCCTGGGCGAAAGTGGGAGTTGCCAATAAGAGGGCGATCAAACAAAGGAGAAACTGAAGAGGAAATATACGACTCCTTACCCATGTCATTAAAGGGATACGGACGCACCCTGCCATCAAGGTCAAAGCCGGTTGCTGAAATATCAATGCCTGCATGTGGGAGGGCTGTAACATCAATGGGAGTCTCCCCAAATAGGATATTTCATATTGTCCACCAATCAATTCCAAAATAGCAAAGGATTAAAGGTGCCTGCCGGCAACTGCACCGTCAGCCAGCCCATCACGCGGCTGCCGATGACATCCCCTCTGGGATGCTCCTGATGTCGGTCGTTCAACGCATTAAAGATAGAGAGAGCCAATTCCGCTTGTCTGTTCCAAAAATAATAACCGACACGAAGATTCACAAGGGTATATTCACCGATCTTGGGATTGGGCGAAGCCACACCAAAGGGTGCCAAGGTCAGAAAAGCGCCCGTAAGCGGATACGTCACCGAACCATAATAGTGAATGGCCAACTCCATCGTGAACGTGTGGTTCCATTCTCCCCTCAATCCCCCGTTGATCTTAGCGCTTGGGCCAACTCGTCGGTTCTCTCCGGTGATGGTTTGGTGAATGTCCTGATACGCGTAATTGGCGAAGCCAGTAAGCCAAGAGGTTGCCAAAAATTCAACGCCAAGTTCTCCGCCATAAATGTCCGCTTCTTTTCCATTTATGAAGGAGATGGAGGATCCGAAATCTGTTGGGGTGATGAGGTCGGATATGTGATCATAAAAGATGTCACTGCGAATTCGCAGGCGATGGCGAAGAAACCAACCCTGGTAGCCCGCAGGAAAGGAAATGATTTGCTCTGGACTAAGGTTCGTCGATCCAATGACTGTCACGGGAGGGGGAGATGGACTTGGAGGGGGAAGGAGGGTCAGCACTCGCCCACGAAAGTAGGTTTCAATCAAGGAAGGTGGCCGATAGGCGACGGAAATGCCTGCACTGAATGTCTGATTTTTGATGGGCTTAAACAGGATTGTCAATCGTGGACTAATGGTAGGCTTAATGAACGTGTCAAGTTCAAACCGAAAACCGGACACGACAGTAACTAAATCTGTCGCTACCCATTCATCTTGAAGATAAAACCCGAACCGGTTCTCTTTTCAAAATTGACCAGTGAGATCTCCAGAGACCGTATTGAAGCGATAATTTCCCCCTAACGTCAGTCGATGGTCTTCAAAATTGAGAGTGTACTGCCCCAGGGCATTATAGGTATTGAAAGCAGCTGCCCGTACCGAACTTCCATTAGGCCCAATCTGTCTAAAAAGATTCAGCACCGCTGGGAACATTTCTTCGCTCGTCGAAGAATGCCTGTTCCACCAGAAGTGCAATAAAATATTCGAATTCTCATAGAGGAGATTGGCATATCCTTGGGAGGGCTCAGTGGCTAAGGTCGCGGCACCGACCGGCTGGCCATCAAACCGGTTGGAATCAACAATCCCTCCCGATGCCGAGAGGGTGGATGTGGGGCCGAGAGTGTAATCAGTATGAAGGTTGAACTTATACGCCCGAAAGGCTAGGCCATCGCGGTTGTTCCATTGTTGGTTTTGGTCCCATCCTGTAGACACACGGTAGCGAAGTAGTTTATGGGCTCCGGCATGGACAGCCGCAGTTCGAATAGTGCCGAATTCTCCTGCGCCAATTTGGAACGTGGTGCCCTTCAGCTTCTCCGGTGATGTCGTAATGATGTTGACTACGCCGTCAAAGGCATTAAATCCATAGACAGCAGAAGCAGGGCCCTTCAATACTTCTATTCGTGAAATTTCAGGTAAAGTGACGGGCAGCAGCGGCCAAAGAACGGTGCCTTGGCCGTCAAGATAAATAGAACGTCCATCGATTAACACGAGAATACGGTTGGCAATTAGCTGATTGTTGCCACGGACACTGACATTGAAATCAGCGCCCGTAGTTTGCATGACTTCCATGCCCGGCACGCGGCGCAGGAGCGTGGGGATGTCGGTGGCGCCGGATTGTCGAATATCTTCCGCGGTAATCACATAAATATTCGATGGCGATTCCGAAATCGGCTGTTCATGCCGCACTGCCGTCACGACTTTTTCCTCTTGCAAATACTGCAACTCCTCATCGAGCGACTGCGTCATGGCCAAAGGGCCAGACACATTGGCACTGTCCGCGCGTGTGGCGGCCGAAGCTGGATGAGTTCCCAAGGAAAGGAACAGTAAAATACACAATCCTGTCGAGCGAAATATGCTGAGTGAACAACCAAAAGATAGCTTCTCCTGGGTTTTTGACGCATAGGCTCTATACCATGAATAGACTAGCAGACAAATGGAGACATCTTTAGGTCTATGCCTTGGTGTGATACTATACAGTCTGATTGGAACTGAATTGAGAAAACTCCATAAGCGAAGAATGAGGTAGGGCCATGATTCAGATAAAGCGACAAATTGTAACTGACGAAAGCATGCAACCGGTTGCCGTATTGATTGATTATGCTGACTGGGAAAAGATTGAACGGCTACTTGCGGAAAAAACCGACGTAACGGCAAATGGGTCGCTCGAAAAACACCGCGGCATTCTAGATCTAACGGAAGACCCCTTGGAGTACCAACAACGGGTTCGGCGTGAATGGTGAGCAAGGGCGCAGAAGATTCTCGGTTTCTCTTTGACACGAATGCCATCCTGTATTTTCTGGGCGGGGTGCTTGCCGATCCTCTCCCCAAAGGGCGTTTTTGGATTTCTGTCATCACGGAAATTGAATTGCTTTCCTATCCCAGTTTGACCCCTGAAGAAGCGGCCAAAATTAAAGATCTTTTCTCGGATATTGCTATCATTGGCCTGACCTCCACGATAAAAGAGGAAGCCATTACCCTGAGAAGGAATAAAAATCTCAAAGTGCCTGATGCCATCATTGCGGCTTCAGCGAAAATTCTCCAAGCGACATTATTGACCAATGATCGATCCATGAAAAATATTCCTGACATTTCCATACAAGCCTTACGACTCCGCTAAGGTGAACAGCGCGGGTCTTCTCATTTTCCGCAGGGCGTCCCGTCTATTTTTAACGCAATTCCCACTTTTACCCTTTCGACCCCATAGGGTCGTCAAGCCATTCGTGTAGGTGCAGCATCTCATGCTGCTTCTTCCAGACGGCAACGGGCTCATGATGCGTGGAAAGAGGCACGATGAGATCGTGCAGCTACACAAGAAGGGAAGCCCACATGCGGACTCGCCTCCACCAATATTGTGAGCGATTCCGAAAGTCCCCATCGTTCATTCATTCCAAAATGCCAACGGACTTAACGTCCCAGCCGGCAACTGCACGGTCAGCCAGCCCATCACCCGGCTCCCGATGACATCGCCTAGGGGAGATGCTCGCGATGGCGATCGTTCAACGCGTTAAAGACCGAAATCGCCACCTCGGCTTGCTTGTGCCAAAATTGATAGGCGCAACGCAGGTTGATGAGCGTGTAGCTGGGAACGCGAGGATTGGGGGCGATTACCCCAAACGGGGCAAACGCGGTAAACGCCGACGAAATGGTATGCGTGGTGGGGTCCACATAATGGACAAGCACTTCGGCACTCAAAAGGATGGTGATTTATGGAAAATGAAAACAAGATTGATAGGGCACAGAGATTTATTCATGCACGATCACTGATCCTTGGTGGCGTTTTGGTGATACTGAGCTTGGGAGCGTGGCCCTTCTCTGGAGTGGCTATGGGACCACCCAAACAAAAGGTGTCGGCACTCCAAATCAAAGAAGTGGTGGTGGATTTGGAGGTTGGAACCCTCACCATTCTGGGTCAGGACCTGGACTTGGGCAACACCTTAGACGTCACTCTTGGGGAATTGGGATCCCTGCTTATCGTGGGGATGCCAACCGACACCGAGATTGTCGCGGCGTTGCCCTCAACAATCTCCAATGGTGATTTTTTACTTACGGTTTCGACGGGTAATGCCCGGAACCAGAATGATGAATATGATCTGACGATTGGCGCAGTCGGGCCCGAAGGTCCCGTCGGGACTGCGGGAGACCCAGGGCCACCTGGAGCGCAAGGACCGCCGGGGGCGATTGGTCCGCAAGGACTGCCGGGAGTGGTACTGGGTATTGTTGAGAACTTTACCGTCTCCAATTCCACCTCGTGTACCGTGACCTGTACACGGCCTGAAACAACACATACGGGTACAAATTGCCCACTCTTTGGCCCCTGCACACAGTTCGGCATATTGGCAGAAACACCGGCGTGCACCGCAACATGTAACGAGGTTCCTGCGGTGGCGGACTGCGGTACCGCACCCAACCGTTTTCTCGTCTCCTGCGTTACGGGGAGTCACAGTGGTGGGATGGCTAAATCTTGCGACGGAGCAGCACCTCTAGCAACGGTGACCGTACCCTCGACGATCTGCACAAATTTGTCGGGTTTGTCTGGCTGCTCAACCCCAAGTACCTGCAGCTGCACTACGCCGTCGGAAACAGGCACGGTGACCGACACACAAACGGCCACAGCTCTTTGTGCAGAGGCGAGTTGAAAGCAGGAGAGAGGAGTCTTGCTGGCCATGGGAAAAGGTTTCAGTGTCTACCTTGCGTATCCCTGCCAGGATATCACGCCTTACTCGGTCGGACATTTACAAAGGCAGGGTGTGCATGACATTGGGATAGGGTGCCAGTGCGGTTCATTAAGGGACTTGCCTGCTGGGGTCTGGCGTGGGAGTTCAAAGGCGCAAAAGCAAACCCCTTGATTATACAAAAGGAAGGATTGTGATCCATGAAGGATGAAACGGTGCTTGATCAGGAATCTATTCAACAAGGGGTGCAGGATTGGTTAATCAACTATGTGGCTAATGAATTGAAGGTTGATCCGCCGTTGATTAATCCAACTCATACCTTTGACCAGCTGGGTTTGGATTCGGTCACCACGGTGGCCTTAACCGGGGAACTCGAAGGTGTGCTGGGGCGATCGCTTTCGCCCAGTTTGCCGTATGAGTACCCCAGCATTGAGGCGCTGGCGAATTTCTTAGCTCTTTCGGATTAGGCATAATCTTTGGTGTAGAATTACACCCATCGGTTTTTCCCGATGCCAAGCCTCCTGTTAAGCCGACCACGATCATAGTCCCTTCATAGTGAAACTCCCCGCCCAAAGGGCGGGGCTTCTTAAAAACCCAAAAAAAATTATTGCTTTCGTTGGCGCTGGGCTGCCATTCATCCCCATGCAAAGCAGGGGGCTTTCCTGGCAGGTCTAGTAAAGGCATTTAGTCTGAACGTCGAGTGTGGGAGGGAACCGTGGCGGGGGCGAGAAACTTGACCGTCTCCTGAGACTTCCTGTATGTGCGTGGTAAGGGTGGATAATGCCTCAATACGAAATTTCACAGAGGTGGGAAACAAGTGGTGAATAAGAAAATTGCATCAATTAACGTCTTCATGATCGTGTTTTCTCTGTGGTTTGGGACCAGTATGGGTTTGGCCCAAGAGGGATTTATTCCTCATGGCACGGAGACCGCTGGTGGCGCGACCTGGGTCGTGGCCTTAGACGGGACCGGGCAATTTATCTCCATCCAAGAAGCTATTGATCAAGCACATAGCGGGGATACGATTTTCATCAAGGCCGGGCGGTATGTCGAAGATGTCACTGTCCATAGTAAGGAAGGCCTCAAAGTTATTGGCGAGGGCATGAAAAAAGTGTTCATTGCCGGATTAGAGCGAGTAGGAACCCTCCACATTGGGAAATGGCCATATGGCGCAACGAATGTTGAAATTAGCGGGATGACCATCCAACAACATGGCGGCCTTGGGGTGGGGATTTTTAACGGAGCGGGCGTGACACTTCGTGATATTGATGTCAATGGATTGATCTTTAGCCAGCAGGTCCAACGAGTTCGAATCGAGAATTGTATTGTGGGCGGAAGTGAAACCACAGGGATGGCCTTTGCCGATTCAGATGCCATTCTTATTGGCAATATTATTCACGACAATGATCACGGCGTGTCCGTGGGTGGAACCTCAAAAGTGGAACTAAAAAATAACGTCATTACACGAAGCTTGTTTGAAGCGGTCTTAGTGGCCGATAATGGGCAGGCGAGCGTTGTGCAAAATACTTTGGTCAACAATGGGGGTGGAATTAAGTTTCAGGACGAAGGTTCAGGAGAATTTCGAGGCAATATTATCAGTGATTCAAAAGTGGGTGTCGCCTATTCAGCCAAAACCAAAGTGATGAGGGCACATAATGCTTTTCACAACAATGGGATTCATGACCAAATGAACGGAAGTGCTATCTCAATGGAAGCGACAAACAAAGCCAATCAAGATCACTTCGTTTCTCCGAAGTTCGTTGCCCCCGACCGCGGAGACTTCAGACTCAAAACAGATTCACCATTGTTAAATGTCGGTGAGTTTGCCCATCTCGGAGCACTTGGCCCTGTCAGTCAATAACGTTCAAGCCAAGGCTCCAACCAATTTGCCTATATTTTTTTCACATTAAAAATTGATCTGTGCGGTAAACCCACCGGAATACGTGATGGTGTTATACGCCCCATTCAGCCCAGTAATTGCTGGGGCATCAGTCACGGTACGTGGTTCCCACAAAAGAATCATTGTGAACAGGTGTAATGCCAACTATGGTTATATGTTGTGATTATCCAATGTTTATAGGGGGTTAAGTGTGGTTTGATGT
>JAQBUF010000038.1 GCA_027623995.1 Nitrospirota bacterium
GGTTGGCCACAAAAAATTCTCAGGGACGCCCTATCCAGTCAATTTCGGAATATCAGATAGTTCTCGCATGGGTTTGAGCAACAGACTCTTAAGAAACTAGAATTGGAAAAAGGTTTCCTTTAAATTTGCTTAAGTTTCC
This sequence comes from Nitrospirota bacterium, assembly GCA_027623995.1. GTDB lineage: Bacteria > Nitrospirota > Nitrospiria > Nitrospirales > UBA8639 > Nitronereus. Next base: position 140 of record JAQBUF010000038.1, read on the forward strand.
TATCTAAAAAACAATAAAAAAAACCCTGACAGTCTTTTTACAGACTGCCAGGGTTTTTTACTTCTGTATAAAAAGCTAAAAAGACTTATGAAAGTTCTTTAACTTCTTATGGCATTTTTGCTGTGAACCAGGTGGAAATACCTTTCATGCCGTTACGTTCGACATTTTGGCCATCCCACACTGCAAACGCCACTGGAATGCTGCTACCAGAACTGAACTGAACATCGTTCGAGTCATTGGTGGTCAGTGAACGCTTCATCACAACCCGCCAGGTTGGTCCGCTGCAGCAACCACCCTTTAAGGCACCATATGGTTCCCATAACCCATTTCCGACCACATCTTGTGAAGCTTGAGTCGTTAATGTGCTGAAACCATTGGCATTTAAATCTTCAACAGAACTTTTCCTGAGATTAGGATCTGACATAATGTTACCTGACCAAATTCCTGGATTGAATGGGCCAAGACTACGGCCAATACGATCTGGGTAGGTCACACCACCAGCTGGTTCTTCATAATAGAAGTCCCATGCGATGGATGGATATTGTTGATCCACGTCCCACATCCCTGCTACCCCAGCACCCATGTCGCGTTGCCATTCGGCATTCCAACGCCAGATGTTGACGGTTCCGCCAGATTGCCCCATACATTGAAATGGTGGCGCACCAGAGGTTTGCACTGGAAACTGCACCGCAACTTGGTCACGAAAATCTTGTGGCCCAATCGTGGTGTTATTGAGGGTTTGATCACCCCAGTTAGCCCAGACCCCGATCTCCTTACCGTTTGTGGCCATTTTCACCATCACGGTCTTCACAGAGATATTGGGATGCATAGGGGTGGTAATCGTTTGGCCACTGAGAGCCACCGTGACTCCAGGAACCGTTTCCCACACTGGATTGGCAGCATCCATTGGGATGGAGCCGCTAATCTTGCCAACAGGAATGGTTACCGGCTGACTGACTGCGAGAGGCACCTGCCCAAGCGTCAACATGACACCTACTGCAAGGGCAGAGAGTAAAATGCCGAACACCAGCCTTTTGTTACGCGTCTGCACCACTCTCATAATGACGCATCCTCCTTTTAATGAAAGATTAAAACTAAATGACTGCGTACTAACAACTTCTTCAAATAAATGAAAACGTACTACACGACTACTACTTAAGCAGTACCAGACTGACCTGAATCCTGCTTTCCTTTGTCGAGGAATTCCTGAGCACCAACTTCATTCATTAACAGACTTAATTCATTTCCCTTATCCTGAGCCCCACATTCAAAAGATTGCCCTTCAGGATTCACAAAATTAGCTGGGCGATAATCTGTCTCTGAATATGGCTGAGGGCTTACAGCAAGGAAATGAATTTCAAAATTCACCCAAGCGGATGTGAAATCTGCAATTGATTTATAAAATCCATAATCTGCTTTTATCTTGAGCATTCCTGCAAAGAGCGGAACCCAACGACCAACATGCTCCTTAACAAACTTTTTCTCTGCGTCAATTACTGTTTTAATTTTTTCTTTTCCATCATGACACAAGGCATATGATTCTTTGTAGGCCAAGAAATGCAAAAACTCAAGCTCTACGGCTAAATGATCGAGTCGTTCATGAATATCTTGAGATAATTGGAGTCCAAATGCCGTGTAAAATCCAGAGATATCGCCCATAACGTAGGACTGACCAAACACATGGTCATTTCCAAACAAGGTTTCGTATGGTGGGCAATCCAACGCGATAACGTTGCTAAAAACACGTCGATGCTCATCACGAAGGTCCTGGACCTTCCAATTTATGCCCTCCGAGGACGACCAATGCTCTATTTCGCTTAAATGCGCTTCAATTTTATCAAGACTTTCCATCGCGTCTTCACTTAAGTCACTATCCAAAACGGACCTTAAGCTTTCGAGCGCAGCCCTTCCATCTTCAACAAATTCTCCACTTTGTACGTAATCCAAGAATTCATCGTCTTCAGGGTACAGGTAAGCCCACGATAACAAAAGATATAATTTACTTCTGGAAAGGGCACGTTCGACAGCGGGAGAATCCTTCATCGGGGAAATAGCAGGGACAGATCTAGCGGCACTCTTCACTCCATTCTTACCTTCTTTTAAATTCGTCGCCATAGACTACCTCTTTAAGTTCCTATGCGGAATAGTCTTAGCTTCCCCAATAAATAATAGAGAAATCATACTTTCCAGCCTCTCATAGGGAGGCCAGATAATAGGCGAACTCTATGGCGAAGTCAAGGTCTAATTCCTGCATTTTTGACCAAAAAATTAAAAAATCACCCTGTTTTACACTGAATATTTAGACAGGATCTCAATCACCAAAACCCACCTATGAATGTCCATACAATCGGCACGTTACATGGATTCCGATTGGCTATAAAGAACGAAAGGGAACAACCTTTATCGCAAGTCGATCATTCACACTTCCACAAACATATTCACAAATTCCACACCCCACACATTGAACATCATCAACCAAAATCCCAAAAGATGAAAAATCCATCCTTATGGCCTCCATAGGACATTTTGATACGCAGGCATTGCAACCCTGTGGCGCCGTACACATCCGCTGATTAATTTTGGCCGTCCCAAGGTTGGCACCGCTTACCCCTCCATCAATGGGCAAAAGCGCTTCGGTTTCACATGCCGCAACACAAGGAAAGTCATCACAGACATAACAAGGGGTTCGGTCAGGGAAAATAATCGGTCGTTGATCTTGCGTGGAGATCTCAATGCTGTCATGAGGACACACATCCACACAGTCCCCGCAAGCCGTACAACGCTCAAGAAACAGCGATTCGTCAACAGCGCCTGGCGGTCGCAACCAATCGTTTCGTACCAGTTCAACTTTTTCTTCCTGGGGAGCTTTGGCATCACGATGCTTGACGAATTCATGGACGGTAACACCGAACGAAACAGCTGACTGCTTGAGAAAATTTCGACGTCCGTAGGTCGGTTCGGCATCCTGTGATTGAGAGTCCGATGCTTGAGCCATACTTTACGACTTTTCCCCACCCCACCTGGTAAAAAAACTCTCGCCGATAGCGAGTAGGATCTTTTTCATTTACAAACAACCAAGAGTTACTAGACGACTCCAGCTGCACGAAGCTTGTAAACCTCAACACACCGATCACAAGCGCCATACTCGACATCCCAGCCTGGATGATTCTCTCGCATAAAATCAAGGACAAACCCCTCGACATTTTCATTTAAATTTTCTACCCAAGAATACGTCGGGAAGCGACACAACGGACACGGGAACCCTGGCATGAGAATATGCTCGGTGGGCACATCTGGGATTTCGCATTCGTCAAACTCGACAGCACGCTCAATAACACGCCCTGTGTCTTGCGCCATTTCTATAAGTTCGGCGTGGGTAAAGTAATCGGTACGCCACAAACCTTCAAACACAGACTCCACCTGATTGGGAGAAATTTTGCGATACCAAGATCGGAACTCGCGCAACCGATATTCTCGGCTAAACATGGGCTCTTTTCCTGATTCAGCGATACGACTATCAACGTGCAAACTCCACAACACTCGATAACGATTGAGAATGAGATGTTCTTCGCCAGGATTCAATCCGACTTTGGTATCAGGGTCATAGCCAAAAGCTGGATCCAGCATATCGAAAATATGAGTGAGTTCATGCCGAAGGTACCGATTGATGGCTGGGTCATAGAATCGACGGGGAATCAACTTAATACCCACGCCTTTTTTCCCCTGCTCTTCAAACTTTGCAGCAAGTTTTTCTTCCACAATTCCCCATTTGCGGAGAATATCAACCCCTTCTTGATCTTCTTTGAGAACACCACGAATCAAGACAATCCCAATTTTCTCTTTCAATTCTGGAAATTCGTTAAAGCCCTCGCGAAGAATATCTGCAAACCCCCATTTGCCAAACAGGTATTGATACAACTTTTTAAATTCAGGTTCGCGATCATCTAAACCAAACTTTTCATAAATGGGATCGGCAACTTCATGAAACTCATTATAATAGGTAGGATCCCCTTCCCGTTCGGTTTTTTCCGAGAACGAGTCGATGACTTCTTGAAGAAGGGCAGGTTGAAATCGAATTTCCATAATAAACTCCTTACACGAGACATCACACGAAACAACAACGGGGATCGCCCCACATTTTAAATATCCGAGAACGAAGAACCCATTCGCATTTTTACGTACATCCCATCAAGCCATTTCAGCTTGACGCCAGGATTCTTAGCTAGCTAGTATCACTTTCAGGGCCAGCAGTCGCCATTATAGTCGCCCCCTCTTTTCATTGGCAAGGACATCATCGACGTACCAATCAGCGAAAGCGAAAGGATCAAATTCATATGGATCACTCGAATCTATCCTCCATCGACATTGAGTCATCTACCCAGGGCCTGGCGCAACCAGTCGCACCACCGCCACCGGTTGACGCACTCGCTTATTGGAAAGCTGGCACGCATGAAGTCAAAACATTCCGAGGCCATACCCAAGAGGTATGGAGTGTATCGTACTCTCCAGATGGGCTGACATTGGCCAGTGGTGGAAGTGATCGCTATGTTCGTCTTTGGGAAATTGAAACGGGACGGCTGACAAGATCTCTTCGCGGGCACACCGCCGTCATTCGACAAGTCGCCTATAGTCCTGATGGAACAATACTCGCCACAGCAAGTGAAGATCGCACGATCAGGATCTGGAACCCCCAAACGGGCGAAACCACCAGACTCCTCTTTACACGGTACGATCATGCCGTATGCAGCATCTCGTTTTCGCCTGATGGGTTAATGTTAGCCCGCGCTGGCCAAAATAAAGACATTAAAATTTGGGAAGTCACGACAGGCACCGAGCTCATGACGCTCTTAGGCAAAGACCAATACGATCACCATTGGACGGTCTGTACGGCGTTTTCTCCAGATGGGCTTCATCTCGTGGGGGGAAGCGACATTGGTAAATTGAAATTGTATGAAGTGCTTCCTAGCGGTGAAGAAAAGGGACTCTGCGATGGGCATTGGCGAGACGAACCCGACGATGAAGAAACGGAACAACGCGGATTTTTCGTTGATGACTTCGGGGGATTCCAAAGACCCATGGAATATTGGGTTGGCGCCATTGCGTTCTCGCAAGATGGAAAACAATTGATCACCGGAGGCCGTGACTCCGCCATCAAATATTATGACATGCCAGAGATGAAAGAAATTCGAACCGTGAAAGGACATTCAGAATGGGTTCGATGTTTGATCCTCTCGCCAGACGGAAACATGCTTGTGAGTGCGAGTGATGACCACACCATCAAAATGTGGGATATTAAAACCGGCAGGCTCGTTCAAACAATCAAAGGACATACGGGGCCAGTTCGTGGCATTTCATTTTCTCCAGATGGACGGCAATTAGCCAGTGCATCCGCTGATCGCACCGTTCGCCTCTGGAAAGGTGGGAAAGAGTTTGACGATTAAAGGCTCTCACATCAAGGGTAACCCCAGCTATTGCCCCCAAGAAATACTTACGTGACTCTCTAGAATAGAGTCACGGGACTCAGGCTGACGTGTCCGATTCATCTGGTTCGTCAGCGGAAGTAATTCCATAGCGTTTACACTTCTCCCAGAGAGCTTTCCTCGATAACCCAAGTGCCTTTGAAGCAATCGTTCGGCTCCAATCCGTACGATTCAACACGCCTAATATATATTCACGCTCGAATTCCTCTCTGGCTTTGGCTAAAGTTTCCCCTGTGGAAATCCTCAATGGCAATGCGGCTTTTACCTGCCCATCACTCAGCCCTTCCTGGCAAAATCCGCATCCTTCCTGAACCGTGCCACCGGAAAATGGACAGCTCTGGTGCCCGCAGAGATCCCAGACCTCGATGTCTTTTCGATTTTGCGCCAAGGCCACGGCCCGCTCAATCGTATTCTCCAATTCCCGTACATTGCCCGGAAAAGAATATCGCAATAACACTTCATTGGATTGAGCGGTAAATCCTTGGATCTCACAATTGGTCCTCGAAAGACATTTCTTCAATAAATGTTCCGCCAAGACTAAAATATCTTCTTTGCGTTCACGCAAAGAAGGGAGTCTCACTTGCACCACATGAAGCCGATAATACAGATCCTCTCTGAACCGACCTTCCTCGACTTCTTTTTTTAAATCTTTCTGCGTCGCACAGACCAGCCGAACATCACTTTCAATCGTCTCCGTCCCACCAACTCGCTCAAATTGACGCTCCTGGAGCACACGCAAGAGCTTCACCTGCACCATCGGCGAGATTTCTCCAATTTCATCCAAAAACAAGGTACCCTTATGCGCCAATTCAAATCGACCACGGCGCTGCTTTACTGCCCCAGTAAAGGAGCCTTTTTCGTGGCCGAATAATTCCGCCTCAAGAAGAGTCTCCGGCAACGCAGCGCAACTGACTTTAATGAGCGCGTATTCCCGACGCGGGCTATTCCGATGAATGGCATTCGCAACCACTTCCTTTCCTGTTCCACTTTCTCCGGTGATCAGGATGGTCGCATCAGTGGACGAGACGAGTTTAATTTTTTCGATCACCTGTCGCATGCGTTCATGTTTGCCCACGAGACCTTCGAAGCTAAATTTCCCCTCCAATTCCTGACGAAGCGCCGTATTTTCTTTCCGAAGATCCACGATTTTTGTCGCACGATCCACGGTCAATAATAACTCATCCATTGAGAAGGGCTTCGTAATGTAATCATACGCACCCAGCTTCATGGCTTGCACAGCAGTTTCCACGGAGCCATGCGCAGTAATCACAATCACTTCTGTGTCAGGAGCACCCTCCTTGCAAGATTGCACGACCTGCAACCCGTCGCTTCCCGGCATACGCAAATCAGTAATCACGAGGTCGTACCGGTTTGCCCGTAGACGCTCAATGCCTTCAGTTCCATTGGAAGCATCTTGCACCTCACAACCTACGGCTTTCAGTGCATCCATCATGGAAAGGCGCATAAGAGGTTCATCATCAATGATTAGGACCGAGGGTTGACTCATGAAGCCCTCCCTGTTGAAACACGAGTCGCACTGCAAGAAAGCTTCACGGTAAAGACCGTCCCATGGCCTTCTTCGCTTTCCACCAACAATTGCCCACCATGGCGTTCCACAATGCCGAGACTGACAGACAGACCTAAGCCCGTCCCCTCCCCGGTACGTTTTGTCGTGAAAAATGGATCAAAAATATGTGGTCGAACATCAGCAGCAATACCCGACCCCGTATCGGCGACTTCGAGCTCACACATTCCCCCAACGACTTTGGTTCGCAAAGTAATGGTGCCTCCTGCTTGCGTAGCCTGAATGGCATTGAGCAAAAGATTCGTGATGACCTGTTCAATCATATGGGGGTCGACAAACAGGGACGGCAAATCGTCGGCCAATTCTTTTTCTAACTGCAAGCCTTTTTCTATAATCGCATGATTCGTGAGCACCAGCACCCGATCCATGAGCACATTGATCGAACTCATGGTAAATTCCGGTTCACGCTGCTGTGAGAAGTCGAGCAGTTGCCGGACAATCTTTTGGGCCCGCCGCAACCCGTCTTCCATGTACATGAGATATTCTTCTTGCCGTTCAGGAGCCAACGTCCCTTTCCGAATATTGTACAAACAGTTCAGGAGGCCCCCTAATGGATTATTGATTTCGTGTGCCACCCCAGCGGCTAATTTACCCACGGATGCAAGTCGCTCGGTATTACGAATATGTTGTTCCATAATTTTTCGATCAGTAATATCGCGGGCAATCCCCAGAACCCCAACCACGGCGTCCTCATCATTGCGAAGCGGCGACACACTCACCAACACCGAGCGACTCTCCCCGCTTCGGCTCATCACTTCCACTTCATATTCCTGTTTGACCGGCATATTCAAAATTTCCTTGAGACGTCGACCACGATGGCGTTTTGTCAATAGGGTTAAGAAGGGACGCCCCAGCAAGTCCTCTTTTTGATACCCCCAAATTTCCACCTTACTATTCACATAGGTGAAACACTGGTCGTGGTCCAGGGTATAAATCACATCATTGGCATTTTCCAAAAGACTTTCCAAATATACCTTCGTACGTTGGATTTCCAACGTCCTCGACTGCACTTTATCCTCCAACTCCTCATTATATTGCTGCAGGCGTGCCTCCAGAAGTTTTCGCTCGGTGATATCACGAAGCTGCACCATCACCACAATAGTCGCCTCCTGTTCCACTCGAATGAGATCCATTTCCACCAAAAGCACCCGGTGCTCAGCATCATAGACTTCGATTTCTTTGGTCAGGACTTTTTCCTCGCCAGAAACCACGGTGTGGAACGTCTGTTCGGTCGTCTCGTGAAAGGACTCAACCAACACTTTGGTCAGTGGGTGCTGAATCAACTGGGACTCGTGATAACCCAAGACCTCGAGTTCCCGCTCATTCACCGCCACAATGATCCCATTCGCATCCACCATCAAAATCGAATCTGCCGAACGGTCAAACAACACCCGATAACGCTTTTCCGACTGTGACAATTGATGCGTTTGTACGGCGACTTCCTCTTCCAGCTTTGTCGTATATTGTTCAATCTGATGCTGAAGCACTTTTCGTTCGGTCACATCACGCACAAAGGCTCGCGTATACACCAGTTCACCGGAAACCGAATCCACCAAAGCGGTCGAGTGAATTTCCACATCGATAAACGCCCCTTGACGGGTCACAAACACCGTCTCCAAGGTTCCCTCCCGTTGGTATGGCAATTGCCGGACATAGTCCATAATTTCCGGTTGTTTTTCCGAGGGAACAATATCCCACAAAAACTTTTTCAACATTTCTTCTAGCGAATACCCCAGTTTTTCAAGCTCAGTTTCATTCACATGGACAAATTGACCGGTCTTGTCGATCTGATGAATCATTTCCGGAGACTTTTCGATGAGATCTCGATATCGCTCCTCCAACTGACGAATCTCACCCATCTGCGCGTTGAGTTGGGAAAAGGACTGCTTCAAATTTGTGGCCATTTTATTGAAGGCATTGGCCAAATCTTCAATTTCATCACCAGTCCGGAGGATCAAATGATGATCGAGATTTCCGCTGCCGATGCGCTGCACACCATCGTTCAGTGATTGAATGGGACTCACAATCCGTCGTGCCACCACAATCCCCATCAACCATAACACCCCAAAGACAATGACCCCATACATCGCGACTTTGATCAGCATTTGATTTAACGGCGCATAGGTCTCCCGAGGGTCTTGTCGCACATAGGTCACCCAATGATGCCCACCAAAACTTTCTGGGGCCAAGGGCTCACTAATGCGCAACCGCGCAAACCCCACAATGGAATCCTCCGCCCCATGAGAGTCTCGTTCGGCTTGAACCCAGCCCTCCGATGTTTGGGCAACAACCGAGACAAGTGAGGGTTGAATGGCATGTCGCTCAAGCGAGAGCACAGGGCAGATGAGTGGAGTGCCATCACTCGACATCAGCATGGCATGACCCGTTGAACCGGCCGTGACCTCGGAAATGGATCGAAACAATGAATCGCGTCTCAACAAAATACTCACCGTACCCACCGCACGAACACGCTGTTCATCATAAATGGGCACCACCACGTTCAAGATATGAGTGCCAAACGACGGATCAAAGGACAGATCACTCACATAGATTTGACCAACACCCTCATGGAACGCCGATTTCCACCAGGTACTCTCTCCATGGAAAAACTGCACCTGAGGCAACGAACTCAACACAATGGCCCCTTGATTATCCGTCACCAAAATCCCGAGATAGTCTGATTTTCGAATGGCATGCCAATCCATCAAATAGTTGGTGGCAATTCGGTTCACAAACATCGGAAAATCATCAGGATCCTGACGTTGTCGCCACCGTGCTTTCCACTCTTCGATAAACTCTTTGATCTTTTCCGGCTCCCGCCCTTCATAGCTCCGATTGGCCCCCGTCACAGCCGATCGAATGAACGGAATGGTCGCCAATTGCTGTGCCTCATTAATCCCCCGAGTAATCTGGGTTTCAATCTTTCTAGCTACCTCAACGGCAATGCCTTTAAAATTTGATCCACTGGTTTCGCGAAGAGCGCGACGCTCTTCAACGTAGGTGAGAACCAAGGAGAGAAGGAGAGGGAGAAGGCCAACAAGAACCATCCCGAGAATGGTTTTACGTTGAATACTATGAGACCACTTCCACCGTTTCATTTTGGTAACAATATCTCAGATGAAAACTATAAGTTCTTAATTTTCTAGAGAATTTTTTCAGGGAGACCCAACCCTTGTCAAGGACTGTAATGAATTAGATAAAGAAGGAGGCAGTATGAGATGCTGCGGCTACAGGGGGAGAGGATTTTCCAACCACCACGATATCCTCAATCTATAAGTGTAGCTGCACAATCTTATTGTGCCCTCTTCACTTCAAGCGTCTCAATGGCTACTGCCGCGCGAGGGAAGGCAGCATGAGATGCTGCGGCTACAGGGGGAGAGGATTTTCCACACCGTCCCGGCATCCCAAAGAGTGTAGCTGCACAATCTTATTGTGCCCTCTGCACGCGCATCAATGGCTACTGCCGCGCGAGGGAAGGCAGCATGAGATGCTGCGGCTACAGGGGGAGAGGATTTTTCACACCGTCCCGACATCCCAATTTAAGAATGTCGCTGCACAATCTTATTGTGCCCTCTTCGCTTCAAGCGTCTCAATGGCTACTGCCGCGCGAGGGGACGGCAGCATGAGATGCTGCGGCTACAGGGGGATATGATTTTCCCAACCACCACGATATCCTCAATCTATAAGTGTAGCTGCACAATCTTATTGTGCCCTCTTCACTTCAAGCGTCTCAATGGCTACTGCCGCGCGGCGGGAGAGGCAGCATGAGATGCTGCGGCTACAGGGGGAGAGGATTTTCCACACCGTCCCGACATCCCAAAGAGTGTAGCTGCACAATCTTATTGTGCCCTCTTCACTTCAAGCGTCTCAATGGCTACTGCCGCGCGAGGGAAGGCAGCATGAGATGCTGCGGCTACAGGGGAAGAGGATTTTTCACACCGTCCCGGCATCCCAATTTAAGAATGTCGCTGCGCCATCTCATGGCACCCTCTTCAAATGTCGCAATGGCCACTGACGCGTGGGAGAGGCAGCATGAGATGCTGCGGCTACAGGGGGGAGGATGCGAAGAAACATAGGGGAATGTGAGGGCGACCCCCAGGTCTTTCACTCTTTCATGCTTGGGCACCTGGCCTACTTCGCCGAAGTGGCTACGAAGACTGAAAGCGCTACCGCCCGCAGGCATGAGATACGAACGACGAGATACGAAATACGAGTTGCTATCAGCTTCGGCTTAATAGCCGACCCTCGGCACCTGGCCACACCATGAGTAACGGGCTGGCCACAAAAATTGAGGAGTAGGTCCCAATGATCACACCAAGAAGAAGGGCGAATGAAAAATCGTGTAACACTTCACCGCCAAATAGAGTGAGAGGCAGTAAGACTAAAACCACCGTCAGCGTGGTCACTAATGTCCGGCTCAGCACCTGATTGATCCCATTATTGATAATGGTCAGGACGGAATCCTTGCGGCGACCCCGAAGATTTTCTCGGATACGATCGAAGACCACGACGGTGTCCGTGAGAGAATACCCAGCCAACGTCAAGAGGGCCGTCACTACCAACAAGGTAATTTCAACATCTAACAGATAAAAAATTCCAAGCACGGCTAAGACATCATGAAACGTGGCGATGGCTGCAGCCACACCAAAGCGTAGCTCAAACCTGGTGGCAACATAGAGGATAATCCCAATTAACGAAATGGCAATCGCCAACATGGCATCCTGTTGCAGCCGATGTCCGATGGTGGGCCCAATTTCCGTGCTGGAATCCACGACAAATTTATTATTGGTAAATTCCTGTTCAAACACCTGAACGATTCGATCAGCGACTTTCTCCTCAATCGTCCCCTCGGTTTTCACTCTGATTAACAGCTTATTATCCTGGGCAAATTCCTGAAGCTCCGCATCATTCACACCATGCTTGCCTAACGCCTGGCGCGCGGCATCGATGGCGATGGGATTGTCAAATTTTAATTGCACCGCCGTTCCACCAGCGAAATCAATGCCGAGATTCGCTGCGCCTCGGCTAATCTGAATTACCGTGAGCAGCCCAAGGAGCACCAACACGCCTGAAATCGCCAGTGCGGCTTTGCGTTTTCCCATAAAATCAATGTTTGTTTTGCCAACGATTTCGAACATATGACTCCTCAACAATTAAATACTTAGACTGTCGATTTTTTTCCGATTCACCAAGTCAAACACCACTTTGGTTCCGATAAAGGCGGTAAACAGATTAATCCCAATACCCAAACACAAGGTGACCGCAAAACCTTTGATGGGACCGCTGCCAAATACAAACAGGGCCATCCCTGTAATCAATGTCGTCACATGCGAGTCCACAATGGTGAGAAAGGCTTTATCGTAACCGGCATCCACCGCCAATCGAATAGGTCGCCCCTGACGAAGCTCTTCACGGATACGCTCAAAAATAAGGACGTTGGAGTCGACCCCCATACCAATGGTCAAAATAATCCCGGCAATTCCTGGAAGTGTCAATGTCGCGTTTAACCCTGATAAGGCCCCAAACAAACAAATGAGATTCAGCCCCACGGCAGCATTGGCCACAACCCCCGACAGGCGGTAATACACCATCATAAACAGCAGCACGAAAAGTCCGGCGATCACCGTGGTTTTTAAGCCTTTTTCAATGGAGTCTCTCCCCAAAGACGGGCCAACCGTGAGATCCTGAAGGGTCTTCATTGGCGCAGGCAAGGCACCGGCTCGAAGGACAATCGCGAGATCATTCGCCTCATCCGTCGTAAACGCGCCAGTGATTTGAGCTCGACCACCTCGAATGCGTTCATTAATATTCGGTGCGGAATACACGGTGCCGTCGAGCACGATACCCATGCGTCGTCCAACGTTGGCACCCGTAATCCGATCAAATTCCTCGGCACCCTTGCTATCAAAGGTCACGGAAACCATCGGCTCGCTAAAGTCACCAATAGAAACCCGCGCGTCCTGTAATACATCACCTGTCAAAGCCGCATCGGCAAATACAAGCCATGGGCGGCTATACACAGGACGCCCCTCATCTGAAGCAATGGGCTCAAACAATATTTCTGAACCTTCCGAAACCTTACTGGCAAACTGGACACGAAGAGCATCTTCCTGAGCTATTTCTACTTGAACCGGCAAGGCCAACCTCGGGCCATTATCTTCATCCACCATTTTGAATTCGAGGATCGCGGTAGATTGGATCAATTCCTTAGCCCGCTTCGGATCTTTCACCCCGGGTAATTGAATGACGATCTGATTTCGCCCCTGTCGTTGGAGAAGCGGCTCAGTGACACCAAACTCGTCAATACGATTCCGAATAGTTTCAAGTGCCTGATTAATCGCCCCATTTTTAATGCGCTCAATATCATCGCTATTCAGTTCATAAACCAGGATTTCACCTTCTTTCGAAGCCTGAGAATATGAAGGGTAGGATTCGCGGATCAAATTCGCGGTTTCCTCAACGTTGTCCACCCCGGAGAGTTCGATGGTGATATTCACCCCGTCTTTTCTTGAGACCTCCTTGACCTCAATGCCTTTTTCGGCTAACAGATCTTTCATGGCTCTGGCCGAGCGATCTACGGCAATTTCTACCGCGCGATCTTCCTCGACCTCTAAGACCATATGGATGCCACCTTGAAGATCAAGGCCCAAGGACACGCCACGCGGAGGAATGATCCACTTGAAATTATCAGGCAACGAATCATGAATTCCTGGCCATGAGGGAATAGCCAAATACACCGAGAGGACCGTTAACACCAACACCAATAGTAGACGCGCTTGAACCTTTTTCATTGATTGACCTTCTGGACGTTACCCTTCATCGGTGGTCCTCACCTTGGTAATATTTTCTCGCTGAATCTTGACCCGCGTATTATCGTCAATTTGCACGGTCGCCGTTTCTTTATCCAATCGGTTAATCGTTCCCCAAATACCAGAGGACGTAATGACCTTGTCCCCCTTCTTCAGAGCTTCAAGCATTTTCTTATGTTCTTTCTGCTTCCGTTGCTGCGGAAGAATCAAAAGAAAATAAAAAATCACGAAGATCAAAATAAAGGGAACGAGAGATAAGAGACCTGCGGGACCGTCCTCTCCCCCACCAAGTCCTTGCGCCCATGCTACCGAAGACATCACATTCATACTCACAACTCCTGCTCTTTCTGGGAACTCCCATTTCGGTCTGTCACACTCACGCTCACTTCCTCCACATAGGCCATGCTCCTCGGGGAGGCCTCTCGTGTGTGATAGAAATGTTCACGAAAGGCTAGGAGACGATCTTCTTGAATCGCCTCCCGTAATTGCTGCATCAGTTGGGCATAGTACCATAAATTGTGGATGGTATTGAGCCGAACTCCCAACATTTCATTCGACACAAAGAGATGCCGAAGATACGCGCGGGAATACTTCTGACAAACTGGACAAGCGCATTGGTCATCGATCGGAGATTCATCCCGAGCATATTGCGCATTTTTAATCATCACACGGCCAAAGGTGGTAAACAGCCACCCCGTCCGACCATGTCGTGAAGGAATCACGCAGTCGAACATATCAATCCCTCGGATGACGGCCTCGACCAAATCCTCGGGTAACCCTACGCCCATGAGATACCGTGGACGATCTCGAGGAAGTTCCGGAATTGATGCGTCAATCATGGCCATCATGGCCAGCTTGTCTTCCCCTAAACTTAGACCACCGAGGGCATATCCATCAAATTCAAGTTCAATAAGCGCTTGGGCCGCCTGTCGTCGAAGGTCGGCATCAAGGCCTCCCTGGACAATGCCAAAAAGCGCTTGGTCACTTTGTTGAGCCGCCTCTTTACATTGTCGAGCCCATTGCGTGGACCGTCTGACAGCCTCACGAGCTTGTTCTGCGCTACACGGGTGGGTGGGACATTCATCCAGGACCATCATGATATCGGAGCCCAAGGCCATTTGAATTTCCATGCACCGTGCTGGAGTCAACTCATGCATAGAGCCATCCAGATGCGACTTAAACGTCACGCCGTCATCAGTAATACGGCGCAGGTCAGAAAGACTGACCATTTGGAAGCCGCCACTATCGGTTAAGATGGCACCGGACCACCCAGCAAAGCGATGCAATCCGCCCATTTCAGCAATTAATTGATGTCCTGGGCGAAGATAGAGATGGTACGAATTGCTCAACATCAAACCAAATCCACAAGCTTGCAGCTCTTCAGGACTAATTCCCTTGACTGGGCCAAGCGTGCCCACCGGCATAAACACAGGGGTCTCCATGATCCCATGTATTGTCGTTAATCGACCGGTTCTGGCCTGACAGCCGGATTCTTGATGCGAGATCGAAAATTGAATCATAGAGTGGTCAAAATTGTAAAAGAGAACGCTTGATAGTCAGCATGCCACACCACATCAGCTACATTTTCTCTGGCGCACTCACACCCAACAGGGTTAAACCATTGTGGAGCACCGTTTTGACCTGTTGTAATAAGGCCAATCTGGATTGGGTCACCGATGGAGAGACGACTTCTCGAGGTGCCTCCACCGCTTCTCCATCTGGCCCTGGCTCGACGGCGTCGGCTTGCACCTCACCCTCCTTGGGGGGCAAAACTCGATGCTTGTAATAAAACGCATGGAGCAGACCGGCCAACTCCTGGAGGTAAAATGAAATCCGGTGGGGTTCTAAGGCCTGCGCGCAACTTTCGATTAACCCTGGGAAGCTGGAGAGATGCTTGATGAGCCGAAATTCCTCTGGGGCAGCGAGTAATGACAGATCGACATCGGACACGACAGGAACAGTCAATCCACGCTCTTCGGCAATACGCAATAAACTGGCCAGCCGCGCATGCGCATACTGCACATAATAGACAGGGTTTTCCGACGACTGTTTTTTGGCTAACTCTAGATCAAATTCCAAATGAGTATCGGAGCGCCGCATGAGGAAAAAAAACTTGGCCGCATCAGCCCCCACTTCGTCCGCGACTTCTTGAAGCGTCACAAACTCACCGGACCGCTTGGACATTTCGACTTTCTGGCCACCTCGCAACAAACTGACCATCTGCACCAACACGACTTGGAGTCGGTCCTTGGGGTATCCAAAGGCCTCTACCGCTCCTTGCATTCGAGGCACATACCCATGATGATCCGCGCCCCAAATGTTGATAAGCCAATCGAATCCCCTCGTCAACTTGTCATAGTGGTAGGCAATGTCAGAAGCCAAATATGTATAATCACCATCTTGTTTACACACGACGCGGTCTTTTTCATCTTTGAAGGTCGTGGATCGAAACCAGGTGGCCCCATCTGCCTTAAATACCAGATCGCGTTTCTCTAAATCATTCAACGCATCATGGATTTTCCCAGTGGTAAAGAGCGACGCCTCGCTATACCAGGTCTCAAACGTAATTCCAAAATCAGCGAGGTCTTGTTTGATTGCGGCAAGGAGTTTTTCATAAGCCAGTTCACCACAACGGGCTGTCGCCTCTTCTGGGGAAAGACTGAGAAGGTTTGATCCCATCTGTTCCTGAATACCTTGGGCTAATTCTTGAATATAGGCTCCATGATACCCATCCTCGGGAAAGGCAATCGTTTGCCCTTCCAACGCTGCATACCGGGCGTAGACCGAAGCGGCAAGCAACTTCATTTGCCGTCCAGCATCATTAATGTAGTACTCCCGCTCCACAGCATACCCTGCGGCTCGGAGCAATCTGGCCAACGCTTCTCCAAGCGCGGCACCACGCCCATGCCCCATGTGCAGTGGCCCAGTAGGATTGGCGCTGACAAACTCAAGTAATACTCGGCGACCATGGCCAATCGAACTGTTGCCATAGCATGCACCCTGCGTTTCAACTTCTGTCAGCACAGTATCCCAACAGTCTCGACGAAGAGTGAAATTAAGAAATCCAGGTGGAGCAATATCGATGTGTTCAAAAAATGGGCAAGCCGCTCTCATTTGCTCGGCGATTAGCTCAGCAACTACACGAGGTGATTTACCCTCTTTCTTGGCGAGGGACATCGCAACGTTAGAAGAGAGATCTCCCCATTCCTCGCGCTTGGGAAATTCAACCACAGGAGAAGGAAACATTTCGGAGGTAAGCAACCCCTGCTTTTTGACTATTTCTAGGGCTTCAGCAATGGCAGCGGCGACTCGTTCTTGAACAATTCCTACAGACACAATAACTCTCGATCACAGCATAAAATATGAAGATTTTTAAGAATGGGCTCGGAATTTAACACAGCCTTCCGCAGACTGGCAAGCGAGAAAACACTTAGTGGACTTTTACTATGTCGGAGCAGGGATCCACGTTGGCTGAACGAGCCAATAGCCGTTCAACTGCTTGTACAATATCGTCTACGGAATGAGTCAAACAGATTTTATCAGTACATTGTTGAACGGCATTCCAATCCTGGCATTGGCAACACGGCCCCTGAAGAATTTCCACATTGGTTCCTTTTGGTCCCCACCGCAGAGGATCGGTTGGACCAAATAAGGCAATCGTGGGAACACCTAATGCCGCAGCAAGATGTGTTAACCCAGAATCATGCCCAAGAAACATATCTGCCTCGCGTAAGGCCTTAGCCATATCCGACAAATTAGTATTTTTTAAAATCTTATGGGGGACCTGGTGTATATAAGGCTGAAGGGCCAAAAAAATGTTTTCGTCGGCAGGACCTTGGCAAAGAATCATCTGACAATTCTGGCTTTCAACGAGCTGTCGAATGACAGCTCCCATTTTTTCTGGACGCAGACACTTGTGCCGACTCCCAGTGCCTGGATGGATCATAAAAACTTTTCGATCATGACTTTTCGGAAAAATCGACAATAGCTTTTTGTCCCCTGGCCCCTCAACACGTAAACGAAAAGGGTTTGGAAAAATAAGGTCCGTCTTATCCTTCACCCGTTCCACCACAGATTCGCAATATCTCCCGGATTGATGTCTGGCATGCAACGAGTCGTCATGAGGAGAGATGATAGAAATATTCTCCACTCCGAGCGACTGGAGATTGGCCAACAAACGACCATCCAGATCATTCACCCAGACCACCGCATACCGACAACGAGCCATGATATCTGCGGCATCAGTCCCAAGTTGTGGATCCTCAGAATACAGTTCACTCAGCATTGTCTCATCAATATCCAGCACGCGATCGACGACGTCATACTCCAAAAGAATCTGACCAACTTCCCCACCAACCGACAGGATCAATTCATGATCATGAAATCGGCACCGAATACCATCAATGGCCGTTAGAGAAAGCATCACATCCCCCAGAGTTCCAGGATGGATAATTAACACCACGGGTTTCTTATTTTCCTGATTCATCTTGCCTTGTGGATGAGGACCGTGTGATTTTCCTAGCCAATTCTAGATCAGCTGGGGAATTGAGATTCATGAAGGACAGTAATTGAGGGTCAACAGATAAAATTTCTGATTCCTGAACCTTTCTTAAAGCCAATGAGGAGGCTTTCAAGAGATCCTGAAGTCTTAAATTCCTATCCTTCACCATCTTTTCTAAAACCGGCAGGCAACGTTTTGAATAAATCCCATGGGTCATTTGGATACCCTGCGTAAGCTCAGCCAACGTCATATCAAAGGTGCCCGAAAGGGAAGCCATGTGCTGTATAACGACAGGATTTAAAAATGGCATATCGCAAGCCACCACAAAAATGTTGGGTTTCGTGGCATAAGATAACCCCGTAAAAAGACCACCAGCTGCAGCGCAATTTGGAATGATATCGTGAACAACCCGAACAGTATGGTCATCGATCGCAAATTCTTCTTCACCAAGCACAACAATCACTTCTTGGAAAACATTGACCAAAACCCCAAGGGCTCGATTCAATAGGGTCTCCCCATCCAAGACAAGAATACGTTTATCTTTTCCCATTCGCCGGCTTTTCCCACCAGCTAACAATACCCCAGAAATTTGAGTGTTTTTATTTTCCATAATAAGGAGGCCCATGGAAAGACTGTGGGAAATTGCCATTTAAACAAAAAAAGGGGGTGGGTTTACCCCACCCCCTTTGAGCATTTTTATCTGAGACCCTTGGGTCAAAGAAAATACTAGGATATTAGGCTCGGCCTTTTTCCTTGCGTCGATTTGCACGACGTCCAAGCACCCAACCTTCTAATACAATAATACCAACTCCCATGAGAATGGGATAAATATATGTGGTATTCGGAATCGTTGGTTCCATGACGAGGTAATAAAACGCCGAAACCGCCATCTTCCGTCCTACATCACCATTGTGACCATCCCAGGCAAAAAATACCATTGGGATGTATTTTCCAGCTTCTAAATAGGCCACTTCTTCGTAGTCGCCTTTAATAGGACGCTTGATGATGACTGTCCAGCGACCATTGACCCATTCGGCTTTCACCACTGATACTTCTTCTTGGAAATCAATTTCGTTGAAATCTTGATCCCAGCCCGTTCCCTCGTATACTGCGAGAGTACCATCTGCCGTCCATTTTGTGATATCGGCGGCAAATCGTTCATCGCCCCAGAAATATCTGGGTTTCCGAGGCGCAGGTAATTCTTGCCATTTAATGGGGAATTGGAAAGCGATTCCATCATTGAATACGGCATACCCGTCTTTTTGTTTGGCTGCAAGGGATTCCGGATGGAATTGTTCATCGGCAAACGAAGAGCCATTTGGCTGTTGTTCTTCAATACCATAGTCACCTAAATTGACTTCGGTTTTGTCCCAATCCACTTCACCTTCTTGGATACTTTTTGTACGATCATCCCATTTAAACATGAACAAAATATGGTCATTATTGTAAACGGATTGTACCCAGGCGTCATCGATCCTATTCACGAAGTTTCTGGGCTTGTGAGTGATTTGACCACCTAAGGCGAGCCAAATTCTAGGAGCTGTTTTCCATGCTTCCCCATTTTCATCAGTTGGGAGCTCTCCCTCAACGAACTTAGACGGAATCACGAAAGTTCCCTTCGGTTTATCCGTTTGGGGGTCAATTGCCAATGGCTGCGCCGTAGTAAACGTAGTAGCAATTTCATCAGTAACAACCCCATTGATGGCCGCCACTTCTCCCTGTCTTTCACATAATGAATTTACGTAGTTTGCAATATCCCAGCGATCAGCAATGCTGGTAGTATCGGCAAACGATGGCATTGGAGTCCCGTTAATACCGGTGGAAAATGTACGAAAAATATTCTTCACATTGTAAGGATCTTGCCGGCTGCCTCGGAAATTCCAGCATTTATGCCAATCTGCAGGTTGAATGGAGAATCCCCAGTCATCCTTCAGATTAAACGCGTTGCCATCCCCTCGTCCTTCTTGCCCATGACATTCCACACACTTTTTTTCTTGGACAAGCTCCGCTCCATGTTTAATGGATTCAGGGGTATTTGGCGTTGGTTGGAGTTTATCCAATTCTAAAACAAAAAAATCTTCGAATTCAGTATCTTGCCAGTCACGATCCTTAACTAATTGGGTGCTTATAAAAGCCAAAACATCTTTCCGTTGGTCCTCAGTAAGAATACCTTCCCAGGATGGCATAGCTGAACCTGGCAAACCATGCGTCACTGTTTGGAGAAGATCAACATTAACTAACGGTAATTGTCCACTAGCGGTATGACGAATTTTAAATGTTCCGGAAACAAAGTTTCTAGGGCGCGGCCAAAGACGAGCAGCCCCTGGTCCATCCCCAGCTCCTTCGACTCCATGACACCACACGCATTTGGTGAAATAGACTCGCTTTCCAGATTCTATCTGTTCTGCACTTGGCACTGGAGGAGCAGTTTGCTTCACAAACCCCTCGGGTGGTCCATCTTGCCCCCAACTGGATATTGGGAGACCGACCCCTAGCAGTAGACTTATTCCTACCGTCAGAGCGAAACGACTTGATGTGCTCGCTGTGAATCTCATGTTCCTGTTCATTGTTTTCCTCTTTATATTGCCAGTCATCAAATGATCGGTTAACGCTATTTCAATCCGGTTAGTCCCACGTACGAGGATAGTATCCTGTGTGCCAATACTCAAACATCACAACTTTCCAGATTTCATCGACCGTAAGGTGCTGCTCCCATGGTGGCATCACTGAGGCCCAGGGGAAACCTTCTCCTGGCAACCCGATTCCACCTTTTGAAACACGCCAGAAAACAAAGGTCTCTTGTAACTGCGCAATCGTACCGGCATCTGTGAAATTAGCCGGGATGGGGTTAAACGCATAGGCCCAGAGTCCTCGACCATTCAAGTTGTCACCGTGGCAGAAGTGGCAATTTTGATAAAAGATCTCACCACCTTCACGCACATACTTTGTGTAGCCTTCAGCATTGGGATCCCATGGATTAAAATTGGGATCATTCACATCTTTCATCAGGCGCCCCATGGACTGCTCCACAATACGTTCGTTACTGAACGCCTGATCGTATTTCCCTTCTTTATTTACGCGGAAGGGATTTGCAGATGTTTGAAGGACAAAGGTTTTCCCATGAACTTTGGTTGTGGCAGGTGGTGCCGGATGCACAGTCCGTAATTCAATGGGCTCTTCAAAGCTTGGGAGGAATGATTTAAACGCGAACCCACCCAAGCCAAGGGGTATGAGGATGAGCGCCACGACACGAATAGCTTTGTGGAACCCAGAAATCCCATCCATCACATTAAAAATAGGGCGTTTAAATTCTTCCCAGGCCCCTTGTGAACCAGAGACCCACATGAATAGCCCACAAGCAGATACCGTCCCATAAATGGCTCGAACACTAAACGGAATGGGCGGATAAATCCGATACGTTAAATAGGTGACGATAAACGCCCAGATTCCGATGGCTGCCCAGAATGAAGAAATTCCCATTCCCGCACGCTTCAGAGTCCAATTCACTAAACAAAAAATTAACACTGAAAGAGCCAATTCAGAAATCATCTGCATTGGCATGTAGCCTTCAACTAACTTTAGCCAGGTCATCTTGATAAACTCCTGTTTTAATTTTCAGAGCTTACGAATACGTTTCAATTAAAATCTTCAATTGGAGGAGGATCTTGACCCTCCTGTAAACGTGATAAATAGTTCACAATTTTATTCACTGCTCCTGCACTAAGGGTTTTGCCGAAATCTTTTGGCATTTGGTTATCAGGATAATCAGTCACCACATAAGCACTCGGACTTAGAATTGATTCCGTGATGTACTCACGTGTGGATTTTGCCTTACCCTTGTAACCTGCGTCCTTAATTCGTTTTGGAGCATTACTCCCTTCCATTAACAAGGGACCCACTTTTCCAACGGCGTCTTTAATGCCAGGAATAGTATGACAAGCGGGGCATCCAGCGGCCATAAAGAGATCCGTAATGGGTTCTTCCCCAGTTGCCAACACTCCACCTGCTGCCTTATCTCCACCTTCACTAGCCTTTGGACGATCGGCTTCAGGAATAAACTTTTCGTATGATGCATTTATGTCCTCGTATGTTGGAGCTTCTTTTCCTTCTCTCACATACATCCAAGTATCAACCGCCGCCATTTCACCAATTGACAATGAAATCGGTGGCTTATGAATTCTTGGCATCGGACTTTCCGTATCATTAGATCCCTTCACACCAAATCCTGGCACCACAAAACAATTTGGGCAAGAATGGGACTCAGCAATATATTCCTGACCTGTTGTGGCAGTTCCAGACCCAGCAAACGCCTCTTTTTGGACTGTATCCCGAGATGCGGGATCATTCATATGGTACTTTTCGTGCTTCAATCGTTCTTCCGCTCTAGCCGGAACATCCCAAAGATTTGGGGCTCGTTCACTTAGGAAACCCTGATTGAACCCATGACAAAGAGGACATTGCCCCTTTCCAATGGCGCCCTGAACCTTACTTTGACCAATGCCGCCGAAGATTATTTTTTCACCTTCATCACCCAACTGTTGGCCTGACATACTTTGAAAATCAAGTTTGACAACTGGGGGAGGAAACCCCCCTTCCACCTGTGGCAACCAGTTTCCATACCCAGACAAAGCAGCAGCCACAAAAAACATAAATCCACCGATTTTCATTAACGCACTAATATTCGTGAAATACACCCCCATGAGGAATGTAAGACTCGTAATTAGCACCAATGAAACTGGCAACTTTCCATCATTAGTTCCAAAGTTATCCTTATAGTTAACGATGGCAACCAACAGCATGACTGAAGCAACGACTCCAATCAAAATATTGAATGTCATATTCTTTTTTACTTCAGGGTCTTTTTCCTTTGCATACCTATACAAGGAAACCCCCACGACCAAGGCTAAAAACGGCCAACCAAATGCAAGTGCATCTGTTAATAATTCAACCACCTTGACACCCTCCATCAATGTTAGCCCTCTCTTCTTTAGAGAAGGCCAACTTTTTTGAATCTACTTTTTCGTTAATATATCTGTCTCTTTTTCCAACTTAACTTCCACCGGCAGGCTGCGCAGAAGGAATCGCCTGCACTGGCTCTTTTACCGCTACAGGAGCCTTCTTCATACCTAAGGTTCCAAGCCAGAAGACAAACATAATTGAAATCCAGAAAAATAACACATTAAACGAAATGACATTGGCTGCGAAACCAATGGTATGAGTGTAAGCCCAAGGAGAATTGTCTCGCATAATTTCGTTCACATGCCAGAACAACCTCACGGAAGATCGAATGTATCCCATCAGGCCCATCATCCATGTGAAGGCTGTTGCCAACATAATGAGAGCATATTGAGAACGAGGAGCGATCTTTCCATATTGAATAGGACCAATTTCTTTCGCCCCCTTCAACATCATAAGATTGATTGTTGTTCCTATAAACAGACAGGACAGCGTTCCTGCGACTTGCGGAATCGATAATCCAATTCGGACGTTAGCTGGGATAAAATACCCGTAACACGCCACCCAGATATTATTGACGTGCGCCACGACAAAGAATGTTATCAGGAATATATTCCCAAAACTCGACCAACTCACCGCTGGCATCTTATTTCCTCTTTGATACCAAATGAAACTTGCGATTGTCGTCATAATAATCGCATTAATTCCACCATTTTTGGCCGACATCACACCATAGTTACCCAGCACAGGATGCTGCTGACCGCCCATGGCTTTTAATTCCGCTGGAGTCATCACGATTGTATGAGGAGTGATAAATACCAGGAGCCCTACGACAAGTATAAACACGAAGTACTTGATATATTTTTGGAACCTTTCACCTCCACTCATTCGCCCTAGCGCCTGCCAGAGGTAGTAGTTAGTGGTGAGGAACAGGATTCCAATCATTGTGGCTTGAATAATAAACAACCAAGCCAACAATCCACCCATCAAGGTAATACCCATCTGTTGTCGATATGCATACACTTCGCGCATTAACCAATACCCAGCAAATGGGAGAGGGATTAAGAATGCAACCCCAAGTGACATGGCGATATAACCCATCCAATCATAATGGGCCCGCTCTTCATCTGTTTTCGCAGATAAAAACCTATAAGCCGCATATGCAGCCACAACACCACCACCAAAAGCCATATTACCAAGAATCCTATGCACATTAAGAGGATTCCAGAGTGCCGTATGAAGCACGTGCCAGATATTGCCAAGGTAACGACCTTGTTCATCCACACCTGCGGGGGACATCATAAAAGCAATCCAGGAATTGGCCAAGAACATCAACACCGTACCAATCACGTTCAAGACCACGCACATGCTGAGATGGATCCACTTCATGACCCCCTCTCGCATCTTGTCCCACCCATAATAGTAGATATATAAAACTCCGCTCTCCGCCACAAACATCAATGCATAGATATGCATCACCGGGCGGAAGATACTCGACAGATACCCAAAAAACGAAGGATACAACGTCAGGAAGGTGAAAATTAAAATCCCGCCAAGAATAGCGGTAAGCGAGTAGGCCGTCAGGCTTATTTTAATAAAGTCATAAGCAAGCTGGTCATATTTTTTCGCCATCGCCTTGTCTTTTGAAACCATCCCCGCAAATTCCACACACATGCAAAAAATAGGAACGGCCAACACAAAGCTGCCATAATAGAGGTGCTGCTGGTTCGCTACCCAAAGAAGGACACGGCTTTCGAAATTGTACCGTGGATAAAATTCTGAAGTATCCGCAGTCTTAGGAGCAGGCGCACCAACGACAGGGCCCTCTGTTTTGTAATACACATCACGGCCGACCTCGACCTTTTCGCCCTCGACACCCTCACCCGAAGCTGCTGCTGCTGCTGCCGCCGCCTTTTGAGCCGCCAACACTTCAGGAGGAGGACCACCAGCTGATCCACCACCACCACCAGCCAATGCCGCCGGGAGTGCTGCAAAAATTGGGAGCACCAACATCGCCCCCATTGCAAATAAACCTGCGACCGCCAGGAATTTCTTCCTAGCTTGTCCATCATTGAGGCGACCCATGACCAACCTCCTTTTTCCTTTGAACAATTTCAAAGAGACTAAATCTTTGTGAAGTTTTTCCATTATATTCAATTCAATTCACCCAATCACTTAGCGGAGAATATAGAAGTAATCTAGACCTTGCTGGTCCATCAAGAACCAATCAAGGAATTGAAAATACCCCACCGAGATCACCAACGAAATAATCACATACACAATCTTTTGCATGCCAACTCCTCCTTTATAGACCAATCAGTTCCAAAATCAACAAGGGCATTGAATACCGGCAAACCAATAGAAGAACCAAAAACTCACCGCGCAGGTGACATAAAAAATTGCCTTACCTACCTTCGTTTCAACGGAATCAGTTTTCGCCATGATGTACCCCTAAATACTTAAATAGTTAACCCTAAATAATTATACTCTTGACACTTTTCTCTACGATATGATACTCATCGATCACTTTTATTAACGAGGTCAAATGAATGCGAAATAACGCAAAATTGTTCGACATTATAGTGCTGGCAGGAATGGTTGTCAATATTCTTTTGGCTGTCTTCCTGATTCTCTACTATTTCGATTTCCTCTAAAATGCATCTAAGCCTTAGGGTTTTTGTTGGTCGGAGCATCAGGGTTTTTATCTAATTTAGACGTCGCGCACCTGAATCCAATGGTTTCATCGCGGAAGTCTGGAACCATAAAACTCCTTGCCGTAATTCTCAAATCAATTCCATGGCTGGTATACCCTGCTCCGCGAAGAGTCTTATATCCTCCGCGATCCGCAGAATTTTCCTCACGAGACTCATTTGAATCCACCGCTTGCTCTTCATACCAGTTCTCCACCCATTCCATCATATTTCCAAATCCATCATGGACCCCAAAGGGGCTTCGGTCCAATGGAAAAGAGCCAACAGGTGCTGTGGCCTCGTATCCATCCTCCGGACCTCCCAAATTGGCCTTAAAAATTCTCGGAGAGCTACCCCATGGCCACAACCGACCATCGATACCTCTCATGGCTTTTTCCCACTCCGCTTCTGTCGGTAATCGGAACCCTCTCCATCGACAATAGGCACCCGCATCATGCCAGGACACATAGGCCACGGGCTGGTTAGGGCTACGAAGCTGAGCAAGCCGCTTGGCATAACGCGATGGGGGACCAGGTTGACGATGCCCGGCCTTCTCCACAAAATCGAAATAGTGATGATTTGTCACTTCATGTCGAGTGATCCAATACCCATCTAGCTTCACAATCCGCTCCGGGCGCTCATTAAACCCACCCTGCTTCGTCCCTTGGATAAATTCTCCAGGAGGAATAAACACCATTTCTTCCTTGGTAATCTTTTGGGGAGAACCCGAAGAGGACAACGCTTGAGGATTTTGAAGGGGTTCCGCAAGATTTGCGAGATCCGGGTCTGGCGGTGGAGGTTTCATTCCTCGCAAGATTCCAGAAACCGGCATGCCCACCATAAACAAAATGACGGCGGCAAGAATTAGTTTTAATCGAATGTCCATTGGTTAGCCGCGACAGAAGACATACATTTTAAGGCGACTTACTGTTTGATGCTGGCTCATAGCCCTCGGCATCAAGAGCACACCGGAAACCCATCGTGGCATCAGCCCTCCACATTTTGGCGGAAAAACGCTTCGTCACTCGCGCATTCAATTTTGAGTCCCGCCACGTACCACCTCTGATCACTTTAAACTCTGAATCATCTGGCCCAGGCGGATCTCGGAAAGGCGTATTCTGATAATATTTTGGATCATAGGAATCAGCCACCCATTCTGCGACATTTCCCGTCATATCGTACACCCCATAGGGACTGCGCCCAACCTCATATGATCCCACCGGCGAAAGATACATGAAACCATCATCATCCCCATCAACATTTGAATAGGCATAGCTAAACTCATTGCCCCAAGGATAGAGACGTCGGCCTTCGCCACGTGCAGCTTTCTCCCATTCAGCCTCTGTGGGCAACCGTTTTCCTGCCCACTGGCAATAGGCAAAAGCGTCATGCCATCCGACACCGACCACAGGGAAATCTGGATCAAGAAGTTTAGAAATATCTTCTTCAAAAACTGGGACCTTCGGCTTTTCTCGCTTGACCATGTTCACAAAACGATTATATTCAGCCTGAGTCACTTCCTTAAGATCGATAAAGAAGGCCTTAATATACACCGGATGCGCTGGAGCCTCATCTGGGTCCCCCTGATCATGGCCCATGGTAAAAGGCCCTTCAGGGATTTCAACCATTTCCCGGCCCTCATTGCCCATCACAGTCCGGTACATCGAAAAATCTTGGACCTTCACCGGCTCGATTAACCGTGGCTTGGCTGTTTGGGATACTGCGACCAAGCGTTCCCGCTCAGCCTTCCCTTTATATGTTTCATAGATCAGCAAACCCATCATCAGAATGAATGAACCAAAGACAAAGATAATTGAACCAATCAAGACACCACGATTTTCCATAAATCCTCAATCTATCCTAACTGTACGATTTCGTGCGGAAGAAAAAATCGGCTTACCGTGTTACGCACTTTGATCTGTTGCCGAAACAGGTTTAATCTGCTTTCTAAAAAACACATCAAGCAACATGGAAATCCAGGTTCCCAAAAACCCTCCCATCGCCGCTCCGGATCCAGCACCAATCGTAATATTATGAGAACCAGCGACCAACCATGCCAAGGCACCACCTAACACCGCCCCAACAAGAATGCCAATAAAAAACCGTCGGCCTCCAATCAGGCCTATGCCAACCCCAAGCGCCAAACCCAAACCTGTTGCCCCGTACAAAAAAGCGCCCCCCATTAACAACCCGATGAGAACGCCCACGGTCCCCATCACCACAATGCCGAGAAGCACATCAATAATTTTTTCGGTAGTGATAGGAGCCTCCAACGATCCTAAACGTCTCAGGCGAGACCTATTTCTCGCGTATTTCAATCGACCCAAAATCCACTTCTACCCCTGGTCCACTCTGCAAGGAGATTCCCCAAGCCTTCGCAGCAGGTTCGTGTTTATGAATATCTATAAAATCTTTATAGGCATTCACTTCCTCTTGAATCCACTCGCCAAACTGTTCATTTCCAGTTCGCACCACGACCTCGGCTGCCCCGAACATTCCACCATCCTTCACATCACCTTTTTTTCGAGTTCCACTCCAGACATACTTCGTGGAAACGGGAATAAACATATAATCCAAATCTAAGTTCGCAAACACCGACGCCATAAAATCTGCGTTTTCAGGAGCCGAGATCACCCGCCACCGCCATCGTAAAATAGGATGGGTTTTGGGGTCCCAATTGATATGCTTGGTATACACACGTTGGTTTGCGCCCTTGCCTTTCAAAAAAGCCATATTGTCTTCTTTATGAAGGGAATAGGCTTCTTGGGCTGTCACCTTACTACGCGACCCCTCCCAACCTTGGGGAAAGCCATCGGCATCAGGGGTCTGGAAATCTTCCAAGACGACACCTGACGAATGACTATCGTCGGCATACACCAACGATCCCCACGGTATTCCGATAATGACAATGGCGGCCAACATCAGCCCAATCGACTTCTTTATGATACGCCCAAACAATTGACTCTTCACGCCGATTCCCCTCTTGAAAAAGTCCGCACCAATGAAATTTCTTGTGGCTCAGCCGAAGGTTCCTCAGTCAGCACGACCTGCCGATCCTTCGTCGCAAGCCAAAACATCGCAAACACCGAAGCCCAGAAGAGCAACATATTAATGGTGACCATTTTCGCGGCAAAGGTGATTTCTGGAGTAAAGGCCCAGGGAGAAAGATCTGCCATAAGATCCTTCACATGCCAGCCCAACCGTCCTGCGGATCGAATATAGCCCATGAGTCCCATCACCCAGGTAAACATCGCCGCGACAACGAATAAGGAAACCATGCCACGCACAGAAATGTTTCCCCATTGAACAGGCCCACGAAGTTTCGACCCACGAAGCATCACCTGATTCAACACCAATCCAAGAATTAATACCGTGGCAGTGGTGGCTCCTTGCGGAACGGAGAGTCCGACGCGAACGTGAGCCGGAATATAAAATCCATAAATCGCCACCCACACAATATTCACAATACCGATAACAAACAACATCCCCAATGCAATATTTCCCGCTGTAGCCCAAGGGACCGTAATAATTCTATTAGCTCTTCGATAGAGTAAATAACTCAGCCCTGTTAAACAAATCATGACATTAATCGCGCCATTCTTTGCAGACATGACCCCAAATTGACCAATCACCGGATGTTGAGCCGCACCCATGGCTTTCATTTCACTCGGTGACATGGCGATGGTATGTGGAGTGAACCACACAAGGAAAGCCATCATCAGACCACCGACAATGAACTTAAAGTAGGGATCAAATCGGTCGCCGCCCCTGATGCGCCCTAACGATTGCCAAATATAATAATTGATTCCCAAAAACAGCGCGCCAACGGTAATAGCCTGTACCACAAAGAGCCACGTGAGCAACCCGCCCATCATCGTCACACCCATTTCCTGACGAAACTCGAATACGGCTCGCATCAGCCAATACCCGGCAAAGGGCATAGGGAGTAACGCACAAACCATGACGACGATAAAGACATAGCCCACCCAATCATAATAGGCACGCTCTGTAACCGACCGCGTTCGCAAAAACCGATAGGCTGCATAGGCCACAACAACAGCGCCTCCCGACATGATATCCGCGAGGAACCGATGCGCATTCAATGGATTCCATAAGGGAGAATGCAGGAGATGCCAGATATTCCCAAGGAATCGGCCACTCTCATCAACGCCCGATGGTGCCATCATGAATGACGCCCAGGCATTCGCCATCAGCAGCAAAAGGAGCCCCATCGCGTTGGCCAAGACCCCAATCGACATATGAAACCACTTCCGTCCCCCCTGCGCCATCTTGTCCCAACTATAGTAATACAAAACCAGCAAGAACGACTCACCCAGAAACACCACCGCATATATCGGCATCAGACTCTTAAACGTGGTGCCCATATAATTCATGAATCCTGAATACATCGTAACAAACGCGATGAGCATCAGACTTCCCAAGAGGGCCGTGACGGAAAGTGACAACACACCGACGCGCAAAATATCTCGCGCCAAGTCATCATAGCGTTTGGTGGCTTCAGGATCACGACGAGAACGCGCAAAGAACTCTAGCAAGAGGACAAACAACGGCAACGCCAACACAAACCCGCCAAAATACGTATGCTGCTGCGTCACCATCCAAATCAAAATTCGGTTATCCACCATTTGCCATTGGGGATACTCGGATTTGATTTCTTTGGCAGCGATCCCCTGGGGAACCCCTTCAGTTTGGTAATAGACATCACGGGGAGGGTCGCCATAGACCACCTCCTCTGAATACCCTACTGAAACTTGGAAAAGGACAAAGAAAAAAAAGCAGGCTGCAAGAGTGAAGGGAGAAAAGTTTCGCATCGACATAATCGATTATGACGTTGGTTCGGCTGGCCTGGTCGCCAGGGAAGATGATGTTGGTACTTGGCTAGGAGAAACCCAGCCCGTTTTAGCTAAGATTTCCATGACAAACGGGCAGCGACGCAGCCCCTCAGAAATCTCTCCTTGCGTCTGCCTTTCCACGAATACTCGCGTCCCAAGAAAATAGCTATACCCAACCATTAACGCACTCGTCATCCCAGCGAGTCCTGCAAAAAGGCCAATTTGGGTCACGCTCACATTCAACAAAAAGACCGCAAAACTCCAGAGAACTAAATAGTATGTCAGGGCAAAAGTCAAACACGGCCACACCAAAAATTGCACCCGCTCCCACCATGATTGTGACCCGATCCGTTCGGTCCAATTGCTCTCTGGAAATTGCCCTTGGAGAAAAGCGAGATGAGCCAAACTACCGGCCACCACCATGGAAATAATCGCTTGCCCTATTCCGCTCACCCCCCAGTCCCCCACAAGACTGAATAAGAGGGAACACATGGCACCGGCCATGAGGCCACCACCACCCCATTGCAAAACATGAAGGGGATCTCGTTGCAGAAACTCTCGGAAGGGTTGACCATTGGGGAATGTCACCATTCGAGTGCCTTCAGACTCCAATCGCATCACATGGCCAATCTCAAAGGCATCCCGCGTCACTGCCGTCGTGGGAATAATCAACGCCATCATGGCAGGGCCTTCTGGGTGAAGCAGAAAATTGTAGTCGACAAAAAGTGCGAGCATGGCCAAGACCAACAACGATAGCTGCATGCCATAGGCACAACCGATCCATCCAGCGACCCAAGCCAATCTCTTGAACGAGTCGTTTTTGAAGATAAGAGAGAAGGCCTCTTTCCTCCCCATACGATAAGCCCACAAGGCGGTGACCGTAGAAATCGCCCCACTGAAGGCCAATAATACAAAGGGTTCTCCAAGAGGCAAAGAGTCTTTAAGCCCTCGATAGAGCAGAAAGGCTATAAACCCTGGGGCCAGCATGACCCAGCGTTTGCGCTTGCGAACAGTAGATTCCGTCACCGCGGCGTTGAGTTGAGGAATGACTCGAAGGGCTAATCGATGGAGCATGGAATTCCCTAGTACCGTAATGCGTGATGCGTAATGCGTGATGGGTAAAAACCAAAGAGTTTGACGAGCTGAATGTACATATTTATTTTCGCCTTACGCTTCACGGATTACGCTTCACGACGTCTTCGCAGCCATCCCAAAATACCGAGCCTTGAGTTCTTCCATTAAAGACACAGTCACCTCCGGCAATCCACGATCCAAGGCTGTTCGCTCCAACTCCACTCTGGCCATCGCACGAACCGCTCCAGGAACCCGGGATAACCGACCTTCCGCGTCAGGATGCCAAGCCACAGTGCCCTGGTTTCTGGCCTCCGTGATCAAGCCAGTGGTAATCAGGGTAAGATGCTTTCCCCCGACGTAATCCTCAACCTCCCTGCGAACAAGTGGCTCAAGATACGGTGGGAGTCTCTCTAAACAATGCTGAGCTTCATCCGTCCACACAGGATGCTCGAATAAAGGAGAGGCTTCTTCACTGGTAGCCTCTATGCCAAACTTACAGTCACACCCAGCACAGGCAAAACGGATAAACGCCTGCCCATCATCACCTTCTTCGATTTGGCCAAGCCGGAAACCTGAACCACAAGTACAGGTCATACACATTACCCAATTTTGCCGGGATACAAAATATACAGCATGGTATAGGTAAAGCTGCCCGTCACAAACAGCACGCAATAGATAGCCATCGTAAATCGGCCTAAGACTTTATGACGCCGTGCGCCATTGGGCCAAATGCGCTGGATGGTGATTTCAACTCCAAAGACGATTCCAAGAATAATGAGCAGGCCAAGATACACACTGAGTTTTCCCATGGAAAAACCAGAGGAAAGCCCACGACTGACAAACAATAACAGTACCGCGACCGCGACCACACCAAAAATAATGCCGACCTTTCGCCAAGTCGTTTGGAGCATGGCGTCTCTCAACTTTCGTTGTCCATCGATAAACGTTTGAGAGCGAAAGCCCAGGACCATCATATAGATAGCCATTACGAGGCCGATCACCACCAAAATTATGTGGAAAGTCAGCACGGGAATAAATACATTGTCATACAAGGCCTGTGATCCACCAAACCCTTCTTTTCCTTCAAAGGCCAACACACCCAATTGCCGAAATAAATAGTAGCTCGTAAAGAACGCTAACATGGCAATCATGCCACCCAGCATCAACCAATGATGAGCGGATCCTTTTCCAGTTTTGGCCTGAATCCAACCAAGGATAAACAACGCCGTAAAGAACGTCGCCATGAGCTGACTCACATCCGCCCCCATGGTCGCATGCGTCCCAGCAAAACCTGGCTCTCGTAACCATTCAGCCATTCAATGTTCCCTTTTCTATTGGGGCAATTCCAAAATGCCCCATTACGCCCTTGTTCCTTGAACAATGGCTCGAGGTTCTAATTCAGTCACAGAGTGAAATCCTGCCGTGGTCATCCAGTCCAAGGCTTCCTGAGTGGTAAAACAATCCCCATGTTCCGTGTTGACCATAATATGAACCGCAAAGGCCGTAGTCCAGGCCGGACTGGTTCGACCTGGATCTAGGAACCGATCTTTAATCACCAATCGACCTTTGGGACTTAGATGCGCAAAAACCTTTTTCACTAAGGCCGCATTGATATCATGATCTTGGTAATGGAGAATATCGGACATCAGCGCCACATCATAGGGACCACCCAACAAGTCCGTATTGAAGTTGCCGGGCTTCAGAGCAATCCTATCTCGCAGACCTGCTTCCCTTACATAGCGTTCCGTCACGAGCAGCGTTTGAGGAAGGTCAAACACTGTGGCCTTCAAATTGGGATATTCCTGACAAAAAGCAATCGCATTCGTC
>JAQBUF010000039.1 GCA_027623995.1 Nitrospirota bacterium
GGCGTATCCTCCTTTTGTCTGAAAGGTTGGTGATGTGCTTATCACCAGGATACGCCGCCTTTGATTTTCAGGTCATCCCCAACTTTTGAGTATAACTCCTGGGCTTAATTAAAGGCGATGAATTGATCGCATCCAGTCACGATTTGTGTCAGCACTACCAGCCCGCAAAAGGTGAC
This sequence comes from Nitrospirota bacterium, assembly GCA_027623995.1. Lineage (GTDB taxonomy): Bacteria > Nitrospirota > Nitrospiria > Nitrospirales > UBA8639 > Nitronereus. Next base: position 177 of record JAQBUF010000039.1, read on the forward strand.
ATCTAGACCATATCCGTCGGTTGAAATTTTGTGTTGTTGGCATCCATAGGCGCAGACACTAAGTTTGACCCCTGCTTGCGTGAGTTCTCGAATTTTCGGATTTTCAAGATTTTTCACTCCTTCATCAATCAAATACAAATAGACTTGAACCTTAGCCTCTTGAGCGGTTTTGCTTAATTGCGCCACCGTTTCCGCATTGGGATGAGAGGGTGGAGTCGAAAGGAGAAGTCCGAGTTTTTTTCCTTCGAGATTACTCATGATATGGGCTTGGACAAGAGAAAGAAATAGTGGGACTTTTCGAGACTATACTGTTCGCAAAAGGAACGGGTCAAGAAAATTGAGGCAGAGGGGAGAATGTGAACATAATGGGCCGATATACTGTTTTGTCAGGTTCATTCGTTGACGCATCGAAATAGGAAAGAACATGATATCGTGTCTTTCCAAAATAATGAAAATGGCGGTTCAATGTGTTTGATTCTTGGATTGATACCGGGATTCCAGGAATTATATTCAGAGGAGATTAGAGATTCTATGGACATTCAAATATTTCGAGACATGGTGACCAAGAAGCCTGACGGATTTTTGGGCCGGTATGGTTTGGGCGATAAAATCATGCAAACCGGTGGAGATTTAGAGGAAGCTGTTGAGCATCTTCGTGTGGCGGTTCAATTAGATCCGATCCATGTGGCTTCGCATTTTGCGTTGGGCCGAGCCCTTGCAGGGTTGGGCAGAAAACAAGAGGCGGATGCTGTGTTAAAGGTGGGGATCGAAGCGGCAACCTCAGGCCGTTCCAATGGTGGCGGGGACCTTGTTCCAGAAATGCAAGCGCTACAACAACAATTACGATAAGTGAGTCTGGAAAATTTATCTTTATGATCGAGATGCTCGGTATCTGGTTGGATAATGTACGGAAGTCTCTTTACGTGTTTTCTTTGGGTGGGTCACTTGGCCAACGAAGGTGATCTGCCTACATATCCAGGGTGAGGCCTTCTGGCAGGGTCTCCATATTTTGTTGTAACCCTTGAAAGGGTTTTAGTGTTCCGTGGACTCGAAAATTTTTTCTCTTATACCAAAAGACTTCCTGTTCCTGTTTTAATTTCTCGATTGATGAGTTCAGCTTTTCCATGATGACGGTTTTTAGGTATTGAAGGTCGTTTTCAAGACGAGCCATGGCATGGGCCATAGTAGTCATAAGTTTCTCCTGCTCAGTCGTACGATTGCCCTCGCGATAAGTTGGTCGCCCCCTAGTTTGTGCCTAATGAGAATTATGTAAACCCTGTGGTGTTAAAGATGAGAATGATCTTATAGATTTTATTGTTTCGCATCTCAAAGAGTTGAGCCATGGGAGTTGAAACGCCTGGTTTCTTAAATTGATAGACAAGGCAAACCGTGGATGAATGTTCAAGTGTGTGGATGAGCGTATACGAGCAGTTTTTGGAGGGATCGGTTTTAAGTGCAGTGATGTATTCCTCTGCCGACCTTGACTGGAAGAGAGGACCCTCACATACACTGTTCATCAAGGATGTGATGTAATGCGTCAAGGTTCGTCCCTGAGAAAAAAATATCCATGTACGTCAACGCAAGCTCTAAGGGTTTCAAGTTTCTCCCCCCCTTTCTGTCTCTGGTGAACGCCCTGTGAAGACATACAGGAAAACTATGATCTTCTGAACGTGTTCCTAAGCCTAACGCTCATGGCCATTTTATTCAATAAGGCATGATCGTGGTTCCCAAGGAACTTGGAATAAGATTGTATTCCGAAACTACCAGCGATGATTAATTTTTCTAGGAGGCGTGTTAGGATATGATGTGTGTGAACGGAATATGGACTTCAGGAAGGAGTAAAGACAGATGAAGTTTCACTCACATATTGAATGCGGCCTACAGTGGGTGAAGATTCTCAGTTTTGTGATGGTCTTCTGTTGGCCCGGTCAGATATTGGCCCAGCAGGCACCCTTAACACCTGGCGATGTTGTGCAACTGTGGCTCACAGTTTACCCCGACAATTTGGAGAGGGCGGCCAATATGACGACCTTAAACTTTCGTCAAGGCATACCACGCCAAGATTGGATTGATGGGCAAGGTCCAATTCTCCAGGGGTTGAAAATGAAATATGGCCGTGGTCGGATCCTCTACGAAGACATTCAGGGCAACGAAGCTCGCGTCATTCTTCGTGTTCCCATCTCGTCTTGGATGGGCTCTGCGGTCAAAGATGAATTGTATTCCCTTGTGAAGGGCGAAGAAGGTCTGTGGTTTATTGACCGTGTCGATGAGTATGTTCCGAATAATAACCAGATGCGTTAAGTATTTGGTCCTGCCGAATGAGTAGTCCCCTCATGGTTTCCCAACCCTGCGACGACGGGTTTGCGTGAATCCGAGATTTGCTTCCTGAAGGTCAATAGACTTAATCAGGACGATCAAGGAGCACAAACATCACCTGCTCCATGGCTTGTTTCCAGACCTTGCCAGTCAGGGGGAAGGCCTTCTTATGCCAATGGACCCCATCACGAACAAAGTAGCTTCTTGGGTCGGACTGAGCTTGGATTTCTTCAAAGAGGTAGGCAACGGGAATGTGGTGCTCCTTGCAGGTTTCCACCAGAGCCTCGTTAAAATCCCCCTCTTCTCCTTGTGAATGTTTTTTAAATGAGGGGGGAATGGTGGCAATAATGGGCACGGTTCCGTTCTTGGCACAGGCTTGGGCTATCTTGAGTAAATCTTTCATCGCTTGAGCATTACTCGAGGCGTCTTTTCGGTTATTTGTTCCATACAGAATGAAACAGAATTCTGGGTTAACCTGTTTCAAGTCACTATCAATAATTTCTCGTCCACTTGAGGTTTTCCATCCTGCGCGACCACGAGCTTCTATTGAATAACGTCCTAACGCGGATTCCGCAGCTGTCCGATATAAATAGGCACCCGTGAGGCTGTCCCCAAATTGCAGGATCCATCCCTTTCGTACTTTATCTTTCCCAGCTTGATAAATGTCCCGAATGTGTTGGCCATACTCCCGCCGATCAAGTTCATATTTTGAGTGCGACAAAGCAGGGAAACTCTTTTCCACGGTCATTGAAGTGGTCTTAGACCAAGCCGACATATTGTTTTCGAAGTCAACGGCCAATACACGGTACTGATAGGTCCCCGTGCTTGAAGGGTGATCAACGTATTCAGGCAGAGAGGATTCAGCAATCTTTGTGAAGGCATTCTTTTCTCCGGCACGACTGATGACGTAGAGGGCTGCTCCAATATTATCGATGGCTGGTGACCATGAAAGTTGAATGCCCTGTGGTGTCTGTTTGATAGAAATGTTGGTTGGAGTCGTGGGGGGAGACCATGTGAAATTGTTGCAGGCATAGGGTGTATGGGGGGCTCAGTCAGTGGCTGTGTTGTCTATAAAGAATCCCGTGAATCATATTACTTTTCCCTAATAAAATCGGATAGTTAGGCGTTTTACTTTAGGAGGATTCAGATGGACCTAGGGAAGAAGGGTGATGGTCATGCCAGGGAAGAAGGTACGTTGTATGTGATTAGAAAGAGTTTCGTGTGACTGGCGTCTTTTTGTGTTGTTTCACTCATTTATTCCATAAGGATGGGCGGAGAGATGGGACAGGTACATTTTGTGGAGGTGTGGGTTTATGATTCCCCTAAAATGACGGTTAATTTTCGAGGTGTATTTTGCCGGAGAATGGTGATGTGGACCTGTTGTCCTGGGTGGGTGTGTTCGATGAGGTAGTTTTTTAGTTGTGCTGAGGTGTGAATGGCATGGTCGTTAATGGCCAACACAATATCCCCCTTTTTGAATCCGGCATGTTGGGCAGGGCCAGTAGCTTTTTTTACGGTGATGGCCCAGCGATCATCGTACTTAATGACACTGAGTATGATGCCAAGTTTTGAAAATTTATGTTGCTTGCCTTCGATAAGGGATTGAACGATATTCCTTACGACCAAACCAGGAACTGCAAAAGCAAAACGACTGCAGCGACGTTCTCCCTGAGTGGCTTCTGTTTGAATAATGGCATGAACAACCCCAACGATTTCACCGTGGTTATTGAACAACCCGCCACCAGAATTACCACTACAGGCTGAAAGGTCCACCTGTAACAGGCGTGATTGAATGGTGTCCAGAAAGGTATTTGGGTTTCCCACATGTCCAAAGCTCAGAGCGGGACCCCAGCCTAGTGGGTAGCCAACGGTAAAGACTTCATCCCCTGCAAGCGATTCAGTGGGGGAAAATGCCGCCTGATCTAAACTGCTAATGAGGGCAGACTTAGGCAGGCGATAGACGGAAATATCAAGAAAGTCGTTGGTCCCTACGAACTTGGCTGACAGTTCGTGTAAATCCCCTGTGATCACTTGAATAGTTTCTTGTGGAATATATTTTCCTCCGGCTTGATATTCAATCGCATGTCGTGCAGTGAGGATATAGCCGTCACCAATGTGGGTGCCTGAGCCTCTGATAGAAAATGGGGCCGTCCCCGACATGGTGGCCCGTTCATTGATGGGACTTAAGATCCCAACCGTAGACTGTTTCGCCTTTTCGGCGGAAGTCGATAACAAGGGGACATCCGACGACATGGCGATCGTCGGGAGGAGGCTGATGAGGAAGATTGCAAGGGTGATGATCGAAGATCGTTGGTTTCTTGCACGCATAATTCACCTCTTTGAACAAGGTCTGATCAGTAATTTTTTGAAAGATTCTTATATTGTATAGGGAATATGAGTATCGGCAATAAATTTGTAAAGGACTTGTATTCTGTAGGAACGGTTCAGTAGTCTTCGCCCAGATTCCCTAGCAGATTGGTGCTGAGGGTGATTTCTCATGAATCCGATTGTAGCCCATGCCTCTTGTGCCAGAAACAAAGTCCAATGATAAGGTTATGAATGGGCGGTTAATGAAGAATCCATTTTTCTCGTGTGTCATAAGTCTTGGCTTGGTGTTGGGGTTCTGTGGGCTCTCATGGGGACACGGAGTGCTCATTGAGTCTTCCCCGGCTCATGGAGCAATTCTAAAGAAATCCCCATCGCTTATATCGTTGCGTTTTAATGCCGCGCTTGAGCCTTCGATTACCCAAGTGTCATTGGTTGATCTGAAACATCAAACACACACCTTGAATATCACCGATGAGTCAACGGTTGAACGCATCGTGGCGACTGTTCCTCCGTTGCCCCCTGGGGTCTACCACGTGCATTATCAGGTCTTGGCGACCGATGGTCATGTGACCGAAGGCTCTATTCGATTTACCATCCTCACACAGTAACTTAAGCGAATGACAGATCTTCTCGAATTCATCAGCGGGTTGCTCGATGGCGTGTCACTTATCGCTCTGGCCTTAGTGCTTGGCGGCATAGGGTGCGTGCTGGCCGTTCTTCGAATCACTCAGGACGACCGACCCATTTTCCACGCAGGAGCTCAACGGGTGCTTGGCGTCACGCTGGCGAGCGCCGTGTGTCTCACAGGACTTCGTGCACTCCAACTCTTCATGAAACCTTTGGCTTTATCCAATGCGATGGGTCGTTCAGCGTTTCCCGCGTTTGCGCAGACACAGGTGTTTCATTATAGCGTGATCAGTGTGGTACTCCTCATCGGATTAGTGGGAGCGTTGTGGGTCGTCAAAAAGAATATGGTGTCCCTTGGCCGCTGGAGTGGGGTGGTTTGTGTGGTTGTGGCGTTTATGGTGAATGAAGGGTGGCTGAGTCACGCCGCCAGTCGCCTTGAAGGCGGAGGGCTGTTGATGGTGGTGACGATGGTCCATGTGTTTGGCGCAACAGTGTGGGCCGGTGGCGTCGCACACTTACTCTTGTTGTGGCAATTTCTGCGAAAGCAGGATTTACCATCATGGTCGGAACTGGTTTCCAGATTTTCTCCCGTTGGAATTGTCTGTGTCTGTCTCATCTTTCTTCCAGGAGGATATTTGACGTGGAGTTATGTCGGTGGATGGAACGGCCTCATTGGCACGGGGTATGGCAATATGGTCGTCGTGAAAATAGGATTATTCGCCTGCGTCTTGGTGCTTGCGGCACTAAACTTTTTTGCTGCACGGGAATGGAAACGATCAGGGCAATTCACCACCATGGTGAAACGTGTGTCGGCTTATATTGAGGTCGAGATCATTTTGGCTGTGGCACTACTGTTTACAGCTGCCTCCTTAACCGGTTTCCCTCCGTCGGTGGATGTTGTGGCAGATGCGCCCTCTCCAGCGGAAATGTGGACGATGTACAATCCCAAGGTCCCAAGGTTAGCTGGTCCAGAGCGTATTTTTATCGATGCCCCGGAACTCACCGATCTTCGAACCGGAGAAATGGGAAAGAAAGAAGATATGAGCTGGGATCGGTTTAACCACAATTTCTCGGGAGTCGTGGTCATTGCCATGGCGATTATCGCGTTGTTCGATCGACTTGGGCGGTATCGTTGGGCACGGCCCTGGCCACTCATGTTTATTGGGTTTTCTGGGCTGATTTTTGTGTTTGCCAATCCCGATCATTGGCCCCTTGGGCCGATCGGGTTTCTGGACAGTTGGCAAGACACGGAGGTGGTGCAGCATTGGCTGGCGGCGATCGTGGTGTTTGGCCTGGGATGGTTTGAGTGGCGAGCACGAGATGAAACCTCCCGCCAAACACATGTGCAATTTGTTTTTCCCTGGTTGTGTATTGTCGGCGGGATTATTCTTCTGACCCATTCACACAGCGTCGGTGAACTCAAACAGGAATTTCTCCTTCAGAGTACGCATGTGTCGATGGGGGTCTTGGGAGTGCTTCTTGGGTGTGGGCGTTGGTTAGAGATACGTCTGCCGGCACCTTATGATCGAGTGGCAGGCGTGATGTCGATTGGGGCTATGATGTTGGTCGGCTTTATCTTGTTGTTTTATGTCAAACCTTATCTGTCCATCTACTAAAGGTTATATCGTCTGGCTCAATCCACGAAGCTGCAGAAACAACTCAAGCATATCGTGAAATGAGTAGTGGGCATTTCTCCCACTAGGATTAGGCAAGACAAAAACTTGAGCCCCGCCAAACATATCTTCCTGGAGTCCAACCCGAGGATGAGGATGTATTTTCTTTTCTCCTGATTTGGTTTTAGGCGTTGAAGAATACAACGCATTCCTTACCGTGATACCCAATAGGGCTAGGATCTTAGGTTGGTACTGACGAACCTTTCTTAATAGTGTGATGCGTCCTTTGGTATAATCAAGAGGAGTCAGGTCATGCATCCCTGAGGTTGGTCGCGCCACAATGTTCGTGAGCCCGTAGCCCCATTCTGGGAGCCGCCAATCGTCTTGATAGGTGAGGGGGAGGGGAATGCACTGTGACTCAAAGAGTAATTTCCAAAATCGATTTGAATGCCCGGCATAATGGTGCCGCACAGCTGCTGATCGTAGCCCAGGATTGATGCCGACAAATAAGATCTGAACATCCGGGTGAATATGGTCAGATAAACCCTGTGATGTTTTAGGCGGCAAAGGCTGGTCTCCTTTTGGTGGCTGGGATTTGGAGTGCAACAATTGCCTACAGTAGCTGACTGTAAAGAGGTAGCGAGATGAGAAGCAACATATTCTCCGAAAAGCAAAGGCGAAGTTTTTTGGGACAAGATCATCAAGGAGGTGGAAAATGAAAGTCTATAAATTGCTAGGGTTACTCGGAGTGGGATGCGTGTTAGTGCTGAGTTTTATGAGTGGGCCGACGATGAGTCAAAGTCCTCAATCTGAAGGGAAATTGGCTAACGCCATTTTCGCAGGAGGGTGTTTTTGGTGTATGGAACACCCGTTTGACGAAATCGAAGGGGTGGTAGCGACAACATCTGGATATACCGGAGGGCACAAAATGGATCCGACCTATCCTGAAGTATCTGCAGGCACAACGGGTCATACGGAAGCCGTACAGGTCGTGTTTGATTCTTCAAAGGTCAGTTACAAAGAGTTGTTGGAGGTGTACTGGCGAAATACCGATCCGACGGTCGGTGATGCGCAGTTTTGTGATCATGGTAATCAGTATCGGCCGGAAATTTTCTACCAAAACGAAGATCAGAAAATGTTAGCAGAAGCCTCAAAAATGGAAATCGAACAAACCAAAACCTTTACCCAGCCTATCGTCACTAATATTACCAAAGCGACGACCTTTTATCCGGCGGAGGAATATCACCAAAACTATTATCAAACCAACCCTATTCGGTATAAATTCTATCGGTTAGCCTGTGGTCGGGATGCGCGGTTGGCCGAGTTGTGGGGTGAGGCCTGAGAAGTTTCAGTAGTATCTTGCCCAGGCGAGATGTGGTAGTTATTTCAATGTGACCTGGTTCCCTCAACAATTCATCGACATCACTCTGCCCTTATCCCGGGATACCATAGTGTATCCCGGAGATTCTCCTCCTGAAATTCACCGCGTCACAGATCTTCACGCGGGCGATTCTTTGACGGCTTCCGTTGTCACGTTAGGGTGCCACATTGGTACGCATATAGATGCTCCGGCTCATTTTTTGGCTCAAGGCAAGATGGTGCATGAGTTGCCCTTGGAATCTTTTTACGGATCGGCGTTGGTGGTAAGCCAACAAGGGAAAGAGTGCATTCATCAATCCGACCTGGAAGAGCTTTCGATCCCATCCCAATACCATATTTTCTTTAAGACCGATAACGGGGTCTTATTGAATGAAAAAGTATTTTCTGAAGAATACTGTGTCCTCTCGAGATCAGCCGCAGAGTTTGTCTGCCAATTTAAACCCCTCTCCGTTGGATGGGATTATTACAGCCTGGATGCGTTCAGCGATTCGAAATCCTTCCCCGCCCACCGGGTCTTTGCGGAAGCCAATATTCCAGTGTTTGTGTGTTTAAATCTTCAAGATGTTCCCGAAGGCCAATATGGGTTCTCGGGATTTCCTTTGCGATTGGAAGGGGTGGAAGGCGCACCCGTGAGGGCTATACTTATTCGTGAGGATAAGTCATGAAGAGGGGAGAGACGTCTAGGAATAAACCCAAGAAATTAAGTGGATTGTTTAGTGGACCCTAGCGCGAAACCAGGTATTTTGATTGCAGGTGAGAAAGGGTCCGTTGTGATTCTTTAATGAAGTCTTCCTGCCCGGATTCCTCTGAATATTTTAACGCATCGGTGGCTAATGAAATCGCCTCAGGATAATCGCCATCATCGGCAAGGACTTTGGCTAAGGTCAATCGGGCATTGATACATGTTGGTTCTTCACGAATCACTCGTTGAAGGAGTTCTTTGCCTTTTTTCATATCGCCACCAAAGAGGCTGGGTAGCCTGACAAGAAATGTCGCTTTTGAAGAAATCGCACTCAGATGGTTCGGGTTGAGTTCCAAGGTCCTATCTAATGCTGCCATCATCTTTGGGAATCCAAAAGCCCCCATGAGGCTTTCGCCATCAATTCGTAGTTGTTCGCCAAGGGTACAGAAGAGTGAATAGTGGGCATCAGGCAATTGGTCATTCAAGGCCACCGCTTTTTCCGCAAGTTCCTGGGCTCGTTCAAAGTGGGCCATCCGGATATCTCGTGCCTCAGCTGACCGTCCACGTTGACATTCTGCCATCGATTGGGTCGCCAGTTCGGTGGCGGTTTGGTTGGCAAAAACGGCCTGAGGAAAAACACAGGCGATGAAGACCAAAGGACCTAAGACGGTATGCAGAAAATGTTTCATGAATGATTCCTTATCAATGAGAGCAACTCTGTTAACGTAATGAAAAAAATACGCAAAATCAATGCCTAAACCAACTCCTTATTAATTCGGCAAAACCCTTAATAAAATTGACAATTTACCTCAATGACCTGTTTCGTTTTTGCCAGAAGTGTGGCAAAAACGAAACAGCAACAGAGGTATGATGTCCTTAGGTGGGTGGTTTGCTCGATCAAAGAGTGTTCGATAAGGTGCAACACCCCCATCATACTGGATCAACATCGAGATGGCCATGCGCTTGTCCGGAAGACAAATTGGATTGCTCAAAGAATATATGCACGATCTCGTCGAGCAAGCCAAGCAAGATGAAGCCACGACGCTAGCTTTTGGGTATGCCGTCCAGGCCTATCGATCTGATCAAGCCATTTCTGATCTCTTGGCGATCCTCGATGATCGGATTGAATCCGAGGGAGTGCAAGTCGGGTTACCCGTTGAATTTCTTCATCAGATGTGGACGCTGTGTAATCAAGCCAATTCTGATGTGGAAGGTACGGTGTGGTTACAGAGGAATCTTGACGGGGAGCCGGCGACCAAGTCTCGGGTGCGGGACCTGACCTATCGGGCGTTAATTGAGTATCTTGAACATCTTCCAGAAGAACCAACTACGGCTTACTTTGATGAGTGAGTTGGAGCGCCAACCATTCATTCTTAATGCGGCTTTCCAGGACCCTCCATCCATGCCTGGCAAAAGCCTCGCTGATTTCTTCGCGATCTTCCACTAGTAAACCCGAGAGAAACAGTTGGCCGCCAGGCGACAGGAAGGAATGCATTTGTTCGGCAATCCCGAGCAGAGTTCGACGGTCGACATTTGCCACGATCACATCCCAGGAAGATGGTGGACATTGCTCGAGAGTCGCCACCCTAAATCCCAATTCTTCCCCGAATCCATTGGCGCAGCCATATTCTCGCGCACAGTCGATGGCCTGTGCATCGCAATCAACACCTAATGCCCGTTTGGCCCCTAGCCGAATTGCCACCATGGCAAGAATCCCCGTGCCGGTTCCGATATCTAAGAGAGTCTCTCCGCCCTCGATCACCGTTTCCAACCATTCAGTTAACAGTTGAGTCGTGGCATGATGCCCCGTACCAAACGCCTGCTTGGGATCGATGATCAGGTCAATGTCTTGCGGATTCGTCGAGGCCGGTTCCCAACTTGGCCGAATCCGAACATGTTGGCCAATGCGAATGGGTGTCACCTGCCGTGCCCATTGTGCATTCCAATCCTGCGAAGGAAGGTCACGTATTCCAATCACGTCTTCAGGATGAGGCATACCTAACGTGCGGAGAGCCGAAAGAATGGACGCATGGACTTGCGTCGACCAGTGAGCAGGATCCCAGTACACGTGAATCGTGTGGTCTTTTACCCAAGTTCCTAGGAGCCCAGGTTCATTGAGCAAGCCAGTCAGCTCATTAGCGTCCACCGAAGCGGCAATAAGAATATCAATGGAGTGATTGGGTGAAAGGTCAGGCATGAGTGTTGACGATTTTTAACGTACCACGTATCGTCCGCGGTCGATATGGCAGATGATGTGAAGACAAGACCGCACCGCGAACAGATCATTCGTCGTGGCATCGAGCGCGGCACGCGCATGCTCGAACGCGGCAAAACCCAAAGCGCCAGATTTAGTCGTGGCCGCATGGGTATTGTCCTTCTGGCGTTGATGGTGTGTGCGTTGCTCTATAACCATGAATGGTTCGTCATAGGCAATTGGGTGTTAGTCGCTTGGGTGATCGTGTTCGTGATGGTCGCTCGCTATCATAGTCGCTTAGAAGATGGTTTGGCCAGACTCCAACAGTGGATTCACATCAAACAGAGCAACCTCTCCCGCTTACGCCTTGATTGGGAAGGGATTCCCGAATCTTCCTTAGTGCTTCCCGCAGACCATCCCTATGGAGGAGACTTGGATCTGGTGGGCGGGCATTCACTTCTTCGGTTACTCGATACCACGGTGTCTAATGAAGGGCAAACGCGTGTCGTGTCCTGGGTGGCTGATCAAAACGAACATCCACTTTCCTTTGCTGATTGGACATCACGACAGGCCTTGGTCAAAGCCTTCACGCGTTTTTCCGGGTTACGCGATCGCCTGCGTCTTGTCGCCAAAATGGTGAGCCATGTGCCCATCAATGGGGATCGCATTCATGTGCTGCTGAAACATACGTTTGATATTCCATACCTGCAACTCCTCCTCACTGCCGCAGGCATATTGGCGAGTATCAATGTCGTGTTGTTTCTCGTTTGGGCGTTAGGTTTGGGTCCGGGGTATTGGATTATCTCGTTTCTCTCTTATGGCTTCCTCATGTTAATGACTGGTGGCCGCCTGAGTCATGTCTTTGAACGAACCCTCAACTTACAGATGGAACTGGAAAAACTGGCAGCGGTGATTGGGGTCTTAGAAAAGAGATCGTTCAAACATGAGACAGCCATTCGCCAGGTCACTGAACCTTTGCGAACTGGGGATGAGCCGCCGTCCTTGGCCATCAAACAGTTAGCCAAAATTTGTAGCGGATTGAGTATCAAGGGCCATCCCTTAATTCATATGGCCGTGAACTTGGTGGTGCCCTGGGATATGGCGTGGACGTGGTATTTGCAAAAAGTCTGTCAGCGTCTCCGACCGGTGTTGCCAGTGTGGTTGGAGCAGATGGCCACGATCGATGCCGCCATGTGTCTAAGTACCTTTGCGTTTCTCAATCCTGGCTATACCTGGCCAATACGCCGGGAAAATCCTGGGGCGCAAGAAGCCGGAGTGGTGACGAGGAACATAGGGCATCCCTTGTTGGCTCATGACAAACGTGTGAGAAATGATTTTGATCTTCAATCCGTGGGCCAACTGTATTTAGTCACGGGATCGAACATGTCAGGGAAAAGTACATTTTTGCGGACCATTGGCATCAACGTGTGCCTGGCCCAAGCCGGGGCGCCCGTCTGTGCAGAGAGCTGGAACTGGTCCTGGATGTCTCTCCATTCATGTCTCCGAGTGGGGGATTCTCTAGAGGAAGGACTGTCGTATTTTTATGCGGAAGTCAAACGGTTGAAAAGCATCTTAGTGGCCGTTGGGCATGCCGAACGGGACCCCGTGTTATTTCTGATCGACGAAATTTTTAAAGGGACGAATAATCGTGAACGATTATTGGGCAGCGAAGCGTTTATCCGAGAACTAACTACTGGGCATGGGTTAGGGCTCGTCACGACACATGATTTAGAACTCGCTCGACTTGAAGACGAGTTCTCAGGCATTACCAACATTCATTTCCAAGAAACCGTCGATGAGAAGGAACTCAAGTTCGACTATCAACTTCGCACGGGTCCCTGTCCCACCACTAACGCCCTCCGCATCATGGCCATGGAAGGCCTGCCGGTTCCGAAAGCAGAAAATAGCTAGCAGGGAATGTTGAAAAAAGCCGCCAGCGGCGTTCTCGCCAGTTTGCCGTGCTCACGTACTAAGAGTACGCTCCGCGCGTCAAAATGGCTGCGGCCTTGCTGGACGGACTTTTTTGAACATTCCCTCCCAATGACGTGAGTAGTCTGACCTGAAGCATTTATGGGTAATGGCCATGAAATATTCAACAGGCCCTAGCCGTTGAAAACGTAATTTTGTTGGTCGTCCGTGGGGATAACGAAAGCCTCACTCGCTTGCACCGCAAGTTTCATCATGCGTGAGGAGTCATGCGTGGGGAAGGTTGTTCCCTTATGGGATAATGAGCTGGGTATCCTGCTGGTTCTGGTCGGTTTTTTCACCGGTAGAGGTGCCGCAGTGGGCGCAGACATATTCGTATTTGTTTCCGGAGGGGAGAACTAACAACAGGCGTTCGCGAGCAGGGGTGGCTTCCTTACAGATCGGGCAATACAGCAGAGAGGCATTCAACGATCGAAACTGGGCATTGGGGTTTGCCTGAGGAGGCGCAGGTTGAGGTTGTATGCGACCAGGCTTTGCGCCAAAGGATCGAGGGTCAAAGGGGAAACGTGCCATGAGTCGATCTTACTGAGCGTATACCCTAGGGTCAAGGTGATTATTATTTTTTAACCAGGTTTTTGCGCAGGGCCGAAACCCTGAAAATTATAATTTCCCAAGTGAGCTACCCATGTAACCTCATTTTTCCACGAAGGGAAAGGGAAACCCCCAATGTGGTTGCCGATTAATTTGACTGAAGAAATTTCAGGAGTGCGGGGTTTACGACTTGGGGACTTTCCCATTGTGGGATATGGCCGGCGTTGGGCACTTCAAGGAATGTGCTGTGGGGCAGTGTTGCGTGCATGGTTTGTCCGACCGTTGGAGGAAAGACCTTGTCATGTGTTCCCCAGATGATGAGCGTGGGTTGAGTGATGTTGGTTAATCGTGGCGCGAACTGTTTTTCCCATTCGGGTATCTGCTCGGCTTGAGAATAGAGTGGCGGAAGAAATCCGGGGGACTCTCGGTTTTGGTAGGATCGTTCAATGACGACTGGAGTGATGAAGGTCTGGTCATGAATGATTTCGTTCAAGATGCGTTCAGTCGCCCATCGACCGGCGAGCCACAGGCCAAAGCGTGCCAACCACATTGGGGGTCTGTTGTGAACAAATCGTTTGTATGAAGGCGAGGCGATACTTTCTACGACATTGGCTGGAAATCCATCGATGAGGATAAGTTTGGATACACGTTCTGGGTAGGTCAAGGACATGCCTATCGCCACCCCTGCGCCTAGGGAATTGCCTATGAGCGTGGCCTGTGGGATGTCGAGATTATCCATAAATTCTGTGAGAGAGTTGAGCATAAAGCTCGGTGTGTAATCAGTGATTGGTTTATCTGAGAGTCCTGATCCCAACATGTCGAGGGTGATGACTCGAAAATGTTGGGCTAGTTCTTCTTGTTGATGTTCCCATTGCCACATGGATCCGCCGAAGCCGTGAATGAGGATAATAGGCTGACCTTCCCCTTCGTCGAGATAGGCGAGTGTGTGACCCTTGACGGTCGTGGTCTGGACGGTATGTCGGTGTACGAGGTTGATGTGTTGGGGAGGTGCTGGTGATATGGTGGTGCAGCTAGTCACAAGAATGGTGAGGAGCAGTAAAGGAATGGACACGTGCAGGGAGATAGGCATGCTGCCGGGAGAATTGATGGCTGTCTTTTCTGTATCGTGCGTCGATGCACTCGTCACGATCGTGTTTTCAACTTTGACTTATTCAATTTGGATCAGGGTTTCGTCGGAGTTCACCTGATCGCCTTCTTTGACATGAATGGCTTTGACGGTTCCGTCCATCGGTGCTGTGACTTGATTCTCCATTTTCATGGCTTCGATCACCAGCAGGGGGTTGCCATTGGCGACCTGATCCCCCTCAGCTACCAGAACTTTGACCACCCGACCCGGCATTGGGGTCGTGACATCCCCTGGTCCGCTGGGTTTGGGGCGTCCACCCTTGGCGGTGCCTGAACTAATTGGTGCTTCAGGACCGCTGGCCAAGACTTCCTGCAACGGTTCAAGGTAGACCTCTTCGAGCTTGTCATCCACTTTGATGTAATAGGGTTTACGTCCATCAATCGTTTGTCCTGAACCGGACACATGAATATGATACGTTTCCCCATGCAACATCACCCGAAATTCGACGGGGGCCAAGTGAAGATTCTGAGCCGTTGGGGATTTTCCACCTTGTGAAATCGGTTCGAGCACTTCGGGTTTGAGCTCACCTCGTTCTCGTTCATCGATGAATTGTAATGCCACCGACGGGAAGAGCGCATAGGACAAAATATCTTCCGGCGAGACTTGATGCTCAGATAATTCCTTTTTGGCTACTTTCAATTCTGGGTCTAAATTATCCGCTGGCCTGCCTGTGATGGGTTTTTCCCCCGCCATAGCTTTTTGCCGAACTTTGGAGTCTAACGAACCGGGTGGTTTTCCGTAAAACCCGAGGAAGTAATTTTTCGTTTCGTTGGTGATGACTTTATATCGTTCCCCTGTCAGAACATTCATTGTCGCCTGGCTTCCCACGATTTGGCTGCTCGGCGTGACAAGAGGGGGATATCCCATATCTTTGCGAACCTTGGGGATTTCTTCTAACACTTCCTGCATTTTTTCAATGGCATTTTGTTCAGCCAATTGCGAGGCGAGATTCGAGAGCATGCCGCCTGGTACCTGGGAAAGCAAAATGTCAGTATCGACCCCCGTAAAGTCACTTTCAAATTGGTGATATTTTTTTCGGGCCTCCCGTAGAAGGGCGGCTGCCGGTGTCAGCTGTTTCAGATCTAACCCTGTATCGTACGGCGTGCCCTTCAATGCGGCAATAAATGTTTCAGTAGGAGGATGCGATGTGCCGCCGGAGAGGGGAGACATGGCCGTATCTAAAATATCAAGGCCACCAAGAATGGCCATGAGCGAAGACATGGAGGCCATCCCGGAGGTGTAATGCGTGTGGAGATGAATTGGCACACGAACGGCGGCTTTCATGCGTTTGACTAATTCGTAGGCTTCAAACGGGGGGAGTAAACCGGCCATATCTTTGATGCAGATGGAGTCTGTCCCAAGGTCTTCGAGTTCTTTGGCCTGTTCCACATAATGGTGCAGGCTATGGACAGGACTCACGGTATAGCAAATTGTGGCTTCAACATGTTTCTTGCACTGCTTGACGACCTTCATGGCCGGCTTGATGTTGCGAATGTCGTTGAGGGCATCAAAGATTCGAAACACATCAATGCCATGTTCCGCTGACTTTACAATGAATTCTTTCAACACATCGTCAGCATAGTGGCGATAACCGACCAAGTTTTGTCCGCGCAGTAACATTTGGAGGCGGGTATTTGGGGCAGCCTTGCGGAAGGTTTTTAGGCGCTCCCAGGGGTCTTCTTTTAAGAACCGTAAACAGGCATCAAAGGTGGCACCGCCCCAGACCTCCAATGACCAGAACCCAACCTTATCCAGTTCCTGGGCAGCGGGGATGAGATCTTCCGTTCGCATTCGGGTGGCCAAGAGGGATTGATGTCCGTCACGCAACGCGACATCGGTGAGGTAGAGCTTTCGACTTTTCGACGGCTCTAGCTCAAAGGAGTCTGTTTGTTTTTTTACGGCCTTCTTTTTTACGGCTGCCTGTGGTGCGGCTTTTGGTTTCGTCGGTGGCTTTGGTTTCTGTGCCATAAAGTGCCTTTACGTTTAAAAGAATGTGTAGGTCGCCAAGGGGGCCTATAGTCCCTCATAAGCCGCGATGGCAGCCGAGATGGCGATAATCATATCCTCGGGTTCGAGGGCATGTTCATACTCGAATAATTCCGGGTGCGTTTCTAAGTAGGAAGTGTCAAAACGTCCAGCCCGAAAATCCGGTTCTTCCATGATCTTCATCATAAAGGGAATGGTCGTCTTGACCCCGCGCAAGACAAATTCTTCAAGTGACCGATGCGTACGGCGGACTGTTTCATCCCACGTTCGCCCCTGAACCGTCAGTTTAGTTAACAGAGCATCGTAGTAGGGCGGTACCGTGTAATCTTTGTACACCACACCGTCAATACGCACTCCCACGCCACCAGGAGACAAATACGCTGTCACTTTTCCGGATGAGGGTCGAAAGCCGTTTTGTGGGTCTTCGGCGTTAATCCGACATTGAATGGCGAAGCCTTGCAGACTAATTTCGTGTTGGCTAAAGACCAGTGGACGTCCAGCGGCAATCCAAATTTGTGTTTGGACAATATCCACGGTGGTGATTTGTTCGGTGACGGTGTGCTCGACTTGGATGCGAGGGTTCATTTCCATGAAATAGTATCGGCCATCTTGATCCAGCAAAAATTCAATGGTGCCGGCGTTATAGAATTCGGCAGCGCGTGCGAGTGAGATGGCGGCTTCCCCCATTTGTGCCCTGAGGCGTGGGGTGAGGATCAGCGAGGGGGCAATTTCAATGATTTTTTGATGGCGGCGCTGAATGGAACAGTCGCGTTCGCCCAGGTGGACGACGTAGCCATATTTATCCGCAAGCAATTGGAATTCGATATGATGTGGACGGTCCACATACTTTTCAATAAATAACTCGGGGTTGCCAAAGGCGGCATTCGCCTCTCGCGCCCCGGATTCCATGGCTTCTTTGAGTTCCTCGTCTGAGTTTACGACTCGAAGTCCTCGCCCACCACCACCGGCACTGGCTTTGACCATGACGGGATAGCCCGCGGAATGGCAGAACTTCAGACCATCTTCATAGGATTCCACTGGACCATCGGTCCCTGGTACCACGGGGACGCCGACTTGTTTCGCGAGTTCACGCGCTTGAATTTTATCACCTAAGAGATGGAGGGCTCGGGGAGAAGGGCCAATGAAGGTGACGCCGGCATCCTCGCATAATTGGGCAAATTCCGCGTTTTCAGAGAGAAACCCATAGCCTGGGTGTATGGCATCAGCTCCAACTCGTTTGGCAAGATTGACGATTTGTCTGGCATCCAAAAACCCTTGAACGGGACCAGGTCCGACCAAGTAAGCTTCATTGGCTTTTTTGACGTAAATGGCGGTGGCGTCGCATTCCGCGTAGATGGCGACGGTGGCAATATTGAGTTCGCGGCATGCGCGGATAACTCGCATCGCAATTTCACCACGATTGGCTACAAGGATTTTTTTAAACATAGTCGATCCTACCAGTCATCCGTAAAGTTCAGCGCCCTATGATCAACGGATATTGTGGATGGCTGTCCCGGTGGAATCGGTTGCCAGAGAGGGGCTAAATGTGTGGATTGATGGCGTATGTAGCACGCCCAGTCGGGCAGATGTCAAGAGGGCCAGGGATAAACCTATACTATAGTTATTGCCCCTTCAGGGGGTAATATTTCACGACCGCACTGTTTCGGTCCTGAAATAATCCGCTTCCGCCTGATTTGATCCCACGTTGGCCGGCAGGGGAGAGGACATATTCCAAAAAGGCTTTGGCCACGGGATTCTGTTCTTTTTTCATTACAAACACCACGGGACGTCGAATGGGATAGGTGGCATCAAGGACGGTCTGGTATTCAGGCTCGATCCCATCGATAAAGAGTAAAGTGACGCCGTACCCGTCCTTTCGTGCTTGGAGGGCTGGTCCCATGGAGACATAGGAGATGGCATAGATATCGCCATTGAGGGATTTAAACGTCTGTTGCTCTTCTTCAACAATCTTGGCACGCACTTTTTGGGTGGTATCCAGTTTGAGGTATTGCTCCAACGTTTGCCGGATATTTTGATTCCAGGTTCGGTGAATGATCCGAATGCGTGTCTCGGGCCCTTCTTCATACACTTGAGACCAATATTTGAGTGTTCCTTCAAAAATCTGTTTGAGCTGGTCAGAGGAAATCGCTTCAATGGGATTGGCAAAATTGGTGACGACGGCGACCCCGTCCCAGGCGATGATCGTTGAAGGCAACTTGTCTTCCAATTCTCCCGTGACGGCGATGTCGGCATCCCCGCGTTCGACTTCTTCCACTGGGCGAGCATTTTGATGCCAAAAGAAGTCAATGTTGGCTTTGGGGTGAAGTTCCTCAAAATTTTTACCCAAGGCTTCAATGGCGTACCGTTCTGGACCATTGCCAATCACCAAACAGTTTCCCGTGAGTTCTTTCTCTTGTGCAAAGGAAAAGGAAATCTCAAAGACGACAGCACAGGTAAGTAAGAGGGCCGAAAGTCCAAATCTCAGTAGGTATCGTGCCTGTCTATGTTGTGGAGGTGCAAATGGGTTCATGAGTCTATTGTTCAAGATTTGTTCGTGAAGGAGCTGTGGTCCGATTCAGGTCGTGCTTGCAGTTGTTTTCCGTCTCCCGATTTTAATCAAGCGGTCACGATAGAATGTTACGTGAGGGTCCAGTGATGGGGTTACCCCTCTCCAGGTCCCGATGCTCCCGAATCGGATGGAGGTGCCATGTTTTGTTCAGTTGGTAGAGCTCTCGCACCACCCATGATGGGAGGAAGCTTTTTAAATCGATCCATACGATCGTTCAGCATATCGTAGGCTTTCATTTCTCGAAACCCAGTCTTATGATCCCCTTTGATTTGAGAGGCAAAGGAGGACATGAGACGATTCGATTTCATTTCATTACACTTTGGGCAGCTGGTGTCTTCTGGGCGAGCGTTGATGGATTGCATTAGCTCGAATTTGTGTTCGCAGGATTGGCATTGATATTCATACAGTGGCATAACGAATTCTACTCCTTTAATTAATTAGTCGATATCATTGGCCCATTATAGCTGATTGAATTTGTCGCTGGCCAATATCTGAGGAAAAAATAACTTTCAGATGCCTGATTTGTCTAATCTGGTCTTCTCTTGACTGACTCACGGCGGCTTCTTTAAAATAGCAAAGTTTGGCGGTTTTTGACAATTCTTTAACGTGCTGGAGGAAGCGTATGTCTGTCCTGATTCGGAAGTATAAGTTGGCAAGTGGTATGGAACAAGAAGAGCGTATTGATGACGACGATCGTATTGAGCGGTATATGAAATTATTTGATCGCGAAGATGTCAAGAAGATTCAAACGGGCGTGAAGGTGAAAATTGAAAAAGATGAGTGGCAGTTGTTAGAAGATTAATTTCTCGG
Source organism: Nitrospirota bacterium (assembly GCA_027623995.1). Lineage (GTDB taxonomy): Bacteria > Nitrospirota > Nitrospiria > Nitrospirales > UBA8639 > Nitronereus. Next base: position 20,346 of record JAQBUF010000039.1, read on the forward strand.
TCTTGGGAGCGCTCCAAAGAAGGAACGGTAACGCAATTATGGGTCTATGGATAAATATTCGACGTTCGCTCGATCAGGTAGTGCTTCACCGAGAGCGGTGCATCCAAGTCCCCTCACGACCGGGAAGTTCCGATCATTGGGAAGGCGGCTGGTTTGAATATCCAGACAAAGAAACGGCCCTGGATGCGCTTGAAGAGGCTGGCCCCTCCCAACAGATCAAATGTCCGATTTGTAAGCCCTGATACCTTCTTTCCCTTCTGGATTGGGATTCCCCTCACCAAAGTGAAAAGATGAACGAGATCATGCTGATGCCAAGTATTGTCTTTTTAATGTGGATGCTGGTCTATGGCTGAAAAGTTTGGCGGGTCGCGGTGGTTTAAGGAGGGGTATTTAGATAATCGAACCGCTGGGCTTGTGGTGGGACGCCTCACCTTTGCCGCGATTGGCTCGGTTGATGTGTGTTTAAAGGGAGACTTTAAGCCAGATATTATTGGACGGGTGATTTCGCTTGCCAATTCACAATTTTCTGATGATGCTGTAGCCGGTCACCGATTGGGTGATTTTGCGGACCCACAACTTGGGGCGGTGAGCCTCATTTCATTTGATCCACATCCCTTGTTGGATCCTCATCCCTATCTCGAATGGTTTTCCTTGGATCAAGATCATTATCGCATTGAATTAACCGAGGGCGACGCCTGGATTGTGCAGAGTGAACACACACAGGAATTTGATGAAAACAGCCAGCGTCTTCGAGACCAATTCGCAGCACAACTCGAAGCTCCACCCACTGAATCAACATCCTCAGAGCAAGAATGGTTTTAGCCTTGAGGAATTCAAAAGGTCTTGCCTTACTCTTTGAACCGGAATAGGATTTTTTGACCATGGCTCCCCCATTACTGAATGATCGTTTCCTTCGTGCCTGCAGAAGAGAACCTGTCGACCGAACCCCAGTTTGGTTTATGCGTCAAGCCGGCCGATATATGGCCGAATATCAAGCCATCAGAAAGAATCATAGTATTCTTGATGTGTGCAAGATTCCGGAGTTGGCTGCGGAAGTCACCCTGCAGCCCATTGAGCGGTTTCCTCTGGATGCGGCGATTATCTTCGCGGATATTTTGTTGCCCTTGGAGCCTATGGGTCTGAATTTATCTTTTGTGGAGGATAAAGGTCCCGTCATCGCGAATCCCGTACGCAGCGGGGACGATGTCGCCCGTTTAAAGGTTGTGGATGCTGACGCGTTTAGGTTTTCTTATGAAGCCGTGGCGTTAACGATTAAGCAATTAGCTGGTCGGGTTCCGCTCATCGGGTTTGCCGGTGGGCCGTTTACCTTGGCGAGTTATGCCATTGAGGGTGGGAGTTCTCGCTCCTATATTACGACCAAGCGATTCATGTATTCGAATCCGAAACAATGGCATGCTTTGCTAGAGAAGTTTGCTGACGTGGTCACGAACTATCTCCTGAACCAAATTCGCGCAGGTGTCCAGGCCATTCAATTGTTTGATAGTTGGGTCGGATGTCTTGCCCCTCGCGATTATGAAGAATATGCACTTCCTCATGTGACACGAATTATTGATCGGTTACGACCTGAAGGCCTGCCCATCATTTATTTTGGGACGGGAACCTCAACGTTGTTGCCGCTCATGAAAAAGGCCGGCAGTGACGTGGTTGGTCTTGATTGGCATGTGGAGCTTGATGAAGCCTGGGCGAGGCTCGGGTATGACGTGGCGGTCCAGGGAAATCTTGATCCAGTGGTCTTGTATGCACCGGTTGAGGAAATCGACAAGAGAGTCAAAGATATTCTTGAGCGGGCCGGTCAACGTCCAGGACATATTTTCAATTTGGGTCATGGTATTCTTCCTCAAACACCTGTTGAGCATGTAGATGCGGCTATTGCCAGTGTCCATAAGTATGGGCAGGTTGGCTCTTAATAATTTTCTTGTTCTAGACACACATTTTCTCCCATCGCATCGTTCTGAAGGCACCCACCGAACATGTCTTTACCCGGATCCAAACCCAAAAGCGTAGTCATCGTTGGTGGGGGCATCGCTGGCCTGTCCACGGCTTTTGCGTTGGTGGAAAAGGCCAAACGAATGAACCAGAGACTCCAGTGTACGGTGCTTGAGGCTCAGGCGAATTGGGGTGGAAAAATTTCGACCACGCTGGTTGATGGCTTGATTGTCGAAGGTGGGCCGGATTCTTTTTTGTCGATCAAACCCTGGGCGTTAGAGTTATGCGAAAAATTGGGATTGAGCTCTCAGCTCATCAATACCAATCAGGGAAATAGTCAAACCTTTGCCTATTCTCGTGGACGGCTTCGAGAATTTCCCCAAGGCTTGGTGTCGATGGTTCCCACAAAAATGGGACCGCTCTTTAAAAGCGGGCTCGTGTCTTGGCCTGGGATTGTGCGTATGGCTGGAGACTGGTGTATCCCATCGCGCAAAGCTGGGTCCCCTGAGGAATCACTCGCAAGTTTTTTTACTCGTCGCTTTGGACAGGAAGCCTTTGATCGCCTGATTGAACCGCTTGTCGCGGGAATTTATGCTGGCGATGCCACGGAGCTCAGCGTGGCGGCCACGTTTCCGCAATTTGTCGATTTAGAGACGAAGTATGGTGGCCTTATCAAAGGCGCATTGGCGCAACAAAAAGCCAGGCGTGCGCCGCAGGGAAAAGGTGGACCCCCACGTTCGTTATTTGTGACCTTGCAGGGTGGGCTCAGTGATCTTGTGGGACGGTTGGTGGAGGTCTTACAAAATGAAGGTGTGACCCTATCACTTGGAAAACCGGTTGGACGCGTGGAAAGTCCAACAGGGTCTGAGGTGCGCGGAAAGTGGAGAGTCCACCTCGTTGATGACGAAGTGTTTGAGGCTGATGGCGTGATCTTAGCCACTCCAGCATATATTTCCTCTCGATTGCTTGCCAGCAGTCACCCCGATGTGGCCGATCTGTTGGGGCAAATTCCCTATGCCTCGACGGCCACCGTTTCTCTGGCCTTTCCAAAGGCGGACGTTCAGGCATATTTGAACGGATTTGGGTTTGTGGTGCCTCGAGTGGAAAATCGAAAACTCATCGCAGCAACCTGGTCATCCTTAAAATGGGCGGGCCGGGCAAAAGACGATGAAAGTCTGATTCGTTGTTATGTCGGTGGTCGAGGACGTGAGGACATACTTGAATTGAACGATGATCGGATTGTGGCGTTAGCCTTGGCGGAATTACAAGACATGGTGGGCGTGAACACCACACCGCGTTCGGCGCATGTGTTTCGTTGGGCACAAGCCATGCCCCAATATGTGATTGGACATCGGGATCGCGTGAAGGCTATTCGGCAACTTCTGACCACTCATCAGGGCTTGTATGTGACGGGCGCAGCCTATGAGGGCCTTGGTATTCCTGATTGTATTCGTGATGGAACAGACACAGCACATGCGCTATGTGCTGCGCTATGGGAACAGGCGTCGTAGGTTGAGTTCTGGGGTGATGGTGATCTCTTGAATGGGGCAACAATAAAACTTCAGGAAACGGTGCGAGCGCATGTGTTGGTGACCGGACGCGTTCAAGGTGTGGGGTTTCGGGCATTTGTCTGTCGGCAAGCGGAACAGCAGGGATTGACTGGATGGGTGCGAAATGTGGTCGATGGGCGTGTTGAATCAGAGGTGCAAGGGCCAAGGGACGTGGTTGGTAATTTTTTGCGAGATGTAGAACGTGGGCCGACTTTGTCCAGTGTGACGCAGATGGAGATTGACTGGGTCTCGCCGGGGCAAGAAGATACGAGCTTCGAAATCAAATATTGATGGCAGGATAGCGGTACGAAAACAGGTCGAACTCGATTGGTCTGGCTTGATGCTGGAAAGGATGAATTGATGGATTTTAAAAGTTTGATTCGAGAGATTCAGGATTTTCCCAAACCTGGGATTTTATTCTACGACATCACGACGCTGTTGAAAGATTCGAAGGGTTTTCAACAATTGATTCAGGACTTGACCGACTATTACCGAAATGAACGAATTAGTAAGGTCGTGGGTATTGAGTCGCGGGGTTTTATTTTAGGCGGGCCGCTGGCGTTTAATCTGAACGCAGGGTTCGTGCCTGTGCGCAAGCCTGGGAAATTACCGGCCGATGTGTTTGAGGTAAAATATAACCTGGAGTATGGATCGAATTCATTGTCCATCCACCGAGATGCCATTGATTTGGGTGAGCGCGTCCTGGTCGTTGATGATCTCTTAGCCACAGGTGGAACCGCTGCCGCGACTGTTCATTTGTTACGGCAATTAGGGGCTGAAATTGTCGGCTGTGCATTTATGGTTGAGCTGCTCGAATTACAAGGACGAGAAAAGTTGGATGGGTGTGCAGTCCATTCCTTGCTGTCCTATCCCTGATAATGTATGATGCGCGACTTCTCCGGGCCGACGGCGAAAGAGAGAGATAGTGTACGATGATTAAAATGGAGAAAGGTTTTTAGATTCTCCAATAAAATCGTGTTCGAAAAGGAGACGAGGGATGAAGGGAAACACCACAAAAAACCCCGCAACCGCTACTCGCCAATCAATTAAAGTCGGGGCGGCGAAAACTGTCGCGACTAAATCTTCTACGACGACCAAGCGGGCGACCTCTTCTTCAACGAAAACAAAAGCGACAAAAGCGACAAAGGCGACCCCTCCGGTAAAGACTATGGCAACCCCAAAGACTCGATCTAAATCCGAACCTTCCCAACCTCAGGTGTCAAAAGACAAAGAGGTTCAACCTAAACGTCAATTTTTGGCAGCTTCTCGGGCCAAGTCCCTGCGTGTCATTTTGTTGGCAAAGCGTGAAGCCATTATGAAACAAATGCGTGAGCAATTGGGACAATCATTGACCGATGATCAACAGCGTCAGTTGGAATCAGCCATGGATAGCGGCGATCAGGCGTTGTTTGATCTGGAACGTGAAATGGGCATTTCTATACAAGAAATGCGAAACCGCGAACGTCAATTGATCGAGGAAGCGTTGGTGAGTTTGGAAGAAGGCACTTTTGGGCTTTGTGCGGGATGCGATGAGGAAATTAGCGAAAAGCGTTTGGAGGCGCTGCCGTTTGCTCGTCACTGCATCAAATGTCAATCTCGCTTGGAACTCCTAGAGAAAATCGAAAAGGGTGAACAGCGGAGCTAGATAGCACATCGTTGCCCTGGTGTCGTTGGCATCGCAGTGGCTGTTCAAGATTGATGGCCCCGATCCACTCGCGTAAGTTTCTTCTCCCCAACTAGTAAGTTTTTCTTGCCCACAGCATTACCCCTTCACTCTTTTTCCGTTCAACCTGAATGGATTTTTCTCATTGTCATCGTGATGTGAAATCGTTACCATGAGCGCTCGTCAAACTCCCTTTGCAGGGAATGTTGAAAAAAGCCGCCAGCGGCGTTCCCTGGCTTTGCCGAAGCGGCTCGCACAGACATAGTCGCCCTTTTGCCTGACCTTCGGGCTCGCAGACTTGGCGCGTTGCGCCGCTCGCGCTCACGTACTGGGAGTACGCTCCGCGTGTCAAAATGGCTGCGGCCTTGCTAGGCGGACATTTTTGAACATTCCCTCCTACTGATGTGAGTCATCTAGCCTAAGGCATTTAAGGCTAATGGCCGTGAAATATTCAGCAGACCCTTGCAAGGAACCCCACTTGAGCGTATCAGAGCGAGAGCCCCAATTCCTGAAAGAAGCATCATGAACGCGGTCGTCTTAGCTAGTGGAGGATTGGATTCGACCGTGACGGCAGCGGTGGCCAGGCAGGAAGGGTGGGACTTGTACCTGTTGACCGTGCTCTATGGGCAACGTCATCAAGTAGAAGTGGCCTGCGCCAAGAATGTCGCTGCCTGGGTTGAGGCCAAAGACCATAAAGTGTTGACGCTGGACCTGAGTGTGTTTGGGGGGTCGGCCTTGGTTGGTGATGGCGCGGTGCCAAAGAATCGATCTGAGCAAGATCGGGGGGGCGGGATTCCTGTCACTTATGTTCCGGCCAGAAACACGGTATTTTTATCACTGGCACTCGCCTTTGCGGAAGTCGTCCAAGCCCAGAGTATTTTTATTGGAGCCAATGTGCTCGACTATTCAGGGTACCCTGATTGCCGCCCAGAGTTTTTGCAGGCCTTTCAAGAAGTGGCACGTCTAGGAACGAAATTGGGCCTGGAAGGTCGAGCCGTAAAAATTCACGCCCCACTCCTTCAAATGAGCAAGGCGCAGATTATTCAGCGAGGTAGAGAGTTAGGAGTACCGTTTGAAATGACCCATAGTTGTTACGATCCCGACGAAGCCGGGATGTCCTGTGGCCAGTGCGATAGTTGCCTCATTCGCCTGGAAGGTTTTCGCCAGGCGGGGCGAGAAGATCCGATCCCCTATCAGGTCCAATAAAAGAGTGAAACCCAGGTAAGGCTGAAAGGTCCTCGTTCGACAAAAGTGTAACGGGACCCAACCGCGTACATCCTTAAGGGCTTCCGCCTCCGGTGAGAAGGGGAATCCTTCAATCATAGAATTTGAGTCATCCCCACAACGGTCCCATCTCGGCAAATGACCGGCCCTTTGTAGCTGCGGCATCTCATGCCGCCGTCTTTGGTTTCACCGGATCGGGCGTGCCTGAGGAGGGCACGATGAGATCGTGCAGCTACACAAGAACTACTACAGAATCCCATCAAATCAATTCCAAGAAAAATATTCCAATGGAATCGTGAAATAGAGGTGTGGATCTAAATGTCTCTGTGATATACATACTTTTTCGAGAGGGGTAAATGGCAATGGAATTTGTGCTGATGATTTCGAGGAACGCCTAAATACCGTGGTTCTTCTGTCAGGATAATTTCCTTAATGAAGAGTATGTCATGGTGTTTGTGAGTCCTTTCTCATAAAAGGCATGTGCCAGAAAGCAAAACCAGGCTGCCATGCCACGAAATGATCAGATCATCCGTCAATGGCACATTCTTCGTGAGCTAGAGTCATCACGCGGAAAGACCATCAATGAATTGGCCCAGGGTCTTCCTTCCGATTACCCCAAACACGCACGTACGATTCGGCGAGATATGGAAGCGCTCGAAGCCGCCGGGTTCCCACTCATCACCGAACATCAAGACGGAGTTGTTAAATGGAAACTCATGGATGGGTATGGCAAGGTGCCCGCTCTAGGTTTTTCGCACTCGGAATTAATGGCCCTCACACTCGCGCGGCGGTTATTGGAGCCCCTAGAAGGGACCAATATCCAAGCCTCCCTCCAATCCGCTATGGCCAAGGCACAAGTTGGAATTCCCGACAATACAGCAGGCGAACTGGCCAACATCCAAAGTGCGTTAGCGTTTGGACTGGGATCTCACAAATCGTACAAAGCGCATCGGGCTACCATCAACCAACTTAGCCAAGCCATTACCAACATGCACACCGTGCAAATGCGCTACTTCTCCGCCTCTCGGAATCAAACGACGCGGCGGGAAGTTGATCCCTATCGTCTCTGGTATACGAGCGGGGCACTGTATCTCGTGGGCTATTGCCATCGGCGGAAGGATGTGCGGATGTTCGCCGTGGAGCGCATTCGCTCGCTCACGCTGACCGACCATCCGTTTCAAATGGCGCTGGGATTTAACGTCAACGACTATGTGCAGGACGCCCTGGGCGTCCTGCGAGGCCGACCGATTCAAGTCGAACTGCGGTTCGAAAAAAATGACCGCGGCCTGGGTGAAGGACCGCATCTGACATGCCAGTCAATCTCTCACCTCACTGAAAACAGGGGAAATGAACATGGCGCTAACCGTGGCCAATAACCGTGAACTGGTTGGTTGGATCTTGAGCTTCGGCAGTGGAGTGCGGGTGATCAAACCCACGGGGCTCAAGCACATGGTCCGTGAAGAAGCCAAGAAAATCGTCTTGGCTAAGTGATGGATAACGCAAGGTATGTGCGCGAACACGATATGTGGGTCTGCCAGAAGTGACTACAAGATTATGTCGATTTGGGTATTCCGCCTCTCTTGTCGGGCGAAGCGCGTCGTCAAAATTTTTGTGTAGCTGCAGCATCTTCCTGTCCTGAGCCCCCGTCGAAGGGATGCTGCCTCTTCCGGCGTCATGAACCCTTGGTGCATTGGCAGAAGGCACGACCCTTCGGTAGGACTCAGGGCAGGGGAGATCGTGCAGCTACACAAGGAGGAATGCCTGGAGAAAGGGGGAGACAGGGGCAAGAAGTTCCATGTAGCCAGAATTGGATGGCGGTAGGGATCCCCTATGTTTTCGGTATGATCCGTCTCTTTGCGTTTCACGCTTCACGCATTACGCTTCACGCTTTATTCTTCCAACGTATACACGAGATGGGTATCGGTTTGCGCCACGCCTTCGATGGCGTGAATGCGAGTCAGGACTAATTTGGTAAGGGCTTCTTGGCTGGTGACTTCCACGCGGGCAAAGATGTCAGGCTTGCCCCAGCAGGCATCGATCGTTTTGATCTCGTCGATTTCTTCAAGCAGCTTTTTGACATTAAAGGTTTGACCTGGAAGAACGTTGATTAGCACGTACGCACTTTCCATCATGTACCTGACTCCCTGTTACAATGTCTATTGGCGTTTGCCCTGACTCGTTTCACCAAACGAGAAAGGCTAACGCAACCGACCCCTTCAAATCAAGGAATGGGGTGGTTATTCCATGCTTGTGACGTTGAAAAAATGAATTTCTCCAGAAAATTTTGTCGCTGCACGATCTTACCTGCCTTCGCCGTAGCGGCTTCGCGCAGGCAGGTCGTGCCCTCTTCGGGCCTTTACCTACCTGGGACGCCCAAGAAGGAGCGGCATTAGATGCCGCAGCGACAAATTTCATGCTCTGGGGAACGCCCAAATCATGGCGTGGATCAATACTGAGTGTCTCAATAAAAAGGCAGACCACTAATTTAGAGTTTTCTCCAAATCTCCCACCATGGTTTCAATTCGGTCGAATCCGGATTGCCAAAATTGCTCGGAACACATGTTCACGCCAAGGGGCTTGAGCAGGTCTTGTGGGCTTTTTGATCCGCCGCCCGCCAGTAAATCCAAGTACTTAGGAATAAACGCCTTGCCTTCTTTTTGGTATCGCTGATAGAGCGCGAGTACTAACAAATTCCCAAAACTGTAGGCATAGCAATAAAACGGACTCCGATAAATGTGGGGGATGGTGATCCATTCCCATTGAAACTCGTCGGGGATCGTGACGCCTCGACCGAATTGTTCTTTGAGGAGCCCTAGGTAGGTTTTGGCCAGGTCGTTCACCGTGGTGCCTTTGGCAATTTGCTCGTGAGCCTGGTTTTCGAATTCGACAAAGTAGGCTTGGCGTAGGATGGTCGCAAAGAGATCATCAAGCTGCCCAAGAAGCAAGCGTTGTTTCATGCGCGGGCTAGAGACTTCTTGCAAGAGTGCTTGGGAGAGTAATTGTTCGCCAAATACGGAGGCGGTTTCGGCCAGCGGCAGGGTGGAGTGAAAGGTAAACACGGAGTGGTGTTGTGCCATCATGCCATGGACCGCATGCCCGAGTTCATGGGCGAGGGTGGCCACGTCCCGGGCATCACCGGTGTAATTCAACAATACATAGGGCGTGAGTTTGGGGAGCACGCTGTAGCAGAAGGCTCCGCCGGCTTTTCCTGGCGTGGTGCCGGCATCGATATGTCGATCGACAAAGACTTGTTGCGCATGCTTCGCCAACGTGGGTGAGAATTGTTCATAGGCGTTGAAGACCAGTTTCTTGGCTTGGTCAAAGGGATAGGACGTTTTGGGACTTTTGGTTGGTGCGTAAATGTCGTAGCGGGTGAGTTTTTTGATTTTGCAGATTTTAGCTTTGAGCTTGAAGAATTCCTGAAAGATACCGCGGTTCTTTCGGCATGTTGAGAGCAATGTCGTGACCGCTTCATTGGGAATGTCGTTGTGGATATTGCGCACGGCGACTGGTGAGGCGTGATGTCGAAGATCGATGCCTTCATTTTTCCAATCCGCGACGAGTGTCTTGTAGATTTCGCCGAGCATGTCCGAGTGGCCTGAATAGACCTGGAGAACTTCCTGGTAGGCTCGTTTTCGAATCATGGCCGACGGGTGTCTGAAATACCCGGACAGTTGTTCGCGCGAGAGGGGCGTGCTGGCCCCTTTCTCAGGAGACGTGAACGTCAGCCTGTTGGTGAGCACATCGTAGAGGGAGTCGAGCGCCGACCGACCTGTGGTGTTTTTAATGTTGATGATGCGTTCTTCTGGCTCGGTCAGGGTGTGGGGCTTTAAGCGGCGCAATGAGGTCAGGTGATATCGCATGGAGGCAGTGTTGGCGAGAAGTTGCTGTGCGGTCTTGTTGGGAAGTTGCTGCCACCAGAGATCAAAAAAGAGTCCACGATTGGCCACGTTGGCCAGTCGATTTCTCACTTTGCCTTCAAACGAGCGTGCTTTTTGATTTGTCGTGTTTTGTGCAAACCACAGATGTGAATACGCCCCTAACCGAGAACTCGATGCGGCGATCTCTTCGGTGAGTTGCAGCCCGGCTTCAAAGGTTTTTGAGCTGGTGTTGTTTTTGAGAGAAGGGCGGAGTTTTTCTAGTGCAGTGACTTTTTTGTCGAGGGTTTTTGAGATCGTGTCAAAATCTTTATCTGGGTGAGCGAGTAATTTTTTTAAATTCCATTGTGGGAGACGATCTGGAGTCGAAGGTGTATTGGTGGCCATGCAGCAAGCTCCTCTTCGGGGTGAATGTGTGACGTGAGTTGCGGATGGATTTTTATGACAATGTTGGCAAGAGGTCAAGGGGGATCTAAGATTGTGTAGCCGCAGCATCTCATGCTGCCTCTTCCTGGCGTCATGAGCCTTTGGCATGGGAAGAGGGCACGATAAGATCGTGCAGCTACACAAGAAAGAATGTTTTCAGAAAGGGGAGGCAGGGACAAGGCATTTTCGGAATCCAGAGTAGTGGTAATCCCATGTTTTAGGTAGGACCCTTCTTTCTCTGCCTCTTGTGGAATGAAACACAACCGAATGCCAGGCAATTTCATAGATTTATTTTTTAATTGCAAAAACGACAAGTAAACATTACAATTATTTCATGCCGACAAAATCCAAAAATAGTCCAAAGTCTGAGCGAGTCTCTGAAGTCAGGAATCGGCTCAAAGAACGCCGTTTGGCGGTCGGCCTATCCCAAACCGAATTGGCTGGTCGGGTGGCCATCACTCGTCAGGCGCTCTATGCCATGGAAATGAATCAATATCTTCCCGGGACGGAATTGGCGTTGCGATTAGCGTCCAATCTGGGATGCGCAATCGAGGATTTGTTTTCGTTTGAATCTGAGGCTGACATTATTGAGGCCGAATTCATTGGGAAAGACAAGGGGAGTCTTCATTCAAGTCGTGTGAAAATTGCGTGCGTTGGGGGGCGGGTGTTGGCGAAACCGGTCTCCGAATTAGGGGGCATCTTAAATTACACGGTGCCTGCTGATGGCATTCAATTGGGTGGTGCCTCTTCTCCTTCACGTGCTGTTCATGGTGCAGATCGTGTCTATGTTCGGCTCTTGAAGTCCCAACAAGAGATTGAGCGGCAGGTGGTGGTGGCCGGATGCGACCCCGCTATTTTTTTAGTTGGAGAACATATTCGTCAACATGGAGGGGATGCTTCGGTTCTTGGATGGGGCATGGGAAGCTTGGCGGCGTTGCAGGCGCTCAAGCGGGGCGAGGTGCATGTGGCCGGTATTCATGTGGTGGATCATCGATCTGGCGATTACAACCTGCCATTTTTGAGAAAATATTTGAAGGGTCATGCCGTGACGGTTGTTCGCTTTGCTGCTTGGGAAGAGGGGGTGTTGTTGAGACGAGGAAATCCTAAGGGCGTGCAGGGGATTGAGGACTTGGCGAGACCGGACGTACGTTTAATGAATCGTGAACAAGGCGCCGGGGCTCGGCTGTTGCTTGACCATTTGTTGGAGCAGTCAGGGATTCCTAGTCGGCGAGTGCGTGGATATGATGCACTCTGTCCGTCTCAACTTGAGCTGGGACGTGCCATTGTGGAGGGCAAGGCGGATATGGGCATCGGCGCACAAGCCGTTGGCTATTTTTATGATCTTGATTTTATTCCGCTACAAGAAGAACGCTATGATTTGGTCATTCCGACGAAGTATTTGCACGCACACCCTGGCATGCAGATGTTCTTGGATACCTTGGTGACGCGCGGGTTCCGTCAGGAAATCGAAGCCTTGGGTGGATATGACACCAAGGAAATTGGAAAGATTATTGAATGAATGTCACCTGAAATTTGAATTACCTGGTTCATCATAATATTCGTCCCTCCTAATCCAACTTCCTTGACGTCACCTTTTTCCTCTGAATCGAGGTTTTTCATAATCCAAAGTGCAGGAATGGTGAATTTTAACATATAAAGTATACTTGATATAATCACAATTAAACATTACTATTCGAACATCATGATGATGTGATGAATTTTTGGAGGAGCCAAGTTTCGTGGTGATGACGAAGAGGGGTTTGGGAAGGTCCGGACCTTTATCTCTGTGGATGGCCGTTGTACTGGGCTTAAGTCTCATGGGAATATCCCTTGGAGCCCCGAATGTGTTTGCCGAAAAGGTCCCCAACTCATCTTCCAGTCTTCACCAATTCACGCATGGCCTCATTGAGGGAGTACAGGCCACATCCAAGACCCCAAGACCAGAAACTGCTGATGCCATGCTCATTCGGAAAAAAGAATGGCAATGGAATCGCTACTTAAAAAGCGCCCTGCATCTTCCGGAATGGATCGACCTTGGCCTCGAAAATCGAACAC
>JAQBUF010000040.1 GCA_027623995.1 Nitrospirota bacterium
GAAGATGCTGCAGCTACCCAAACGACTTGACGACCAGAGTCGTATAAATGGAGAGGAAAAATAACCCACGAGGGCTTCCATTCAATTATTTGCACTTGATCGTATTGTGCTGCCAGAACCATAAATTCCGTATGATCCGTAAAGATGATATTTCCATGTTAAGCGTCACTAGCTGGGTAAGGACATCTTGCCTCCAATTCCAGTAAATTCTGGGAAAGGGGACTGCTCGTTGAGAAAATGGGATAAAAAGAACAATGAAAAATTTGCAGATGTATGGGAATGAAGGGTCAGGGGTGTAACTTTAGTTTTGTTTATGTAAATCTTGATCACGCAGTCTTGGGTAAGCCTATTCGAGAAAAACTCTTGGTAATTCCCTTTGTTGAAGGCAAAAGGAACCCTTGACAAACGAGGGCGTGCAACGCTACGCCTAGGGAGGGCGCGTTGAATAAAGCCAAGCAGAAGGAGGTCGTCAATGCCAGTGAATGTGTTGAGCAGAGATACGCCAAAAGGGGAAAAACCACCGGAATGGGTCGCCGCTCTTCAGAAGGCCAAAGAGCCCACTGCAGAAGAAAAGCAACAGGAGATTGATCTCGCGGTTCAAGAGCAGGAGGCGTTGTGGGAGTCAGAAGAAGTCGGCATTGTCCATTGGTCAGGAGAGAATGGAATGCGTTATAACGATTAAGTGCCCCCTCGAATGTATCCGTGAGAGAATTCCCGGGTTGCTGTCAACACTTTGGGGCCTATGTGGTGTGCTTGCCAGCTCCGACCAATTCTTGTTCGTTGGAGTGTGTATGCTCTTCAGAAGTTTCCTGAGCCTGTGGCTTGTGTGAAGGAATGCCAAAAGGGCGGTGGGTGACAAGTGGGGTGGTAGCCAAGGCCGTATCGTCCACCACGGTATTTCGGCGATGAAGGGCATCATACACCGCCATATACGTAGGAATGGTGGAGGTAATTTCAGCCTGGTCGAGATCACGACGGACAGAGCTTAAAGGACTGACCAATACTAATTGTCCCTCGCTTGTCGTGAAATATTCATGGGCAAATTTCAGCAATCCAACGATGCTTTCGCTGAGTTGGTACACCGACGTGAGATTCACCACGACATAACGACACCCTTCAGCATGAAGGGTTTCCAGTGTTTGCATGAAGACGTCATGGTCCTGATCATCAAACTTCCCAAAACAATCTAAGACTGTGGATTCGTGGATGTGTCGTTTTTCAAGATACATGGTGCTTCCCTTCCGTCATGGTGGGTTAGTGAGCTGTTAATGACTCCATCGGAAAAACATATTTGAGACTTTAGGTCCGATCCAACCACTTCACATGGGTGCGGACGGGCAAATTTTACCTCATTAAAATTTTGCTAATTTAGGCGTATGAGCAGGAGGCGAAACCCGTGCAGACCACGACATCCAAAAAATTATTTGCCCAATCACAACGGTACATTCCTGGAGGGGTAAACAGCCCAGTCAGAGCGTTTCGGTCGGTCGGAGGGAGCCCTTTGTTTATCAAGCGAGCCCAAGGGCCCAGGGTCACTGACGTCGATGGCAACACATTTCTGGATTATGTCGCCTCCTGGGGACCGATGGTGCTAGGGCATGCGCATCCTGCTGTAGTGCGTGCTATTCAGCGGGCAGCCAGCCAGGGCACGAGTTATGGGGCACCAACGGAACAGGAACTGATCCTGGCGCAAATGATTTGCGGAGCTTTCCCCTCTATAGAAAAAGTGCGTTTAGTTAGTTCAGGAACGGAAGCCGTGATGAGCGCGATTCGTGTGGCCCGGGGATTTACCAAGCGTGATGCTATTTTGAAATTCGAAGGGTGCTATCACGGGCATGCGGATCATCTGCTCGTCAAAGCTGGCTCCGGTGCTGCAACGCTAGGTCTTCCCGATAGCCCTGGAGTACCCAAAGCTGCCGCTGCCCAGACCCTCACTGCTCCTTATAATGATATCGAAACCGTGAAAAGCCTCATTAGCAAGCATTGGCGAAACCTGGCCTGTATTATTGTCGAGCCTATTGCCGGAAATATGGGCGTGGTGTTGCCCAAAAAAGAGTTTCTCCGGCAATTGCGAACTCTCACCAAAAAACATGGCATCCTGCTCATCTTCGATGAAGTGATCTCAGGCTTTCGAGTGACCTATGGAGGAGCCCAAACCCTATATGGAATAAAACCAGACCTCACAACACTTGGGAAAATTATCGGTGGGGGGCTTCCCGTGGGTGCCTACGGTGGGACGAAAGACATTATGGATCTCATTGCCCCAGCAGGTCCGGTCTACCAAGCTGGAACATTATCGGGGAACCCTTTAGCTGTAACAGCTGGTATAGAAACGCTTAAAAAACTCAGCGCCTCTGGGGTGTATGAAAAATTAGAACGAAGAGGAAAACAGTTAGCAGAAGGGTTGGGCAAGGCAGCAAAACAAGCCAATATCTCCTATTATCAAACACGAGTTGGCTCACTCATGGGCGCGTTCTTTGCCGATGGCCCAATCGTGGATTACGCCTCCGCCAAAACCTCAGACACCGCACGATACGCCAAATTCTTTCACCACATGCTCGAACGCGGCTCCTACTTCGCCCCCTCCCAATTCGAAGCCGCCTTCGTCTCCACAGTCCACACCGCCGCCGACATAGACCAAACCCTCGAAGCCGCTCACCAAGTTTTTAAAAAACTATAGGTTTGAAAAATTATTAAATGCAGGGTTTCGCCCCTGCAGGCGAGTCACTTTTGTTTCGGCAAAAGTGACCAAAACCATGTTTGCCCGTGCGCGACCCCAAGGGGGTCCCTGGACCAGCACCCCGAATCAAGATGGCGAGAGAACTCGCTTTGCTCAAACAGCTCTCGCCGAGAGGTGGGATTCGGGGCACTGGCCCAGCCGCGCACGAAGGCGTTAATTGCCAAGAAAAAAATTAACGAAATCGAAACGTGGATGGGGAAGCGTTACTTTTTGATGTTGGATTGGATACCGCAATTTGCGATCTCCAATCCACAAGTTCTTTTTCCCCGAAGCCTTTGGGTCTCTTTATTAACCTCATTTATTGACAGCTGTATATATGCGGTATACACTTGTCGTGTGATCGTCAATTTCCTTCATCGAGGGTTAAAAAGACTATTTCAGCGAGGTGAGAGTCGTGCTTTTCCAACTCATCATGTTCCGATACTTGAAGACATACTGTTCCGATTGGACACGGCTCAAGACATCAAAGCCATGAATCTTCCTGCCTACCATTTGCATCAGCTGACAGGGAACTTTAAGGGATTTTGGAGTATGACAGTCGCTGCGAACTATCGGGTGATTTTTAAGTTTAAAGACGGGCATGCAACCGATGTGGACTACCTCGATTACCACGGAAAAAAGTAAGGAGAAAATACTATGGCCATGTTAAACCCACCTCATCCAGGTCGGTCCCTCAAAAGGGATTGTATTGAGTATTTAGGATTGACCATTACCGAAGCGGCTGAACGTTTGGGAGTTACACGGCTAACCTTATCTAAAGTCGTGAATCAACGTTCAGGCATTTCTCCTGAACTCGCCATCCGGCTAGAAAAAATGGGATGGAGCACAGCAGATAGTTGGCTCGCGATGCAACAAGCCTACGACCTCGCCCAAGCCAGAAAAAAATCCTCCCGAGTCAAAGTCCGCCCCTGCAAAACCCAACCAGCGTTGGCGTGAGTATCACAGGTTCGCTATTTCTTTGACGATAATAGGTTTGATTAATTATATGCAGGGTTTCGCCCCGGCCTATAATAACTCATTCAAAATTCACTGTCAGGAAAATGCAATCTGCGATAAGAGAATATCAATGCGAAGAAGCCGTGGATGGGCTATCGTTTGACACTGGGAAATCCAAAAATGATTGTGGTTTGAGGAAGATTGCTACCCAAACGAAATGCAGGACTTTAACGCGGGCGCTGTTTGACAATGTCTAAGGCCGCAACTCGGTAAGTTTCCGCCATGGTGGGAAAGTTAAAAATGTTTTCAACAAAACTATCGATTTCGACTTGGCCTAGAAGGCCCATTTGTCCGATATGCACGAGCTCCGTCGCGCCTTCACCTACGATATGGACCCCAAGTAGTTTTTTACCCTGTGAGTCAGCGACTAATTTTAAAAGTCCATCGGTCATTCCCGAGATCTGGCCACGGGCAATTTCTTGAAATCGGGATCGGCCTACCAAAGCTCCTCCATGACGCGATACGGCTTCCTCTTCGGTAATGCCAACGCTCGACATTTCAGGAATGGTGTAAATCCCCATGGGCACCATTTCGGCTGGATGGCCTGGATCGATGGCCAGCGCATGACAAACGGCTCGCCGACCTTGTTCCATGGAACACGAGGCTAAGGATGGCGGCCCAATCACATCGCCCACGGCATAGACGTGAGGAAGAGTGGTTCGGAAGAATTCGTCTACAGGGATCAACCCACGCGGTGTCGGCTCAATGCCTACAGCCGAGAGATTCAGGTCTTCAATATTGGCCACACGCCCAAGGGCCATGAGCATTTTTTCACTATCAAGAGTTTCCCCATTGCCAAGCCGGGTCATGACTTTGGAAAGGCCATCCCATTGCACATCTTCGATTTTTTGCTCTCCGTAGTAGCGTCCGCCTGTGGCTTGAAATGCCTGCACGAATCCATCCGTGATTTCGGCATCCATAAATTTGACAGGCCTATCCGCTTGATCAACCATCGTGACTTGAACACCCAGTAAGGAGAAAAACGAGGCATACTCACTGGCAATCACTCCTCCTCCTAAGACCGTGAGGGTTTTGGGCAGATAGGTCATGGAGAGAATCGAATCGCTATCGAGTATGTGCTCATGGTCTACGGGGACATTATCGGGGCGTCGAGGACGCGAGCCGGTGGCAATAACAATCACATCGGCTGAGTAGCGTTCGGTCATCCGCTTTGGTGTCGTGAAATCGACTTCGTGGGCTGAGACAAATTTGGCTCGAGCATGAAAGCGCTTCACCTCATTGCGGTCAAGCTGGGCGGCCATAAACGTTGAATGCGCTTGGATAACTTCATCAAGTCGCTGGATCAACGCAGGCACAGTCAGATCGTCTCGTAATCGAAAATCAAACACATTGGAGGTTCGTTGAAACCGAACCATATTGAGGGCACTTTCCCGAAGGGTTTTACTGGGGATCGTCCCGTGATGCACGCAAGCCCCGCCGACTTGCTTATCACGCTCAACGATCGCCACGCGTTTGCCTGCCTTCGCGCCTTGAATGGCTGCCTTTTGACCAGCGGGCCCACTGCCGATCACTAAAATGTCAAAATGATTTTCGGAGCTCATACCACCATCGCATCCACGGCTTGGAGAATTTTTTCCCCTTGGGCCTGCAAATCATCCATATCGTCGGAATACAGATTCAACGCCTCGACAACCGGCAGGCTCTCTAATTCGGCAGCATCAAGCGAATTCAACCCTAAGAGGTTGGAGGCCATACAATCGGCTAAACACGTGACCATGGCTACAGGACTTGGATTCGGCGATTGGGTATAGTCTCGAAAATAGAGAATGGCCTCTTTGACTTGAGGGGGTAGTTTCCATTTTTCCACGACTGATGCTCCTACTGGCACATGATGGACCTCCAGCAACATTGAAAAACCATTCCATTCCAAGGTGACACCCAGGGACTGTTGAATCTCAAGCACAGCCTGAAGAACCACGGGTTTTCCAATAGTATGTAACAGTCCGCTGAGAAAGGCCCCCTCGACATTGTGACGCCCTTGCCGCGCAATTTCCTTGGCGTAAAGCCCCGAGGCTAAGGCGTGACGCCAGAGGCTAGTGATTTCTGGCTCATATCCTTGAACTCGAAACACGCCGCTTTCGATGGATACCGTCAGCGCGAGTTCACCCAACATCTTCATACCTAACCAGGAAACCGCTTGCTGCATCGAAACAATTGGAGACCGTGGGGCGTAGGCTGCCGAGTTGGCGATCTTTAAGACCTGACCGGCGATGGCCTGGTCTTGTTGAATCAACGTCGCTAACTTCGCCATGTCGGCATCTGGATCGCTAGTTAAGTTGAGAACTTCAGTCGCGACTTGTGGAAGGAGGGGGAGCTTGAGCTCATCCTTGGTGATCCGATCGACCAGGGCCGCATGAATGTGTTCAACCTGTTCTAACTCAACGGATGCAAGTGCTTCAGCCATCAATGAACCCCGCGTATAGAATGTTATTCCAGTGGCTAAAAATTACCATCCTAGAATATTACTTCTTTTTCTTCGGTTTTCTTGGTGGGCAGCTTTAGCGGCCTGGGGACATTAAGATAGGGAAATGGGTGTCTGGGGTTCTTTAACAGCTAGGAGAAAATGGTTGTGGTGATTGGAAGGAACACTCGGCAATACACAACTCGACAGAGGCTGATCTCACCAAGAGGGAGGCAATCAGCCCACCGTCTAGAAAAAAAACGGTCGAAGGACACAATGTATCTAACGAATTTCAGGATTCCTATTTCACCCCAGAGTAGTACCGAAGAATATCCGAGACTGATATCAGCCCGACAATTTTCCCGTTCTCCGTGACGCAGACATGTCTGGTGGCTTTCTCTTTCATCAACTGTACGACATCAACCACCGAATCGCTGCTTTCCAAAGACACAATCGGTTCCCGCATACACGTCTTCACGGTGGTCGCGTTCGCATCGACTCCATTCGCGATCACTTCACGGGTCAACTCTGTTTCTGTGATACTGCCCACGGTTTCATCGCCTCCATCCACCAGCAGAGAACCGATTTTCCATTCCTGTAGTAGTTGGGCTGCCTCTTTTAAGGTGGCGTCTTGGGATACCGACCGAACAGTGGACGACATAAAGTCAATCACTTTGGGGCCTGAAGTTTTTTTGGCTTTTCGTCCAGAGGCAGCTTGAGCCCGACGTGTTTCAAGATCTGAGATACAGCTTTCAAGCACCCGTTGCCGTTGACGAAGGCTGTCGCGATTTTCATCGAAGTTCGCCCCTTCCGGCGCCTCTCCGGTGACATTCACTAACCCGCCGGCTTCTCCCAGCTCCGCATATTCATAGATTTCAAGATTCGCCGATGACCGACCGAACACGCTGGCAATGAGTTCCTCTGTGGAATTATCACACTCTTCTATCGAAGTCGTTGCCGAGCCCATCAAAAACGTTTTGAGGACGGCTAACCGTTCCCGAAATTGCGTGATATCATGATCAAAGGTGGCAATTGAAGTTTGAGGGGGACTTTTTTCTGTGGCCATATGATTTTCCTCCTGTTGAATAAGGCCCCCATCCTACTCCATGACTCCTAGGGCAAACAAGCGATCGTCAGGAGGGAGGAAAGAAACGTATTTTTATTTTTCATGAAATATGGCAACCTTTTACGGTAAGGAAATTTCCAACAATCCGTGGCTTAATTTTTCATACTGATTTCAGATGATGTTTCACTTGGCTCAAGAGACACTTTGAAATACAATAGAGTGAGATCATTCTTTCAAACATCATTTAGGGCATGAGGAGGTGAGAATGGATTTAAAAATTGAGAGTCGGAATGTCGGAATGACCCCACGATGGCAAAGCGAGATTGAAACGCGAGTGGAGGAATTACACATTGAACACCATCACATTACCCATGCCCGAGTCACCTTGACCAAAAATCCCCACCATAAAAAAGGCAGCAATATTGCCGAGACCTTAATTGTCGTGACCCTTCCCCCTCGCCACACCCTAACCGCCCGAAAAGAAGCGAAAACATTTGAAGAAGCTATTCGCGCGGCATTCAAAGCGATAAGCACTGAAATCAAAAAATTTCGCGAAAAGCCCCTGAGCGCCAAACCGATTAAAGAAGTCGAGTTAATGGCCGCCATGGAATAAAAGGAGGCTTTTCCTCCACATGCCGATCGTCCAGCCTGTGCCCGTCATGGCCACAGGCTGGATGCCGTCAATTCCCACGACACCTGTCAAGTTTTTGACGTCACCAGGACAGGGCTTTCTTCCCAAATAATCCTCCCAGTTCTCCGGATCACTCGTAAAACCATTTGATTCTATTGCGAATACTATAATGAAAACCTGCTTGGTCCTTGCTGGAAATGGGTAATTTTTGCCTGGCAACAATCTTGCGAGCATGTCAATTAGCTGTCAGACGCGGTCTCATTATAAAAGTTTTCATCGTTCGTCAGGGAGGACACCAATGTCACAGTTACTCACATTCTCCAGCCCATCTAACACCAGCGTCGAACCCCCTGTGGGCAAACGGCGATCTTTTTCACCACACCCTCCATGGATTGTGCAATTGATCAATGAGCTTGACCCGTACCAACAACGAGTTTTCAACTGCCCATTGGTCAAGGACACTTCAAGAGGGACTCTTTCCTTGGAACAGATGCGTGGATGGTTGATGCAACTCTACCCCTTCATTGCAACCTTCCCTCAATGGATTGCCTTGAATATTACAAAGGCTCCAGAGGCGTTTGCCCGTGAAATTCTTATCGATAATGTACGGGTAGAAAAATGGCATGCCAAACAGTGGATGGATATGACGGACGCGTTTGGAATTACTCGCGAAGAACTGCGGGACTGTTCAGTGCTTCCAGAAGTCGAAGCGCTCACCCATTACATGTGGTCCGTGAACCTTCGTGGAACCCTTGCGGAAAGCATGGGGGCGATGACCTATGCCATCGAAGGCACCACCCAAGGGATTGCTCGTGCCGTACTAGAAGGATTTCCTCACTATGAAGGTCGCGATGGGATTCATTTAACTAAGCGAGCCTATGCCTGGATGAAAAATCATGCCCGCTACGATGAAGCGCATCCTTTAGAAGCTCTGGAAATCATTATTCGATCAACCGACTCGGAACCTTTGAAAGATAAGGTGACCCATGCCGCGAAACGCAGTATGGAATATTTCTATATTGCGCTTGATGCCTGCTATCGGAAGTTTTCCCCGATTGACGTATCCGTCTTCCAACGTTCTACACATGCGGCCTAAGTCATAGCTCAAGGTCCGTGACCTCACCAAGCCCAGGAATGGTTGGTGGGGTCACGTTTCCAGACAGCACAATTTCTTGACCTCCTATCCTGCTTGCCGTTTCTAGTCCCATCCTCATACTGGCAATGTTGAAAAACGCCGCCAGCGGCGTTCTCTGGCTTTGCCGAAACGGCTCGCACAGGCACCGTCGCCCTTTTGCCTGACCTTCGGGCTCACAGACTTGCCGCTCTTCGCGGCGTTCGCGCTCACGTACTATGAGTACGCTCCGCGCGTCAAAAGGGCTGCGGCCTTGCTGGACGAATTTTTTTGAACGTTCCCTCTCATTGATGAGGCCTGCCTCATCTGAAGCCTTAATTGGCTATGGGCATACAATATTCAACAGGCCCATACTCATTTGAAGGTCAAGGCAACAACAGGCTTTTGAGGTTAAAGGCTTCGGTAGAGGTTGATCACCCCTCGTCATCTACCTGCGGAAACTTGGGCGTCCTGCGGGCCAAGAAAAGCAATTGTGTCATGACCAACTTTTGCTCATAATACCTAGGGGCTCTCCAGGCCCGCCCAATATCACCCTGGATCTCATGGAATTCCTCTCAATGAATCCCTTTGCACTTGCCGGATTTCTCACCTGTCTCAGCTCATTGGTGTTCGGGTTTTTTGTATTCTCTAGAAACCCGGCCCGTCGTTTAAACCAACTCTGGCTTGGGTTTACCATGACCGTCGCCCTGTGGGGTCTTGGGTCTATTTGGATTGCGCTTGAGCCAGATCCCCAAACTGCGCTTCTCGCCTGGCGTGTGGCCTTTGCAGCCAGCGTCATATGGATTCCCATTGTGTTTCTTCATTTCACTTGCGTGTTCTCCGACACTCATCATCCGCGCCTACTTCTAGTGTCCTATCTCGTCGGAGCCACGTGCGTCCCTTTCATTCTGACATCTCCCCATTTTTTCTCAGGAGTCCGGCTTGCCTTTTCCTCATTTTATTACGCCACCCCAGGCCCTCTTCTTTTCACGTTTTTCACCATAGGATGGTTAGGGCTCACGATGTATAGCCATATTCTACTGGTAAAATCCTTCCGACGCAGTACGGAAACCAGACGTGCCCAGATCAAATATTTCTTTATCGCCACCGCAATTGGCTATGCCGGTGGGTCCCTCGAATTTCTTCCTATCTTTGGATTCGACGTCTATCCCTGGGGCCATTTTGCCATTCCTTTGTATCCCATCATCATGGCCTACGCCATCGTCAAGTACCGGTTGATGGATACATCGATTGTGCTGGAAAAAGGACTTTCGTATTTGACGCTGTTTTCCGTAGCCGCCATTCCCGCATTCGGCGTGTTGCTCTGGGCCCAGCACCTATACTTCGGTTCGATCAATTACCCCTTCTCTGCCACGATGCTGGTCATTTTTCATTTTCTGGTGTTGGGATCCTACTCCATTAAAACGCGTGCCGAAGAAACCATCGGGAAAAAACTGTTTAAAGATCGACATGTTACCGCCACAACACTTTCCCAATTTTCCAAAGCCCTCGTGAGTATCCTGGATTTCGACACCCTAACGGAAGAGATTACGGAAACGCTCAAACGTGTCATGGGAATTCATCATGCGACGTTATATGTCTGGGACAAACAAAAAAATGTGTATGGCCCTGTATCCTCCTCCCACGCAACGATCTCCCCTACACACAGATTTGGGTTGACCCATTCCCTCCCGGTTCGACTCCACGAACATCAAGAGCCCTTGGTTCGAGAAGAAATAGAGGAGATGAACACTCCCAAAGGATCCGAACAGGTAGTTCAGCAATTGAAAGCCTTGGATGTTGATGTATGCCTTCCCTTTTTGAATACCCACCATCAACTCATCGGATTTTGTCTGCTTGGTCCTTGTCATACCCAGACCGGATATTCTGCTGAAGACTTGCAGTTGCTGACATCACTTGGACGGAATGCAGCGATTGCCCTAGACAATGCCATGCTCTATGAGGATCTGAAGCAATCCCAACAATTGATTCAACGCAATAATCAACTTCGTTCTCTAGAAATTATGGCTGGTGGTTTTGCGCACGAAATTCGGAACCCGCTCACCTCAATCAAAACGTTCGTTCAGCTCGCGCCGCATCGCCTGAACGATCACGATTTTCTCAAGGATTTTGGACGAATCGTGACCGATGACGTGACTCGTATAGAGCGCCTCTGTCAGGAAGTCCTCAGTTACTCTTATCACCCTATCCCCCAAATAGCAGAAGAGGACCTTCATGGGATCATTGAGGCCTGCCTCTACGCCACTGAGGTGAAAACCAGTAACACCCCCCTCCACATTGCTAAAGACTTTGCCAATGAGTTGCCCCTCTTACGCATTGATCAGCAACAAATGAAACAGGTGCTCCTGAATATATTTTTCAATGCACTCGAAGCCATGTCTGGAGAACGGCAAATTCTCTCCGTCCGAACTTACTTCATCAGCAAACCAACTGGGGACGCTTGGGTTCAAATTGAAATTTCTGATTCAGGGCACGGAATTGGCCCGAAGGAACTCGAACATATTTTTGATCCATTTTTTACGACTAAACACGAGAGCCAGGAGCATGAGGGTACTGGACTTGGTTTGGCTATCGCCCATCAAATCATTCAGGCTCACGGTGGGACTATTGAGGCCAGCAGTCAAATTGGGGAAGGAACGACTTTCCTCATTACTTTGCCTACCCCTGTGTCGCAGGAACCCGTCCAAACCGCATTTTCCTATTGATAGTCCACTGGCACCTAGGCCAAAAATCATGATCAAAAGGCACCACAGCCTTAAACTAGTTCATAATATGAAGTTCTTACATAATGATTAAGTTGTGTTATTTAATGCTAATGACTGTGAACAAACTACTGAATAACGGTTCATTCTCGATAAAAATATCAGAAAAATGATGATTTGGATCTTTACAATCCCTTAGGAGGAGGGTATCCTAAAAAATCATGTTATTTTTCTGCGAGAAATACCCCGATGAAATCATCTAGTTCTGAAACATGTCGATAATCTGATTAACCTTATTTAGGTTCCTTGGATCACCTTTTTTGGTAACAACACAGAGTTCAAAATTATGACTACCACAACCCTTCCCATCATTGACAGCCCAAAAACCCGAGCGCGAGACCTGCAAACTACAATGTTATTTCTTCTGGTTGCTGTTGGGGCTTCTATTGGTCTCCCTACCTATGCCTATTACTATGATTTCTCATGGTTGGACTGGACGATGTTTGCTATTCTCTACACTTACACGGGATTGGGCATTACCGTCGGGTACCATCGACTTCTTGCTCATCGAAGTTTTACCTGCCCCGATTGGGTGAAATTTATCATCTTGATTGGAGGGGGTTGGGCATTTCAAAACTCAGGATTAAAATGGGCAGCCGACCATATTCGACATCATGCACGTTGCGATAAAGATGAAGACCCCTATAACGCGACATGGGGATTTTGGCATAGTCATTGTGGATGGTTATTTGTCCGCGATCCCCATCGTGACCCTAAATACGCTTCACGCCTGAAACAGGATCGAGTCGTGGTGTGGCAAGACCGCTATTATATCCCGATCCTCATATCGGGGTTAGTTTTTCCGTTTGTTGTTGGCCTTCTCTACAATGGGTGGGTTGGCGGCATGGGCTGTTTTCTTCTCGCTGGAGTTGGCCGAACGTTTTTTGTGTTAAACTCCACATTTTGTATCAATTCCATCTGCCACATTTGGGGGGACCAACCCCATGGAACCTCTGATTCGAGTCGCGATAGTTGGTGGATATCACTCATTACCTTTGGCGAGGGCTACCACAACTATCATCACATGTATCAAAGCGACTACCGAAATGGGCCCAAATGGTATAATTTTGACCCTTCGAAATGGCTTATTTATGGACTTTCTCGCATTGGTTTAGCCAGCAACCTACGTCGATTTTCCTAGCTCCTTTCTGCTACGACCCTCCGATTCCATTATTTCGTCTTCTCAATACGACAAATTCCTTATATCGATTCATACGTTGTTTTGAGTAGGCAACATACCAAGTCAGCTTCAGAAAACCTTTTATTTTTCTATTCATTTTTTCTTACTCAC
Organism: Nitrospirota bacterium; assembly: GCA_027623995.1. GTDB lineage: Bacteria > Nitrospirota > Nitrospiria > Nitrospirales > UBA8639 > Nitronereus. The sequence continues at coordinate 13,041 of JAQBUF010000040.1, forward strand.
CTTCAGGCGATCCCTCTAAACCTATTACCAGACCATTGTTTTCTCTTTTTCCTGGCATCTTGAGATATAAGATCACCCTCGATTTGTCCAGTGAAGACCCAGGAGATTATCTCCCTTACCCCCTCTTTCGGGTAATTGACGGGACCTAGGGGAATAGTAGAACAATGAAACACTTGTAAAAGAACAATCACAAAATATGTAAAGAGGGATGGAGTGCCAAATCGCATGGGACGAGTATTGTTAGTTGACGATGAAGCAGCCGTGAGAGGAACCTTACGAGCGGTCCTAGAATCGCAGGGATATACCTGCGAGGAAGCGGAACATGGAGTGGCGGCCTTGGCATTACTAGAACAAGAACACTTTGATTTAATTATTACCGATAACCGAATGCCTGTCCTCAATGGCATCGAATTCCTCAAACAATATTCTCAAAAACCCGATCCGAAGCCTCCAGTCATCTTTTTCACCGGCGACATCAGCGATGCCGAAAAAGATCTTGCCATGAAAGCCGGAGCCCGCGCGGTGCTACAAAAGCCCCCGAATTTTGGCGAAATCATCTCTGCGGTCCAGCAGGCCATCAGCGATTAATTCAAATCCAAAATTTCAGAATTATCCATCACCTTTTTTCTGAAAACTGAACCACCTGCCCCCGTTTGACGCAGTCCTTGTCAGTACCTTATCTGGGAAGTACCAAAATATTATTGAGGGCCAGTCTCATTAACCACGTATTTTCATCTAAAGCCAAATAAGTCCACCATAATTTGATTCCTTCCTTGGTTTTTCATTCTTTATGTTTCCCACTCTTATTTGATGTCCGTACGCAATCATGTGTTTTCTCCCGCAATCCCTAAGGAGCAGGGAGAATCAACTCAAATTCATTCTCCCTTTAAAAATCCTATCAGGAAACTATCGCTTGGCTAAAGGAAGCAATGAGAAGAAACCGAAAGATCTTCAGAAGGGGACATTCGTGGCTGAAAAAAAACCAGAATCCACCTATGAACGTACCGTTAAAAAAAGTGATTCAGGCTCCCCTGGACCCAGCCACATGAGGAATAAGTATGGAAAGCCCAATTCATAATTTTATTGCCGGGAAATGGATTCCAGCCAGATCAGGGAAGACCTTTGAATCGCGAAATCCAGCCACCGGTCATCTGATTGCCCAATGTGCCGACTCTAACAGCGATGACATGAATGATGCGGTCGCTGCCGCTCGTGAAGCCTTTGAATCATGGCACCGTCTTCCGGCCCCCCGTCGGGGAGAATTGTTATATCGAGTCGCCGAACGGCTTTTTCATGATAAAGAACCGCTCGCCCGTGCACTCACTAGTGAAATGGGAAAAGTCTTGGTGGAAGGTCGCGGCGATATTCAAGAGGCCATTGATATGGCCTACTACATGGGCGGAGAAGGTCGTCGGCAGTTCGGACATATCGCGCCCTCAGAACTCCCAAATAAATCAGCCTACGCGATACGAGAGCCACTGGGAGTCGTTGGGTTAATCACGCCATGGAATTTCCCTATGGCTATCCCCGCATGGAAAAGTTTTCCGGCATTGATGATGGGCAACACGGTAGTCCTCAAACCCTCGCCGGACACGCCCTATACAGCTGCCTTATTCGTCAAGACCCTCGAAGATGCAGGGATTCCTCCAGGCGTGGTGAATCTCGTGATGGGGAGTGCGCCAGAGTTAGGTGCCACCTTAGTCAAACATCCTGACGTGGCCCTCATTTCATTCACGGGGTCAAAGGCCACCGGTGGAAAAGTCGCGGTTGATGCTGCCATGCATTACAAACAAGTGGCCCTCGAAATGGGTGGCAAGAATGCTATAATTGTGATGGAAGATGCAGACCTGGAGTTGGCTGTAGAAGGTATTGTGTGGAGTGCCTTCGGCACAAGCGGGCAACGATGTACCGCCTGCAGCCGACTCATAGCCCACGTAGACGTGAAAGAACAATTGGTTTCAATGCTATTGGAGCGAATGTCCAAGCTTCGGGTGGGCGATGGGCTTGACCCATCGATCGATGTAGGACCCTTGATCAATAAGACCCAGCTTGATCGCGTCCACCAACTTGTCCAAGTCGGTGTACAGGAAGGCGCTCAACTTAGAACTGGCGGGCACCCCTTAACCGAAGGAAATTATGCGGCGGGAAATTTCTTTGCGCCAACTCTATTTGATAATGTCACGCCAACCATGCGCATGGCCACCGAAGAAATTTTTGGCCCGGTGTTGAGTGTGCTTGAAATCCACAGCCTTGAAGAAGCCATCATAGTCAATAACTCGGTAGAATATGGACTGTCGAGTTCGCTTTACACCCAAGATATTAATCGGGCTCAGCACGCCATGCGAGAACTGCAATCGGGGATTGTGTACATCAATGCCGGCACCATCGGGAGCGAGGTCCATCTCCCATTTGGAGGAATTAAACACACAGGCAACGGGCATCGTGAAGCCGGGCAAGCCGCATTGGATACGTTTAGTGAATGGAAATCCATTTACGTGGATTACAGCGGGCGGCTCCAAAGAGCCCAAATCGATACCAATTAATCAGAGGGTGAATCCTATGGACAACAAAGCCGAGCTTGAACAACGTATCGACTCCTACCTGCAAGAATACGTGTCTCGAAACCATGCCGCTCAGGTTGCAAAAGAAGTCCTGGATTCCGCAGGAATCGGAGTGAAACCCCTCATCGATCACATTACCATTCGAACATATAATATTGACCGACGTGCCCAAGAATTTCTCCCCCTGGGTTATGCCCATGCCGAGACCTTAGAATACAGCGACTGGCATGCCAAGGTGTACCGGGCTCCAGGATTCCCGGCATTGTTTGTGGATCAGGCCTATGACGATGATCGCGGAGCCACCAGCGTGATCCCACGGTGGGTAGAGCAATTTAGCGATCAGACCCTGCACCACATCGCGATTTTGGTAGAAGACATCGAAGCGGCCATGCACCGGCTACAAGACAAAGGCATCACCTTTGCGGGATCCATTTTAGGTGAAAAAGGGGACGTCATTCGGCAAATCTTCAGCGTCCCGGAACAGGTCGATGGAGCACCATTTTCTGTCCTTGAACTTATTGAACGTCACGCAGGCTATCAGGGCTTTTCGCCGCCACAGGCGGATGCGCTCATGCAATCCACGGTTACCACCTAAAACGCGGGGGCACCTATGCCATGCATCCTCATCCTAGGCGCTGGAAAAATTGGCTCGTTGATCGGGACGTTTTTAGCCGAGACCAAAGAGTACACCGTTCACCTAGCCGACATCGAAACTCCAGCCAATCAGCAAAAGGGTCCTCAAAGCCAATCCGCGCCAATCGCCCATGCAGTCCTTGACGCATCCAACGCAGAAGCACTCGAACGATATGTCAACGAGCATCAGCCCGATGCTGTAATCTCGAGCCTTCCCTACTACTGCAATCCCACGGTCGCTGAAGTGGCCCGAAAGTCTGGCCTTCATTACTTCGACTTAACCGAAGATGTTGAAGTCACCGAACGCATCGAAGAAATCAGTCGTGGCAGCGAAAAAGCTTTTGTCCCTCAATGCGGCCTAGCGCCAGGTTTCATCAGCATTGCCGCCAACGAACTCATGCAACATTTCGATACGCTCGACATCGTGAAAATGCGGGTGGGCGCCTTACCCATCAATCCCAGCAATGCCTTGAAATACTCTCTCACCTGGTCAACCGATGGCCTAATTAACGAATATGGGAACCTCTGTTACGGAATTGAGAATGGAATGAAGGCCACGCTCATGCCACTCGAAGGATATGAGACGATCGAAGTCGATGGGCTACTATACGAAGCGTTTAATACCTCTGGAGGACTTGGAACATTGGCGGATACCTACTCCGGCAAAGTGCAGACGATGAACTACAAAACCCTCCGCTATCCCGGCCATTGCGAAAAAATCCACTTCCTCATGAATGACCTCAAACTGAACACCCATCGAGAGCTTCTCAAATATATTTTGGAGAATGCGATTCCCAAAACCTATCAAGATGTCGTGCTCATTTACGTGTCTGTGGTAGGAAGGAAAGCCGGAGAGTTAATAGAAGAAAACTACGTGAAAAAGATTTACCCGCAAACGATCGCAGGCAAATTATGGTCAGCCATTCAAGTGACCACGGCTGCGGGCATGTGCAGCGTCGTGGATTCGGTGTTCGCCGATCCGCAACACTACCAAGGCTTCATCAAACAAGAAGCGTTTGCACTTCCGGACATCCTCTCCAATCGATTCGGGCGATACTACGCTTGAGACGAATTGATGCGTTCCTACATCGCGCGCTGAACTTCTAGTCGATCCGTCACCAGTTTAGAGTATTCTTCCAACTGGAGACCGATGACGGAAGGTTCAACATGTCCACACGCCAAGCAGCGATACCCAAACAGGGTCATCACATCAACTAAATCAAGCATCTCTCCACGATCTTCGAGGACCATCGTTCCCCGACATTGAGTACAAGAAATGAGCTCGTTCATGTCGTATTGTACCAGGGTGAATGATCTTGTTGAAAAAGCTTTGGATATTGACGATCCATCCTTGGCTTTTCAATTCACTGCAAAATACAAATTCCAGATCACAACTAGGTTAGCAGTTCATCACAATATTGTTACAAAATAAGACTGGTAGATTCGAAGGAATCTCAATCGATACCGGGTTCCTTTTCATAGGCTGGTGTGAGGAAGGAGTAGCTCTTCCTGAGATCTGAGAAAGGAATTTCATGATGCCAATCCCGACACACCAATTTTTTAAAAACCTAAAAATTTGGAAATCACTAAATACGCCCAGGATGCGGCAAAAATATACGTCATTTCTTTCTCGCCAATATATTGGTACAGCAGTCGATAGCCAACAATGGGCACCACCGCTAACAACGCCGCAGAAAAGAAATGCCCAACTATATCCCCTAACATGCCCCCCAGCGTGGAATTACCTGGCACAGCCAGCATCGAGCTGCCTCCCACCATCGCCACCCACAACCACCGGATATTAACAAACGATTTGTCCATAGTTTTTCGTCAAGAATTTGAGTATCAGTGTATTTGTTAATTGGGCACAACAATAGTCGCCGGATATGAATCTCCATTGGACTCAAGTGCTTAAGAAAAACAAAAAGGCCCTGCGGTTTGCAACCACAGGGCCTAGGCCATTGATTCCCGCGATTTTATTGACGTTTAGATATTATCAAGAGAACATTCTCATTGAGTAAATGTTCCTCCTCCACAAACACCAACCCCATTCGATAAAGGTCCTATAGGGTCGTGGGCACCTTAAATTACGCTGCATCGTTCAACTGTGACGTGCAATGTCCACATCGAGTGGCCTTAATTGGGATACTGGACAAACAGTGGGGACAGTCTTTGGTCGTCGGTTCTTCAGGCAGCGGCTCTTCTTCTTTTTTCATGCGGTTAATTTGCTTGATGAGGAGAAACACCGCAAACGCCACGAGCACAAAGCTAATAATCGTATTAATAAATATTCCATAATTAATCGACACTGCGCCAGCAGCTTTCGCATCGGCCAAAGCCAGGTAGGGACCTGGAGTGCTTCCCTCCTTTAACACCATGAACAGGTTGGCAAAGTCTACGCCGCCAAGAAGTAGACCCAAGGGAGGCATTAAGACCTCGGCTACAAGAGTTTTTACGATGGTACCAAAGGCCGCCCCAATGATAATGCCGACCGCCATATCCACAACATTGCCCCGCATGGCAAATTCCTTGAATTCTTTTAACATGGCTCATCCCCCTTCCGTTCTATGGTTCATTCTGTTCAGTGAACGATTTCCCGCAACCGACAGCTGAAGAGTATACCAGAACGGATAGGTGAGTTCTTGCTCATGCTGGGAAGATAAACATGCATTGAGTGTCCTAAAGATGAGTCGTTTGCGGCAAGGCAAAGCTAGTTTGAAATGGATAATGAGGCACTGGTCCCCATCTCATGCCTCCCAAGAAAGGATCCCCCCCCCAGGGCCACCCTTGCGAATGCAATCGATAGGAACCAGTGATCTCAACATATCATCTTTCCTTAAGAACCGTGGCACGACTGCCATATGAAAAAAATCTTTTTTATTCCAAGAGCCGGGCGTTCTTATTTTTTGCAGAAGCTCCGCTCGTACGCGAGAACCTTCCACCCTTCTTCTTCAGTAATCGTCGCTGGAATCATGGACACCATCCCAGTGCCAGCGCTGCCGTTTTTCACAATCCAGAACAATTCACCATCTTTCCGTTTCTTGTGGAATTTGCAATTGGTGAAATCCCGAGGACCTGGATTTAACACTTTGCCAGCGGGGCCTTGGCCATTCCCTTCTTTCCCATGGCAATTCACGCAGGTACCCTTGCCTTCAAAAATCTTTTTACCTTCTGCAATAATCTCCGGTGAGGCATCATCCAATTGGCCAATCGGGGATTTTAATTTTTTGGCGGTTCCTCTTTCCGCTTTTGGCACACGGGGCTTTAACGGATCGCTCTCACTTCCGGCCATAGCTAGGTTCCCAGTGAAAAAAATCATCGTCGTGATGAGCAGGGTCGTCTTAAGAATGTGTGTCATGTTCAACTCCTTTGTAAAACAAGGGGATTCAAAGTTGTGTGGTCATACATATAAAGGAGCAAGGGTAATGCCACTTTTAAATGAACCATAGTTTGTATAATATTTTCAATGACTTATGAATGAAAATGGCGGTATTTTCCATTGATCATTTGGCCATCTGTTCCATGGACTTGTCCCAGATTCAAAGGGTGGGTGTGCCAGATGGCACAAAGTGGAACATCAAAGACAAAACCTCGTCTCTTGGTGATCGAGGCAACCCCTTTCAATAAAATAGGAAACTTTTCATGTGATATTTTAGAACCCATTTGCTACTTTCTTTTATGGTGACATCGAGACCCCTCACATCCATGACCAAACAACCCAGTCTTGTCGCTCAACTCGTGGGCTTGCCAACCCTGTTCATTGTGACGCTTGCGGGAATTCTGGCGTACACCTTTCTGGTAATCAATAAACAAAAGGACGATGCCGTGGTCATTGACCTTGCGGGTCAAGAGCGTACGCTCATTCAAAAAGACCTCAGTGAAGTCCTCTTGATATCTCAAGGTTCCACTCCAGAGCAGGCCGCGACCAGAAAAATGTTACGTGAAACCTTAAATGCCCTCATTGAAGGTGGACGCATCATCATGAACCAGGGAACAGGGGAGTCGTTTTTAATCCCAGGCGCGCCCACGGCAGAAATCAAAAAACGGCTTCAAGCCCAAAAAACCCTCCTGGACACCTACATTACCGAAGCCGACTCTTTTTTAATGATTCCAAAAGATGATCCCACATGGGCTGCCAAATTTCAGGAGCTGTTAGGACTCCACACAGTTTTTCTGAATGGGGCAGACGAAACCGTCAAACTTCTTCGCGATTATTCCCGATCGAAGATGGCAGGCACCCTCAAATGGGAAGTGGTCATTGCGTTGGTAGTCGGAATATTCACCATACTCATGACGCGCAAACTCCTCGTGGCCAATCGCCATGGGCATGCAGAAATGAACGAACGTATTCGCGCAGAACAAGAATTGCGAGAGAGCGAAGAGCGCTATGATATTGCCGTGAAGGGGTCCAACGATGGATTGTGGGATTGGGACATTCTCACGAACTGCATGTATTATTCACCACGGTTCAAGGAATTATTGGGGTACCAGGACCACGAAATGGAGAATCTGTTTTCGAGTTTCGAGTCCAAATTGCACCCGGATGATCACCAACGTGTCATGAATGCGATCCAGGCTCATCTCGAAAAAAAGAAGCCCTTTGATATTGATTCACGCTTGCACACCAAGTCCGGTGAATACCTGTGGTTTCATGTCCGTGGCCAAGCCATTTGGTCGAAGGAGCAACAACCAACGCGCATGGCCGGTTCATTACGCGATATCACCGAACGAAAAAGAGAACAGGATGAACTGCAACAGGCGAAACAAGATGCCGAAGTGGCGAATCACGCAAAAAGTCAATTTTTAGCGAATATGAGTCATGAGCTACGAACACCGCTGAACGCCGTCATCGGGTACAGCGAAATGCTCCAAGAGGATGCCACCGATCTTGGGCATTCACAATATATTCCAGACCTTGAAAAAATTGCACAGTCTGGCAAACACCTCCTGACCGTGATTAATGACATTTTAGATTTGTCTAAAATCGAAGCCGGAAAAATGGAAGTACATCCGGAAACTTTTCAGGTGGAGTATTTGATCAATGACGTCAAGACGACTATTAAACCGCTCGTGGGGAAAAATGCTAATATCTTGAACGTAGAATGTAAGGCCAATCTTGGGGAGATCTATTCAGACTCGACCAAAATTCGACAAGGGCTCTATAATCTCCTCAGTAATGCCTGCAAATTCACCGAGCAGGGAACCATCACCCTCACGGTCACACGGGAACGGATTGAATCACAGGAATGGATTTCCTTCCATGTGGCAGACACCGGCATCGGAATGACTGCGCAAGAACTCAACACGATCTTTGCGCCGTTTTCCCAGGGTGATCTCTCCACCACCCGTAAGTACGGCGGGACTGGACTCGGGCTCGCCATCACCAGAAATATTTCTCAGTTGCTCGGAGGGGATGTCCACGTCACCAGCGAACAAGGAAAGGGGTCCACCTTCGTGATGATCATCCCCACGCAGTGGTCAGAATCTCTCAACACCCAGAATCGCACCATGGCACCAGACTATCAGAAAAATTCCTGAGCCGAACCATGCCGAAGATTTTGCTCATTGAGGATAACGAAATGAATCGAGACATGCTCTCTCGTCGACTCACACGCAAAGGCTTTCACGTCATTGTGGCAGAGAACGGAAAAAAAGGCCTGGAGATGACCAAAGCAGAAAAACCAGACTTGGTCCTTATGGATATGAACTTACCGGAAATTGATGGATGGAATGCCACGAAAACCATAAAGCTCGACAAAGCGATCAAACACATCCCAGTGATCGCCCTCACGTCTCATGCTATGACAGGAGATAAGGAGCGAGCCTTCGCAGCTGGGTGCGATGAATATGAACCTAAACCCATAGACTTCTCCGCCCTGCTGACAAAAATCCACCGGCTCTTACCCGAGCAACCCCTATGACCATGGAGTCCAAAGCCTCCATCCTTGTGGTCGACGACAATCCCGATAACCGCGATTTGTTGGTACGCCATATTCAACGCCAAAAGCATTCGACAGTGACTGCGGAAAACGGGGAAGAGGCCCTACAGTTACTCAATACCCAACCCTTTGACTTGGTCCTCCTCGATATCATGATGCCTGGCATGAGCGGCTTTGACGTGTTGGAACACATGAAGAGCGACCCTCAACTTGAAAATCTTCCTGTGGTCATGGTCTCCGCGCTGAATGAATTAGATAACGTCGAGAAATGTATTACCATTGGGGCAGATGATTACTTGGTGAAACCCATTAATGCCAAATTGCTGAAGGCGAGAATTACCAATTGCCTCGATAAAAAAAGACACCACGACGTGGAGCAGGCACATCACGAGGAAATAGCCCGATCGAAAACCCAACTCGAACATCTCTATGCGCAGCTCGAAAAAAGCCGTGATGATTTAGCGTCGATTTTGAACCAATTGGAAATTGGCACCATGTTGCTCGATGCCAAGGGGCACATTGATTTCGTCAGCGAGATCGCTGCTCATATTTTCAATCAACCGGGAAAGGCCATGCGCGGTCAAGCATGGGAAAAAGTGTTCGGGCTTCCGAAAACAGAAGAATCCACGATTCAAGACATGCTGATCCGCCCGACACAGGAACGATCGAAAATCCAGATTCATGTGGACTCATCAGCAGGCAAGCGTTTCTGGTTGGAGGTGGATATCAAAGATGATCCGCAAGATCCCGCCAGGAAAGTGTTCGTCCTCTATGACATGACAGAGATTCACGAACTTCGTCGTGAGATCACCAAGCAATCACAGTTTCAAGACTTGGTCGGCAAAAGCCCAGCCATGCAAGCCGTGTATCGAAACATTGAAGATGTCGCGCCACTCGACGTACCGGTTCTCATCACTGGAGATACGGGCAGCGGCAAAGAACTCGTGGCGCGGGCCATCCATACCCTCAGTCTCCGCAAAGCCAAACCGTTTGTAGCAATTAATTGTGCAGGGCTGACGGAAACACTCCTTGGCAGCCAGCTGTTCGGTCATAAAAAAGGGGCCTTCACCGGTGCCACGGAAGATCATCAAGGCTTGTTTGAAGCCGCCAATGACGGGACCCTTTTTCTTGATGAAATTGGGGACATGCCCCTGACAGTTCAGGCCACGCTTTTGCGTGCGCTCCAGGAAAAAGAAATTCTTCGATTGGGAGAGTCCGTGTCCAGGAAGGTAGATGTTCGCATACTGGCTGCCACCCATGCCCACTTAGATGAACAAGTGACAGCCGGAAATTTCCGTTCCGATCTGTTATATCGCATTCGAGTCGGACGGATTCAGCTGCCTTCCCTGCAAGAACGTCGAGAAGATATTCCCTTGCTTGCCTCGGTATTCTTAAGACAGTCTCGTGCCACCAGCGGAAAGACTGAGGGGCAAGAGCTCAGTCGTGAGGCGATGCAACGATTAGTACGATATCCGTGGCCTGGAAATGTTCGTGAGCTAAAAAGCGCCCTAGACTTCTCCCTCATTCATTGCCGAGGACCCCTCATTCAAGCATCGGACCTTCCTCCAGAAATCGCCGAGGTCGATCCTCAAGTCTTTATGAATAAAGAGCATGAACCAGATGAAAAGGATCGGATCGCCGCAATTCTGAAATACACCAATAACAACCGAACCGAAGCCGCAAAAATCTTAGGCATGAGCCGCTCTACTTTTTATCGACGTCTAGTGAGTTTAGGATTAGATTCGGAAGAATAGACGAAAAGCGCGAAGCCCACGAATCTTTCGCCCCACTTTGCCTCAGCGACTTATCTCTCCTTTCTATTATGTATTCTTTGAGTACTCCAGTTTTTCCATATGTATTTGTCCTGGATTCATCTCTCTCCATTCCTCCTATAGTATTTAACTTTCCAGTAAGACACATGAAGACTTCTCTTCTCCCAAGAGGGAGAGGTACGCACGTTGTATTTCTTTTGTAGCTGCACGATCTCATCGTGCCTTCTTCGGGCATGGTCATGCGGTTGGAAAAGCAAAAGTAGCAGCGGCATGAGATGCCGCTGCTACACAATTTTTCTCTACCTAGAGCCACATATGATAATACGGAAGGAAAGGGCCCCGTTCCTACACTTCGATCAATACCACCCTTTCAGGAGTTTGCAAGGTTCTTGTTGAGGGGGCCGATAGTCAATTCTTAAGGAAACTTTTATTCATGAGCATGGACGTAAGGGAGATTTCGTCAAGGAAAGAGCAGAATGTGTCGAGACAGGCATTCCCTCTGGCTAGGCCGTCATGAAGTGCGAAGATACTCGTACGCCCTGCCACCTTGAAACGAAATCCATCCGTACGGCCAATCAAAAGGAGTGGCCACATGACACTGGGCGTGATCAACAGCGACAACAGACAACTGTGTTCTTCTTGGATTCCTAAGCCCTCAACCGAATCAAGTTTTCTAGGGAAGAAACTCATCACGTCGACCTTACGAGTGATGTCTCTTTCATTGATTGTTGGAGGACTGATGGCAGGCACGGCGCATGCGGGACATGATACGGTCTTAAACGGCATGCTGACGATTGATTTCCAATCGAATCACAAGCAAGATGAAATTGCTCAAAACCCCCTTGCCAGTGAATTGAAAATTCAAATTCCCAACCAAGGGTATATGGCCGGCATCAGAATTCCCAGAACCATTGATGGGCAACCATTTCGGGGCCAAGAGTTCACCGTATCACTCGTTCCCAATGGCTGCGTATTGGACGGAGGCCCAGACCATGGACAAGCCATGCTTCGTCTGACTCAAAATTTACGTAGACAGCCCCTCAAAGCGACCGTGTTCAAAGCTCAGGTATTTGGCGGCCAATACGAATGTCTCTTTGGAGGAGCGTCTCAAGTATTACCGTATGACCCCTTTGATGGAAATCATTCAGCCTCAGTGGTTGGTGAATTACTGATTTGGTGGACTCAGGTGCTCTCAAACCACAACACCAGCAACGCCCTCAATGTTGAAGAAGAGATCAATCGGTTTTTCGAACTCTCGGATTCACAGGACGTTCATCGACTCCAGTTTCAAGGAGTGGAATATCCCTCAATGCAAAGCAAGGCATGCGATTCGGACTCGAAACATCTTCACTGCAATCGAGGTGGTTCTGCCGATGGTGTGTTCAGCGCTGATGTTCGGGTGAGATTCAAGGAACAACAAGAACCAAGACTACAATAGGGGAACAAAAAACTCTCCTCAATACAAAGACAGGTCCCCCTTATAACAGTGGGGCCTGTCTGATCCTCTTGGTAAAAAACCAAAACACACAACAGTCAGGCATGCCTGACTGTTGCAACGCTTCAACGCGAAAACTTGATGGCGCTTCGCCTGGAAGAAGGAAACCCACTGGAAAATTTTATCACCCTAAGAATCTTTTGCCTCCCCCTGCCACAACAGGTCATACCCTAATTCTTTGGTCTCCGAACACAAGGTCAACAACGCATTGAGTTTCTGTTTAAAGATACCATCGGCATGAGATTTTTCATGTTCCTCGAAGGAATGCCAATACGTCACAATGGCATAATGCTCATCAGCGGTGTTGGAATCAGTGAATGAACCTTCGTCAGAAACGAAACCCGAAAACTTAAATACCTGTCCCGCGATGAACCCACCCTTTTCACCTCCGTAGGTCTCCTTCACGACCATACACATTTCACCGACAGCCAACTCAACCTGATCAAAACTCACACCAGGTTTCAACTTCACCGTATTGAAAAGCATCTTTGCCCCAAAGGGAAGTGTAATCGGACCAAACATAACAACCTCCTTGACGAGTTACCGCAATAAGATGGAACGGCGGGGATAAGGAAAACACACACTTCAGTGGTGACCATCCTACCATTTTTCACATTGCCGGCAGGATGACTATTCGTCCGTATGAGTGAGGCAGAAGTGCCTTGGCAGTTAACTGAACCAGCGGAAGGGTAGGCTGTACCCTACGCGCCTGAGCGCACACAGCTTGGCCATTCCCTCATTTGACGTAGTCAAGTGACTGACCTATTGTGATCCCTGTTTTTAGGGATTCACGGTTTAATTGCAAACCCTTTGTTGGACCTAGAAATCCTGAATAGAGAGAACACCATGCTGCATCCAGCCACCGAACTTAGAAAAATCAACGACCAAGTCGGATATGGTATATTTGCGACTCAGTCAATCCCTCAGGGGACAATCACCTGGGCCCTGGATCCACTTGATCAAATTTTTGACCTTACAAAAACAGAGCAACTTGATCACCAATGCCGTGAACTATTGACAAAATACACGTGGGTCAACACACATGGGCAGCGAATACTGTGTTGGGACTTCGGACGTTTCATGAACCACAACTGCGAAGCCAATTCTTACGGACTGGGTAATTGTCAATTCGAAATCGCCATACGTCACATCGCCGCAGGGGAAGAGCTCACGAGCGACTACGCGACCATAAATCTGGAGGAGCCCCTTGTATGCCAATGCGGATCCTCTCGCTGCCGTGGGATCATCACTCTGGAACATTTAGAGGATATTGCGCCGAATTGTGATGCACTGATCCGGTCAGCATTCACGAGAATTCACGAAGTCCAGCAACCACTGTGGCATTGGATCGAAAGCTAAAAGAACGAGATCGACCGCATGGTGCATCATCCCGACAGCATCCCGTCAGTCTTGACGCATCGGTGGCCGCCAGCGAAAGCCACCTGCACAAGCAAAGGAATGGAGACGTAATATGGCAGGCGGCCTATCCCCAAGTGAAGTGGCGTCCCGTGCAGCCAGCGTCAAGGTACGCCGTGCCCGCCTCGACGATATTCCGGCTCTGTACGCGTGCCAGGGAGGCGGCGTATGGTGATTACGGACCAGGAGGGCTCTGTAGCGAGCGCCTACTCAAGATGCAAATCGAGGCATTTCCCGAAGGCCAGCTCATCGCGACCATCGGAAAGCAGGTGGTGGGGTATGCGATGGCCCTGATCGTCCATCTCGATGACGATTCGCCGTGGTACTCTTACGCCGAGATCACTGGAGGCGGCACTTTTAGCACCCACGACCCCGCCGGCGATGATCTCTACGGCGCGGATATGGCCGTGCATCCTGATTTTCGTCGCCTCGGGATAGCGGCGAAGCTCTATAGAAGGCAGAATGAACGTCCTCAAGCGCTTTAACCTACGCCGAATGGTTGCCGGAGGCCGTATTCCAGGATACCGCGAGCACGCCGGTCGTTTGTCCGCGGAACAATACGTGGAAAAAGTGTGTCGGGGAGAGCTTAAAGATCCCGCCCTCAGTGCCCACCTCAAAGCTGGGTATCAGATCAAGGGCGTCCATATGAGCTACCTCCGCGACGAGCAGAGCTTGAATTACGCCACGTTTCTTGAACTCAAGAATTCCGCATATCGCCAGCCTAAACGCACCACCGCCGCATCGCCCATGAAAAGACCCGTGCGAAAGATCCGGGTCTGCGCAGCCCAGTACGAACTGCGCTCGGTCAAGAGCTGGGAAGCATTTGAACACCAGGTGGATTTCTTTGTCGCCACAGCGGAGCAATACCACTGTCACTACCTCCTCTTTCCGGAATTATTCACCGTCCAGCTTTTCAGCATGCTCGACCCTTCAATGAAACCAGTGGACGCGATTGTCCAACTGGCCGGCATGGTGGACCGCTACCGAGAGATGTTTATCGCCAAAGCCAAGCGCTCCGGCTTGTTCATCATCGGGGGATCCCACCCCGTCCGAGTTGGAAACGGCATCCGCAATGTGGCTCATTTGTTTGATCCCAATGGCAACGTCCACACCCAAGATAAACTGCACGTCACGCCGAACGAGCGGCAGGAGTATGGGATCGAGCCAGCAGGGGAAGGACTCAAAGTATTCGAAACCAGCCATGCCCGGATTGCCATCCAGGTCTGCTACGATATCGAGTTCCCCGAGCCTTCCCGCTTGCTGACCCTCGCGGGAGCGGAAGTGATATTTGTGCCGTTTAGCACCGATGAACGAAAAGCCTACTTGCGGGTACGATACACCGCCCAAGCCCGCGCAGTGGAAAACGTGATCTATACCGTCCTCTCCGGCAACGTCGGCAACTTACCCCAGGTCGATAACTTCCTCATCAACTATGGCCAAGCCGCCATTTGTACGCCAAGCGATTTTGCCTTTCCCACCGATGGCATTGCCGGCACCGCAGACTTCAACAGTGAAACCGTCGTCATCAGCGACCTCGATCTGGTCGTGCTTCACGAAACACGAGAGATGGGAAGCGTACGTCCCTTACGAGATCGACGGCTGGATCTCTATAGTCTCGAAGCCAAGAAGCCAGTGGAAATTATTCGGGTTTCGTAACCAACACAAGAACGTGTAAATTCATTCACACAATTTATACCTCTTATACCTCGATTCAGGTTCACGCCCCTCCCGAGTAACAAAGTCGGGAAGGGCATGGCCTCTTGCCAGGATAATCACATTGTTAGATCTCATCCCGGCCATCTTCACTGAGATTTTAATTGGCGAGGGGAAGTCGTAACGCATCTAATGTCGCCGTAGCTGTGAACTTTTCTCCACTGAGCGTGTGAAGAGCAATCCCACTCCCAGCAAATGAAACCGTAGCGGAATTCGTAACCTCCACGTTATTAGAGAATTGCATCACGGAAAGCGCATAGGGTTTTTTATTGATATACCCGATCGCCACTTCACCATGTTCACTTCCCGGCTTTACTGTCGGATCGTAGGCATGGAGGACAACGACCTCAACAGGTTTGCTAGACGAATACGTCAACGTGCCGCTATAGACCACACCATCTTCAGGAGGAAGAAGCAGGCTTAATTGATGTTGAGTGTGCCCTGGGATGGGATCTTGTGTCGAGACCACGGTGACCTGTTTGGCAATACGGGTAGGGTCTCCTCCCTTTGCCTGTACGTCAGCAATTCCCATGCTACTCCAGGCAAGAACGGCAAGGAATAAGCCAGACATCAAGTGTTGGAACGGTCGGGAAAAATGGTAGTGCATAAAAATACCCCTTGTTGAAATTAGTTGAGAAATTGTGCATCAATCGTTCATGCACGGTCACTCGTCAGAATAAGCAGACAATTGGTCAGGAACAAGAAGGCACTTTTCGGTAAGGTAGGTACCAAATGGTTCAACGTCATGGCGCAGATCAACCAGATTTGGAGGACAACGTCGGCAGTGGAATACCCGTGGCATCGATGGTAGAGAGCATTATCGGATGCAAATGGTCAGTCCTCATACTTTCCAAATTAGCCGAAGGGTGTAGTCGGCCAAGCGCCTTACTTCGCGCCTGTCCATGGCTTTCGGCCAAGGTAATGAATGAACGATTGCGAAAGATGACTCGATTCGGCCTGGCGCACCGAACGGTCATAGGTGACAAACCCCCGGTTGAAGTTGAATATGTGTTAACACCACTAGGGCGTCGCTTCATGGGCATTCTTCACGAAGTACGGCAGCTTCAGGATGCGGTGAATTCTGGAGCAATCACGGATGCGATTCAAAAAGGATAGCGACGGCTTTACAGAAACTGTTGACAGGATGTAATCCTCTAGCAGCTATTCAGAGTCTCACGTTTTTGTCTCCACCCTCCACAATCATTCCAAAAATGAACGCACAATATTCACCTGTTCCCTAGCCGAAAGCCTTGCCAGTATGATAGGTGTGTGATGTCATGCCTACCTCTTCCATTCTGTTGATCATTCCTCCGTTGACACAATTGAATACGCCCTATCCGTCTACCGCGTATCTCACCGGGTTTCTTCGACCACGTGGGTACACGGTGCACCAGGCCGATGTCGGAATTGAAATGGTATTGGCTCTGTTTTCGCAATCTGGATTAACGCAGGTTTTTGAGCAATTGTGCTCTCGGACCGATGCCGACCTTCCGGGTGAAGCTCGACAAATGTTGAGTTTATCCCATGCCTATGTGAAGACCATCGATCCCGTCATTCAATTTTTACAAGGACGCGATCCCACATTGGCCACCCGTATTTGCCAGGGAGAGTTTCTTCCCCAAGGCCCACGCTTTGCCAATGATGATTCCACTTCATCCCTCCACGGTCGATCGGACAATCAAACGGATCGTGCGAAGCATCTTGCCACGCTGTATTTGGAAGACCTGGCGGACTTGGTCCAAGCGACAATCTCGCCACACTTTGCCTTGAGCCGGTATGCCGAATCGATCGCCATGGGAGCGTCATCGTTCGATCCGATCGCGGAAGCCCTGGCTTCTCCGCCAAGCCTTCCCGATGAGCTGATGTTGAAGGCCATGTGGCAGCATGTGGAAGCGTGCCAACCGTCAGTCGTCGGCTTGACTGTCCCGTTTCCAGGAAACCTCTATGGAGGGCTTCGTATTGGACAGGCGTTGAAATCTAAATATCCCGAAATCACAGTGGTCCTCGGCGGAGGGTACCCGAACACCGAATTGCGGCGCGTGAATGATCCACGTGTGTTTGATTGCGTGGATTACATCACCCTGGATGATGGCGAACGCCCGCTGCTCTGTCTGCTTGAACATCTCGAAGGTAAACGGGCAGAGACTGATCTCTGCCGGACCTTCTTGCGCTCGAAGGATACGGTGGTGTGGAGGGATGGGGCCAAGGAACGCAATCCAATCATGGCCGAACTCGGCACGCCTACGTATTCAGGGTTGAATCTCACGCAATACTTATCGATTCTGGATACGCTGAATCCAATGCACCGGCTCTGGTCGGATGGGCATTGGAATAAGTTGACGGTGGCGCATGGCTGTTATTGGAAGCAATGTACGTTTTGTGACGTAGGCCTGGATTACATCGGGCGTTATGAAGCGGCCCCTAGTGAAGTGTTGGTGGATCGCATCGAAGCGATGATGGCTGAGACAGGCACGCGGGGTTTTCACTTTGTTGATGAGGCCGCCCCGCCAGCCGGGCTCAAACAGTTAGCGTTGATCCTATTGGAACGTGGCGTGACGATTTCGTGGTGGGGCAATGTGCGCTTCGAACCGGCCTTTACCCCGGACCTGTGTCGCCTGTTGGCGGCCTCCGGGTGCATCGCCTTGACCGCAGGGCTAGAGGCCGCCAGTGATCGGTTGTTGGCGGAGATGAAAAAAGGCATCACGGTCGATCAAACCGTGCGGGTGGCTCAGGCCTGTCGCCAAGCGGGGATCCTCATCCACGCGTATCTCATGTACGGCTTGCCTGGACAAACCATTGACGAAGCCGTGGACAGTCTAGAACGGGTTCGCCAATTGTTCGCTCATGATTTGATTCAATCGGCCTTTTGGCATCGCTTCTCGGCCACGGCGCACAGCCCAATTGGTTTGAACCCGGAGCGCTATGGCATTCAACGCCTGGGTCCCACCTTCGGCGGATTCGCCGAGAATGATTTGATCTATGAAGATGTCAAAGGCCAATTGCCAGACTGGGTAGGGCAGGGGTTACGAAACGCATTGCATCAATACATCGAAGGCAAAGGGTTGGAGCAGGATGTCCGGGCTTGGTTTACCGAGCGAGTATCCAAACCTCACGTGCGGCGTGATTGGGTGAAACGGATTATGGCGACTCCCTATCCAGAAGATCCCTCATTGTCTGAACGCCGGTTTGTATGGATCGGGGGAGAGCCCTATCAAGAACAACTCAAAGGAAATCAGTCTTGTGTCTTCCTGCCAAGTCGCACCATGGATGAAACCTGCACACTACCGAAGGAAGAAGCAGACTGGTTGCTAGACCTTATTCACAGATCTACACCCCATGGCGCTGATCAAGGGCATTCCTATCCCACCTTTAAAGACACACGAGCAACCTATCCCAACGGCGGAGCAAAAGGGTTTGATGCGATGCTCCATTCCCTAGAATTTGAAAAAGCCAGAGCCATCGGATTGTTATTGGTATAGCGAGATATCGATGAATGAATCGTTTGATTTAACAGGAACCTAAAAAATCGTTTCCATTCATGATGCCAACATTGATGGGAATGTTGAGAAAAGCCTCCAGCGGCGTTCCTTGGCTTTGCCGAAACGGCTTGCCAAGCATCGTCGCCCTTTTGCCTGACCTTCGGG
>JAQBUF010000097.1 GCA_027623995.1 Nitrospirota bacterium
ACCGTTTGTTCATGTTCTTACTCAAGGTTATTTTCCCTTCGGCCACAGCCCTTTTTTCTCCATTTCCTTCAGGTGCTCTTCCATTAACTCAATAACCAATCCCTTCACTGACTTCCCCTGAATCGCTGCGGCAGCCTTCGCCCGCCACATCAAATCCCTGGGAATATCCCGAAAGATCCAGGTTCCTGGGTCTTCGTTGAGTTCTTTCGATTTGGGCATGGGCAGAAGAGTACCACCGCCAAAATACCGATTCAACTATTCCTTGACATATAAAGCTATGTTTACATACCATAGTGACCTATGGAAAGGAGGTGAGAAGCATGGCCATGACGAAATTGTTAGTTCATTTACCTGTCCCGCTGAAAGCCAAACTCGATGCTCTGAAATCTCAAGGCTACACGGCATCCGGCTACATTCGGGCTCTACTAGAAAAAGAACTTGCATCCACGACCAACACGAAAGGAGAAAGTCGCGATGGCACGTAAAGGACACCAAGACCGAGGCTTGATGAGTAAAACGGATACCACGGGGAAAACTCTGTGGTATGTCCGATTGATGCACAACGGGAAGGATCGACGCTTTGGAAGCTTCCCAACCAAAACCATAGCCAGGCATTTTTACGAGAAGGCCAAGACCGAACAGCATGAAGGGAGATTCTTCCCGGAACGCTATCAGCATGGCGGGTATGAGCTGGTGCAGGAGGCCATTGACCGCTACTTGACCAATATGGAAGGCGGTAAGACGTACAATGACCACGTGTATTTTGCGAATTGGTGGGGCAAGCAGTTTGCCGGAAAGCGGTTGAACGCCATTACGGTAACGAGCATGGAAGACATTCGGAAGGACTTGATGCAGGAACGAAGCAATGGCCGTGTCAATAAGTATATTGATTGGTTGCGGGCCTGTTTGAATGTGGCCATCAAGCATGACAAGTTGACCGTCAATCCCGTGGCGAAGTTGAAGAGCTTGCCGGAACCTGAGACAAAAACCCGATTGCTGACACCAGAAGAAGAAACCAAACTGTTGACGGCAATTGGTCCGACGCTGGCACCTTGGGTGCGGTTTGCCATTCTTACGGGCTTGAGGCAAAGCGAGCAATTGACCATGGAATGGGCGAACGTGGATCTTGAATTGGGAATTGTCACCCTGCCTGAAACCAAAGCCGGTGGAGTGCAATACGCGCCGCTGAACGAAGAAGCCAAGGACATCTTGCGGAACCTGGATTCGTGGCACCGGTCGAAGTGGGTATTTCCCAGTGAGAACCCCGCAACTCACGCCAACATTGCGAACCTGAAACGACGTTTTAGGAAAGCGGTGAAAGATTCGGGCATCCCCTGGGTGCGCTGGCATGACCTGCGGCATTGCTTTGCCTCTCGATTGGCCATGAGTCGGGCACCACTGGGAACGATTGCCGCCCTGTTGAGGCATAGCGGCACGGGATTGGTGAAGCGTTATGCCCACTTAGACCCCGACCATTTACGAAACGCGGTGGAGTTAGTGGCAAGCTTCGGAAAGGTCCAGAAACCGGAAGCTGGAGCACGGTTACTAAATGAAACCGTGACGCCAACCGGAACGGAGGAAAAAAATGAAGTCCGACCGAATACGTAACCCGTTGATTGTATTGGTCGGGGCGAGAGGATTTGAACCTCCGACCCCCGCGTCCCGAACGCGGTGCGCTACCGGTCTGCGCTACGCCCCGAAAAATTATTCAAGCCTGGCTCGTTACCCCAGTGGTACATAGGGGAATCCGTGAGCCTCAGCGACAGCCTGGTAGGTGACATTTCCCTGCTTCACATTCACACCTTTCGCAAGCCGAGAATCAGCACAAAGCGCCTGCTCGATCCCCATATCCGCCAATCGGACTATAAAAGGTAGCGTTGCGTTGGTCAAGGCGTGCGTAGCCGTCACGGGCACAATGCCTGGGATATTGGTCACCCCATAATGCAACACACCTTCACATTCATACACGGGCTCGGAATGCGTGGTGGGTCGAATGGTTTCCACACACCCACCTTGATCCACAGCCACATCAATAATGACGGAACCAGGTTTCATCGTGGACACCATGGCACGAGAAACCAATTGAGGAGCCTTGGCCCCCTTGATCATGGCAGCCCCAACCAACAGATCAGCGTCTTGAATGGCTTTTTCCATAGCCACCTGATTGGGAAATAGAGTCGTGATACACCCAGCAAAGCGTTCCTCTAAACGCTGCAATTGATCGACATCGACACTAAACACCGTCACCCGAGCTCCCATCCCCACGGCAATTTGGGCTGCGGCAGCTCCCACCCCACCGGCACCAATAATCACTACATGAGCCGCCCTTACGCCTGGGACACCGCCCAACAGGAGACCTCGACCACCACTCGTCTTTTCTAAATAATGCGCCCCGATTTGAATGGACATGCGTCCGGCAATCTGGCTCATCGGCATCAGCATGGGCAAACGTCCGGCATGGTCTTCAGTGGTTTCATAGGCAATAGCGGTCATTTTTGAATCCACCAACGCTTGGGTCAGTTCTTTGGATGCCGCCAAATGGAGAAACGTAAATAGGGTGTGATGTGAAGAAAAAAAAGGGACCTCCGACAGGAGCGGTTCTTTCACTTTCAACAGTAAGGTAGACTCCCGACACAATTCCTCTTTGGATTCCGTCACATGTCCACCAACATGACGATAGTCTTCATCGGTGAAACCACTGCCCTGGCCAGCGTCTTTTTCAATCCACACCACATGGCCATGCTCAATTAATTCAGCCACGCCTTCCGGAGTTAAAGCCACTCGAAATTCATGATCCTTGATTTCCCGAAGAATGCCGATGTTCATGTTGAATGCCTTTCGGAAAAAGTTGAACCATGGAACCCAGGCGAAAGTAGCCGGATCGTCTCCTGTTATTGTCTCATGGCCTTTGGCAGAACAACAATACAATTCCCAAGGCCTCGTCTAAGACGACTCATAGTCGCATCCATTCCCGCATGGCCCATGACTTGCCTAATCCTGGTTGCCTAGAGTATTACATTGGGGATGAGTGGGTTCAAACACCATATTTTTATGTGCATCAATGAACGACCCAAAGGCGATCCTCGAGGGTGCTGTGCAGATTCAGGGTCTGTTGCACTTCATGCGTTTTTCAAAAAAGAGGTGGAGCGTTTAGGATTAAAGGGCATTGTTCGAGCTAATAAAGCCGGATGCCTTGATCACTGTGAATATGGGCCGAGCATTGTGATTTATCCCGAAGGTGTGTGGTATTGGGTGGGCACCAATGCGGATGTGACAGAGATTATGGAACGTCACATTCTTAAAGGGGAACTCGTTGAACGATTACTTATGCCAGGGCATGATGTTCCACCGATACGATTAGATTCTCGTGTCACCACAAGATCGTAGCGGCAAGCGAGTGCCACGGAATCCACGACACCGTCCATTACGCATCAACCCATTCTGAACATGCCGAGGATAGTACCTTGAATAACGAAGCAAAGTGGAAAGCCAATCAAGATAAGGTGGCCTTCTTAAAACAATTTCCTGGATTGATTCAGGCATGGGAAGAGGTTCAGGGACAAACGGTGCAAACCGTGATTCCTCTGGAAACGAGTACAACCTTTGCCGTGATGATCTTTTCCAATGGTCAGTTTGCCATTTCGCATGCTCCAGAAACTGAACCAAAATATTTACGAGAAGGAGTGGAAACGGCCAGAACTGCCTTAGAACCAGTTCATCCTAGGGCCTTTGCCGAATATGATGTTTTGGCCAACCGAGATAAATCAGCCACCCGTCTGGCCAGACTCGAGAACATACTCGGAGCTATTCATAATAACGTTGAACAAATCCCTGAATTAAAAGACCGTATCCGTTCACTGGTCAAGGAATGGAATTCTTAACATGCGACGCCCAGCCAATATGCTTGATATGTTTTCCGGCGGGTTATTTGAAGGAGTTAAACCTATGATGGTGACACGCGACCATTTGGTCCGACATCCGGATCGTTGTACTCACAATGCGGTTTGTATCCCAGTATGCCCCACCGGCGCTTGGTTATCTACGCCACCCTATAAACTTGATGAATCACGCTGCTTGGAAACGTGCAGATTGTGCTTGGATGCTTGTCCTACCCAAGCCATCTATACGGTGTTTAAAAAAGGTGAAAAGGTTCTTGTCCCTCAGAAGAAAGAATAACACCCTACCCAATCGCTTTCCGAAAATGTCCCCAATACGCGGTGCCCACATGTTTGCCGCCGCCAGTCAAAGTGGTACTCAACACAATGCGGTACACCTCGAGCCGAGAAATTTTCAAGTTTTGTGTGGGGTCGAGCATGTTGTCACAAGTGGTCAACAGGTGAAGGGTTCGAAGAGCAATGAGGATTGGCCACATGCAGGCCAACCGCAGTCGGAACTCAAAGCGCGGAATGGACATGGTGTAAAACCACCCTTGATCTAAGTGGGCCAAGGTAATGCCCACCAGCTTTTGAAGAACCGGACTAAACCTCGACATATTTTTTTTATCCAAGAGGTCCCTGGGTTCCAATCCCACCGCTTCCAGCATTTCCAAAGGAATATAACAGCGGCCTCGCCGCAAATCCTTTGGAAGATCTTTTAAGATGTTGGTGAGTTGCAGGCCTTTTCCATACCGAATGCCAATTCGAATTTTTTGTTCACGATCCCAATTCCGACGAATGCCTCGAAGATGGGCCCAGGCAAGATTGGTCCAAAACTCTCCGACACACCCGGCCACCCGATAGGTATAGGTATCTAAATCAGCCATCGTAGGGAGTGCCTGAAGATGAGCCTCCGACTCACCGGGAAACACATTGAGATCCATCTCCATTCCACTAATAAGAGTAGGAAGCACTTGACGGATCTCCTCTTGATCTTCTGGTTCAAGCCTTTCATATATTTGAAAACAGGTTTCCAAATTTTCGAGTAATTTTCGTTCACCGGGATGCCCCTGTTGCGGGGCCATCATGGCTTGGACTGAACCAATTTCATCCCAATTTAAACTTTCTCTCACAAATTGCAGTTTAAACTGTTGAAGAAACATCACTCTCGCGCTTCGATCGACCTGGCCTGTATCCGCGATCGTATCGGCCGCCCTCGCAAAGAGATAGGCGATCCCCACCTGCTTCGAGACTTGGGAAGGCAAGACGGCTAGCGTGAGATAGAAAGACCGTGACACCTGCTTGAGGACATCATGGAGAAGATACGCTTCGTTGGGTTCTTGACTCATAATTAAGGATTACCGGACTTCAAGCGTGCCTTCCATCCCTTCTTTCCGATGACTAGGAAAAAAGAGCAATTGCTTGTCGCAATAAAAAGTGTAGGTGCCAGGGGTGGATAATAATAATTGA
>JAQBUF010000098.1 GCA_027623995.1 Nitrospirota bacterium
GTATTCGCCGGTGATGGGGACACTGTTGGGCGCGACCGTCGGCGCTACGCCAATATCCCGTTGGCCCTGGGCATGGGCCACAGACCACCCTGTTGATGTCCACAACATCAAGCCGAGCAGAATGACGGAAATGATCCATCGCTGTGTCATCGCGTCCCTCCTTGATCCTTCATGACACCTTCACCGATCCTGAAGATTCTACCTCCCCTTCTCCCCTCCTTGCAAAGGAGTGGAATCTAAGGGAATAGCGCGTTGTGATTGGTTTCCGCTCATCATTCATCACTCTGCATTCAGCATTGCTTTACGTTTCCATTTCTCATTTATCAAACGTCCTTGGCTCTTCAGCGTTCACACCCCTCTTCAGGTTCGGGTTTGGCGCCAGGCGCTCCCAGCATATCAGGGGGAGGACATGGCTTCTTCGGTTTTAAGGGTCGTCCGATGGGGTCGAGTTGTTGAATGCGTTGGGCCAATCCTTCGACTTTGGATTCCAGCTCAGCGTCGTCCGCTGTTTCCCTGGCATGGCGGCTTCCTGTTTCACGATCGAGTTCATCAAACCCTGACCGTGATCGCTGGCGGGTGGCGTCGAAGAGCTTAGCTTCGAGTTCGAGCGCTTCTTTATACAAGCGTTCGATTTCATCGAGGCGGGTTTCGTATTCAGCTTTAGTGACCATGCCGGTGTTATAGCGATTGCACAGTTCCACATATCGGGCAATGGTGCCATGGACGACTTTATCCCAGGCGACGCCGGCGCGAGAGGTCACACCCACTTCCGGTCCCACGCCAAAGAGAAAATTCCCGGCCTTAAGACCGAGGGAGACCCCGATGGACTTCGTCTCGTACACGGTGCAGTCCAGTTCATTTTCCGGTGGTTCTCCCACACGTTCGGGTTCCTGACCATGGGTCGCCAGGCCAGTCCCTGTTCCCTGTCCCAATGGACGCAATGGGCGCGGTGCCCGTGCTGTTCCCGGATTGTCTGGTGCCGTGATGCTCGGTTGCGCAACAGCTTCTTTGGCATCGCGTTCCCGTTTGGCACGGATGGATCTCTGCATTTCATCCGCTGTGTTCCCCAAGTCTTCCTCTACCTGGGCAAACCACCGGTCGAGTTGATCCAGCTTGTATGGACGTGGTGGTGGGAGGGATTCTACTGTTTTCGGCTGTTGCTCACGGGGGCTGGTTGTCAGAGTGGTTTCCTTGGCCTGCTCTCTGACTCGGCTTGCTGATTTCGGTTTTTCACTGCCGGTGGGCTGTTGGTCAAGCCGCTGTTCTTCCTCTGCGTCTTCAGCAGCGTTGGTGGCCGCCGTAGGCTTCCCGCAGCAGGTTTGCAATCGCCACATTTCATAGGGTGTGCCCACTGTGGCCAGCCACTGGCGCACGACCTCCGTTTTAATCGAAAAATTCACATTTGTTATTGTGAAACCATCTTTGGCTTTTCTCGCCATAGACGTGTTCACTCCAATTTGCTGTCCCTCTTCATTGATCAAGGGGCCTCCAGAGTTTCCACGGTTGAGGCTGGCTTCAGTTTGAAAGGCATGTTTTCCTTTGACTTTGTCGAGATCGGCGATGTGGGCACTGATCACCCCTGTCGTCAGGCTCCACAGCCCACCCTGCTCGGGATGACCAATGGCCACGACTCTGGCTCCAATATTCACCTCTTCGGATTTGCCGAATGGTAGAATCGATAGAGATGAAGGCGGGTCGATCATTTTCACTAATGCCAGATCCAACTCCTGATTAAACGCTTGCACCTGCGCCCTGTAACGTTGCGTGAGGTCGGCGTTAAAGTTACCAGTTAACCGGTCGGGCTTCACCGCTACCCACACGTGTGTGGCGGGGTTCCCCGTGGCTTTATCAATGACCACATGCGCGTTGGTCAACACTAATCCGTCGTCCCGAATGATCGAGCCGGTCCCAGTCAGCGCTCCATTCACCAACACGACCGCTAGGGAGGTTGACGCGTAAATTTGCTCTGGGGTCAGACTCGCCGCGTGGTTTGGAGGAGTCGGCCCGAGCATCAGACCCAGCAGAATACTCAAACAAAATATTCCCTTCTTCATCCCCTTCCTTCCCGCGATTTGGGATTGTTCCTGCTGTTGAGTGCTCATGGCTCTCTCCCTGTTTTATGAGATTGTTCTATTACGCTTAGCTTGCCGGTACCCGTTTACCCCTTCTCATTTTCATAGCACCTCGAAGAGAAAATCTCTGGTGCTGACAGCGCCTGTGGTATCTGCTACTGAGACACGTACTCGATGGGAACCGGATGGAATCTTGGCTTCCTTCAGTTGGATCCCTTGGTCCGAAACATAATCGACGACTCGATCGGTAATATCAATGTTGATAAACTTGACCAGCACCACCTCCAGCGTGGTCAAATCAATGGGATGGCTTCGCGGTTTGAACGTCACGCTGATTTCAATCGGCGCGTTGAGGGGCTTTCCTGCTATAGGTTTCTGCACATCGATGATGGGACCGATGTCAAGATCTTCCCTTCCTATATCGAAGTGGGCTCCTCCTTGAAGTGGATCGGCATCCGCGGCAGGGGTCATTGCGGCTTCTTCCGGGGTAATCAACCACCCGTCCATTTGTGCATTGGCTAGCGGATTCAGGATGACCAGGCTGCTTATTGCTACAGCCAGTAACAGGGAATACCATTGATTGGTTTGAGGTCGTTCCATAAATTTCCACCTTTCTCTGTTTTGGCTTTTTCTTTTCCACATCAGGGAACCCTGCCTAGTCTGTTACCGTTGCAGCGGCATACACACCAAGGTATACACCATGCCTCGCACCCCTAAACGCTCGTTCCCGCCGGGATGCACCCATTGTTCTTTGACTTGCGCCCGTTTGAGGACCACATCACTACTAAAGTCTGCTTCCTCTATAATCGAAGCCTCTGATCCTCGACTGTCTCCTCGTTCATGCACGAGCATCTCCGCTTGCACTCTTACCTCCATGGCGCGTGAAAGTTCCGTCATCGCCTGAGCTTTACTTCGTGCTAACGCATCTTCCGAGTAAAAGGTGGGCCCACTGACACCGATGACACAGACCTCATCCGTCCCTCCAGGGACATGGCTGATCCAGGTTGGGGGTTCCATGTTTTGACTGCCGGCACAGCCATACACCAGAACAATGATGCCCATTCCAATCACTAGTTTTTGAATAATTCGCATTTTGCTCATTTGAGGTCTCGGGAAAATGGGAATTCCGCCAGGTACGTTATTCAGTGTTTTCTCCGTGGTTTGTTGGCTAAGAAGTTCCATCAGAAATCTCTTGTTATTCTTTCCTTACTTGCCGGCGGATCCTTTGGGTAAGTCTGACACCCCATCTTCTACCTTTTATTAAAGCATTTTTGATACCCAGGGATTTTGAACGCAACATTATTTATTTCTCTTTACAATTCAACAGTTCGGCAATCTCTTATTTGCTCATCACTCCATTTTTCTCGTTGCCTTCCTGCACCTTGCGGGGATGTCCCCTC
This sequence comes from Nitrospirota bacterium, assembly GCA_027623995.1. Taxonomy (GTDB): domain Bacteria; phylum Nitrospirota; class Nitrospiria; order Nitrospirales; family UBA8639; genus Nitronereus. Next base: position 3,473 of record JAQBUF010000098.1, read on the forward strand.
ACTGGCTCTCTGTTTCCAGTTTCCCATTTAGGCTCGGCCTAACCAATTATCAAACCTAGCACAAATCTGAAGCGCATTTGTACCTTACAGAACGATTGGTGATTTGTGATCAGGGTGAAGGTGACAAGGTATTACACGCTTGAGAATAGGCCGACAGAAGGGAATGGGGATCGTTATGAGGAAAACAGCTTCGATGGTTTCATGTCAAAACTGCCGAAGGAGCCGAACCTCATTCAACTGGAGAGATATTACAGATTCAGTGGAGTGGTGCATGGAACCCAAACTATGGGGTCCTGCATGAGCAGATCAGAAATGGCTTGCGAGAGGTACCAGCCTGGGTTTGGCAGGCCTGATTAAGCCTTGAACTGCCGTGCCAGAATTCGGGAACGGCAGACTGGCTCCGTGAGTTTATTCGGCACCGCACCCTTTGTTCCCAAGGGGCTCCTCGCATTGGATCAAGCACTACGATTGATTGGGATGACTTCCGCGCCAACTTTCAGCTTATCGAGATAGTCGGCCCAGTCCTGCATCATCTTCCGCCGCTCGGGAAGGTGGGCCGTGCGATTGTAGGCCCGTCCGTTGGGGTCGCGGACCGCATGGGCCAACTGATGCTCGATGAAATCGGGACGGAAGCCTAACACTTCATCCAAGATCGTTCGCGCCATGGCACGAAACCCGTGCCCGCTCATTTCTTCCTTGCTGATACCCAAACTTCGCATAGCGGAAAGAACGGCGTTATCGCTCATCGGGCGTGCGGAACTCCGCGCACCGGGGAAAACATAACGCCCTCGTCCGGTGAGTGGGTGGAGTTCCCTTAAAATATCTATGGCCTGTTTGGATAGGGGGACAATGTGCCGTGTCTTAGTCTTTGTCACCGTGTAGCACCATTCAGCTTTATCTAAGTCGATGTCTGCCCATTGCGCATGTCGCAACTCACCAGGCCGGACAAACACCAACGGTGCCAGACGTAGAGCACATCGCACGGTAAGCGTGCCTTCGTATCCATCCAAAGCTCTGAGTAGCTCCGGAACTTTTTCGGGTTCTGTTACGGATGAAAAATGTTTTCCATTCACTGGTGAAAGGGCACCGCGTAGGTCGCTCGATATATCACGATCGGCGCGTCCGGTGGCGACAGCATATCGGAAAACTTGCCCGCAGTTACTCATGGCACGATGTGCGGATTCCAAGGCTCCGCGTTCTTCAATTCGGCGGATAGTTTCTAGCAGTTGTGGAGGTGTGAGGTCAGCAATGGGTTTCCCGCCAATCCATGGGAAAATGTCCCGCTCTAAACGGCTGATGATCCGGTTGGCATGATTGGCGGACCAGTGGGCTGAGTATTTGGCGAACCATTCCCGCGCCACCACCTCAAAGCTGTTTGCCCCCCGTTCCACTGATGCGGCTTTTTTGGCCTTGCGGTTTTCGCTAGGGTCGATTCCGTTGGCCAGCAGTTTTCGCGCCTCGTCGCGCCGTTCCCGAGCATTCTTAAGAGACACATCAGGATACACACCAAGGGATAGACGTTTTTCCTTGCTGCCAAATCGGTATTTTAGCCGCCACCACTTGCCCCCGTTTGGGGCAACTTCCAAATACAACCCACCACTATCAAATAATTTCTTGGATTTTGGGGCAGGCTTGGCGTTCCGAATTGCGGTGTCAGTTAGTGGCATTGGGGGCAACTCCTTTCATGGTTAACGCAGTTGCCCCCAATGTTGCCCCCAGTTGCCCCCAGATGTCAATGGATTTGATGAACCTTTGTCGGACGATTAAAAACAAAAAAGCCGCTATAAAAGC
>JAQBUF010000041.1 GCA_027623995.1 Nitrospirota bacterium
AGACGTGGGTGGCCCTCGCTATCGAACACGCAAAATTGAGGATGAAGATTGAAAAATTAAAGCCAAAAAAGTAGGATGGAATTCGGTACTCTCAAGTACCTATTTCTAAATTGAAAAAGGCGGGGACGTGGAGAGAGGTATTCAGAAATTGTAATCGGCTGGCTGCCTCGGAGTGGATTTCAGGAAGGAACCATTTTATTCCAACACTCGCATCCACGACATAGCGACTCACCGATCTCGATCCTCTCGAATGAGGGTGGCACTATCACTGAATTTTCTCCCAGATTGCTTGAGAGTCTTTTGAAACTTCACAATCCGCTTCCAAGCTCCTTCATAATCAGGAACTGCTTCTTCCAGAATAGTCTTCACTTCTGATTGCAATGACCGGCCATGCTCTTTGGCCCGCTTCTTCAATCGTTCGACAACTTTGTCATTCAATTGGCGTACTAGGACTTGTGCCATAATTTCCTCTCCAAGGATTATAGAGTTTTATATGGTATCAAAATGATAGCATCGAACGTATTAATGGTCAATCATCAAACAACACCTGAATATTTTGGTTTTTCTCGGGTTTAGATTTATCGGGTATCGGGCCGAGCCAGCCTTTGGTTTTACCTTGGAGATGAATAAATCCTCCACGAGCGGCTTGTTCGAAATTATAACGGAAGATCTCTTCCTCCTTACCTTCCTTTTTTTCTAAATATCGATGAAGGGTATCTGGCTCAGTCCAGGTAGGATCGGAAAAAATATAGATATTCACCTCTCGATAATAATCGCTGGGGTCTTCTGGATTGGTGGGTCGAATTTTTAGGGAGCGTAGGTCATTGGTCGCTAAGACCACCTCACGAAATCGGCGAATCAGGGTTTCGATGGCTGGGTCGCTCGTCCAAGCTGGCACATGTACAGCCACGACTGTGCCCTCTTGCCAGCCATTACTGTAGGGAGGAATGGTTAGATCTGGTCGAGAGAGATACATCCCACCAAAGATGAGCATGAACCCGCCGAGTAACACGGCGAGCCCAATTTTGACGATGGGATCGAGTGGTTTTTTTTCTGGTTTTATATTTGAATTCACTTTTTGGCCAAAAAGTTTTTTGAGGGTAAAATAAATCCCCGCACAGCAAACTAACAAAGCAATCAGAGAAAAATGGGGGAGGCCTAAATCCCCCTAGCCCCCTTTTTCAAAGTGGGAATTTAATAAGGATTGAGCGGCACTTTGAAGAACAAGAATAACCAAATTTGAGGCGGGTAATGCAACAGCGGATAGTGGCGTCGTTATGAAGGCTCACTCGTATCAGACGTTTCAGGCGCATCATCGGCATCTTCAAAACCATGGGTTCCGTTGTCTTCTTCGACGTCAACACTCTCTGCAAGCTTGGCCACGGCCACGACTCGGTCAGTATCTTCCATGTCGATGAGGCGGACGCCTTGCGAGTTTCGTCCGATATCGCGGAGGTTGTCCATTTTGGTGCGCAGGATTTTTCCTTCTGCCGTGATGATCATGATTTCATCGGTATCGCTGACTTGATGAAACGACACGGCCTGACCATTTTTCTCGGTCACTTTGACGCTAATGACACCTCGACCCCCACGACCCTGAGTACGATATTCCGTGGCTAACGACCGTTTACCAAACCCTCGTTCAGTGACCGTTAAGACCGATGGCTCGCCATCGGTGGTAATGGTGGTCATGCCGATGACTTGATTGGTTTCGTCAAGACCAATGCCGCGCACCCCTCGGGCGGTACGCCCCATGGATCGCACATCTTGTTCACGAAACCGGATCACAATCCCTGCCTTGGTCCCCAACACAATGTCTGCGTTTCCATCGGTGATTTCCACACCAATGAGTTTATCGCCTTCTTCCAACGTCAACGCAATAATTCCGCCCTGACGTGGATTGCCATAGGCCGACAACTCGGTCTTTTTGATAATGCCTCGTCGAGTGGCCATGACTACGTACAAGTTGTCTGGAAATTCTCGCACCGGCAACGTGGTGGTGACTTTTTCCTCCGACGCCAGGGTGAGCAAATTCACCATGGCTTTGCCCTTGCTGGTGCGACTCGCTTCTGGAATTTCATGCACCTTGAGCCAATAGACTTTACCCGCATCGGTGAAAAACAATAGATAATCATGGGTTGAGGCGGTGAAAAGTTTTTCGACGAAATCTTCTTCCTTGACACCCATGCCGATTTTGCCTTTACCACCTCGGCGTTGGGCACGATATTCGGACACTGGGTGGCGTTTGATATATCCCGCATGGGAAATGGTGACGGCCATTTCTTCATCCGCGATGAGATCTTCTATATTGATTTCCGCTTCTTGAGGAATGATCTGCGTACGGCGATCGTCTTGGTAGGCTTCTTGAATGGCGATCAATTCATCTTTGATGATGGTTCTGACTAATTCATCCGAGCCTAACACGGCTTTTAAGGAGGCAATCTTGGCTTTCAAGTCTTCAAGTTCTTGCGTGAGTTTATTGCGTTCAAGTTGCGTCAGCCGTTGGAGCCGCATGTCCAGAATCGCGGCGGCTTGAATTTCCGACAATGGAAATTGTGCCACCAGTTGGGCCTTGGCCACATCTGGTGAGGCTGATCCACGAATAAGTGCGATAATGGCGTCCAGATGTTCGAGCGCAATTTGGAGCCCTTCGAGTATATGCGCGCGTTCTTCGGCCTTCCGCAGATCATAGGCCGTCCGACGAATGACGACTTCACGCCGATGCTCAAGAAACGCCACGAGGATTTGCTTGATCGTGAGCACTTCGGGTCGATTGTTGACCAAAGCCAGCATGATCACACCAAAGGTATTCTGCATCTGCGTGTGTTTATAGAGCTGATTGAGGAGGACCAGTGGAATTGTGGCTTTTTTCAATTCAATGACGATGCGCATGCCGTCTCGATCGGATTCATCTCGAATATCAGAAATACCCTCAATCCGTTTTTCGTGAATCAATTCGGCAATCTTTTCCATGAGCTTGGCTTTGTTCACCTGATAGGGAATTTCGGTCACGATGATGCTATCTCGATCACGTTTTTCGTCGGTTTCGATATACGTCTTGGCTCGAAGCGTCAGTAGCCCTCGACCAGTATGATAAGCATCTTTGATCCCTTGCGTACCGTAAATAAATCCAGCGGTGGGAAAGTCAGGGCCGGGAATAATTTCCATGAGATCTGAGATCGTGACCTCTGGGTCCTCAAGGACTTTGAGTAAGCCCATCACCACTTCCCCAAGATTATGTGGGGGAATGTTCGTGGCATACCCTACCGCAATGCCTCCTGCGCCATTGATGAGAAGGTTTGGAACCCTCGCTGGAAGAACCTTGGGCTCGACATCGGATTCATCATAGGTGGGCCCGAAGTCCACGGTTTCTTTTTCGATGTCCGCAAGCATCTCGCCTGCCAACTTGGTGAGGCGGGCTTCGGTATACCGCATGGCTGCCGGTGGATCGCCATCGACCGATCCGTAATTGCCTTGGCCATCCACGAGCGTGTAGCGCATATTGAAGTTTTGCGCCATGCGCACTTGGGTATCATAAATCGCGGAATCCCCATGTGGGTGATAGTTACCCATGATTTCGCCGACGATTTTGGCCGACTTCCGATAGGGGCGGTTATGCGCCAAGCCCATTTGGTGCATGCCATACAGGATGCGACGATGCACAGGCTTGAACCCATCGCGAACATCGGGCAAGGCTCGGCCCACGATGACACTCATCGCGTAATCGAGATACGACATGCGCATCTCATCTTCGATAGCTACTTGGGTCAGGCGTTCTTCAGGTGGCATGATTAGTCGAGTGAATTACGGTTAGTTTGCATAAAAAAGTGTTCAAAATGGTCGTCCAGCAAGGCCGCAGGCAGTGAAAAGGCCGAGGCGTACGAGTTGGTACGTCGAGTCCTTTGAACGCGAACGGCGCCAAGAGCGCCAATCTTGTGAGCCCGAAGGCCGAGAACGCAGCTGGCGATCATTTTGAACATCTTTTTACACATCGAGGTTTCGAACTTCCAGGGCATGTTTTTGAATAAAATTCCGTCTCGGTTCGACTTCATCGCCCATTAAAATCGTGAAAATTTCATCGACGCCTGTCATGTCTTCCAGTTTGACTTGGAGTAAGGACCGTGTTTCCGGGTTCATCGTGGTATCCCACAACTGCGTAGGATTCATTTCACCCAACCCTTTGTATCGTTGAAGGTTTAATCCTTTTTTCCCGGCATCCAAAATTGCTCGGACTAATTGGTCTGTGGCGGGATAGGTCTTTTCCTCTTCTCCGATTTTTATCCGATATAGGGTAGACCCAAGCCCAATCGCGGAAGGCGCTAACTTTTGTAATTCCCGAAAGTCTGCGGACCCCACGAGTTCATGGTTGACCTCAAGGGTTGAGATCATTCCATTGTTTTGAATGTGGCAAACCACTTTATTGGATTGATGCTCTTCATCTTCAAGCAAATCCACGCTGATTTGCCCATTTGGATATACCAAGGCGAGTCGCTCTTTGGCTCTGGCTATAAGTTCTTGAACGGCTGTTCTGTTTTTTAATAATTCCCGCCCTAAGGTCGGTTCATCGACAAACACCCGTAGGAGCCCCAGCTCGCGTTGTTTTTTGGCGAAACGTCCCAACAGGCCCTCAAACTCGATCACCCGCTTAAGAATAGGCAACAGGGTGGGGCCCTTGACAAAGGCCTCTTCCGCCTTCACAAAGAGTTCGACTTCCTGCACTGCTTGCTCGGCTAAATAATCATTCAGTGCATGTTCATCTTTGAGATAGCGTTCAGCTTTACCTTTTTTCACTTTAAAGAGCGGAGGTTGGGCAATGTAAATATAGCCGTGAAGGAACAACTCATGCATTTGTCGAAACAAAAACGTGAGCAACAGGGTACGGATGTGGCTCCCGTCGACATCGGCGTCGGTCATGAGGATGATTTTGTGATATCGAGTGCGGTTAATATCAAACGATTCTTTGTCGTCTTTTCCTTTGTCCGAATCCTCGCGTTTCCGACCGATCCCGGTTCCAAGTGCCATAATTAAGGTTCTGATTTCTTCGCTCGACAACATTTTGTCGAACCGCGCTTTTTCGACATTGAGGATTTTCCCCTTGAGGGGCAGAATGGCTTGAAACCGACGGTCTCGCCCTTGCTTGGCAGAGCCACCCGCCGAGTCACCCTCAACGAGATACAACTCACTTTTGGCCGGATCTTTTTCTGAACAGTCGGCAAGTTTTCCTGGGAGGGATCCGCCATCCAATGCGCTTTTGCGACGGATAAGATCTTTGGCTTTCCTCGCGGCTTCTCGTGCCCTGGCAGCATCAATGGATTTCCCGATAATTTTTTTGGCGACGGCAGGATTTTCTTCTAAGTAGTTTCCAAGCCCCTCATTGACAGCGGCTTCGACGATTCCCTTCACTTCACTATTTCCGAGTTTGGCTTTCGTCTGTCCTTCAAATTGGGGAAAACGCACTTTGACACTGACGACTGCGGTGAGGCCTTCTCGTACATCATCACCCGTGAGCGACTCGGTTTCTTTTTTCAACAAATCATTGGCGTTGGCATAGGCATTGATCGTTCGAGTCAACGCAGCTTTGAAGCCGATTAAATGGGTTCCGCCTTCTCGCGTATTGATGTTGTTGGCGAAGGAGAACAGATTTTCTGCATAACTGTCGTTGTACTGCAACGCGACTTCCAGGATCACATCCGACTTTTCCACATCGACGAAAATAGGTTTGTGGAGAGGCGTCTTTGCTTCATTTAAATGTTCTACAAATGAAACAATCCCGCCTACGTAGCAAAACACCTGTTCTTTTTGTGTCCGATGGTCGGAGAGCGCGATCGTCAGCCCTTTATTGAGGAAGGCCAATTCACGAAGTCGTTGGGCTAACACATCAAAACTATATTCAACGGTTTCGAAAATTTCTGGATCAGCTTTAAACGTGATTTTGGTCCCTCGTTTTTTGGTCACCCCTGTGGCAACCAAAGGGACTTTGGGCTTTCCTCTTTCGTATTCTTGCGCAAAAACCTGACCATCTTGCCAAATTTCTAATTCAAGCCATTCGGACAAGGCATTGACGACCGAGATGCCAACACCATGGAGTCCGCCTGATACCGTGTAGGCCCCTTGTTCAAATTTTCCTCCGGCATGAAGCACCGTCAAGGCAACTTCCGCTGCCGATTTCTTCTGGGTGGAATGCATGCCGGTCGGGATCCCACGTCCATTATCCACCACGGTCACACTGCCATCGATTTCTAGAGTGACCTCGATGGATTCGCCAAACCCGGCCATATGTTCGTCCACACTATTGTCGACGACTTCATATACGAGATGGTGCAGCCCATCGACCCCTGTGCTCCCGATATACATGGCTGGCCGTTTCTGAACGGCTTCCAAGCCTTCGAGCACACGAATCTGGTCAGCACCATAGCCGCTAGATTCGGGTGAGGTATCCGTGTGTTTGGCTGGGTCTGATGGCTGTGAGTCTGGTGTGTCGGCCGAAAGGCCTTGTTCGTTCAATTCGTCTGGCAACATTCTTGATGTATTACACCTTTATACTTTGACCGGCATGACCACGGCTTTAAACATCTGTGTATTTTCTGTCTCTTTGAGTAAACATGGGCTCAATGGGGCATCCATCTGTAATTCTATAGATTCCCCATCCATAATCGTGAGCACTTCAAGCAGATATCGGGCGTTGAATCCTGCGGAAAATTCTTCGCCATTAAACTTCGACGGAATCTCCTCGTGGGCTTCTCCCATATCCGGATGACTCGAAAATAATGTGAGATGATCCGGACTGAATGTGAGCTTAACGGCATAGGTTTTATCACGAGAGAGAACCGATACCCGTCGCAACGCACCTTCAAAATCCTCACGATTAACCGTGATTTTTTGGGTCGTCTCTTTAGGAACGACTTGTTGGTAATTCGGATAGTTCCCTTCCATTAACCGCGAGGTCAGGACCAGTCCACTCTTGCGGAAAATGAGCATATTCTTGGTAAACCCAATCATAGGTTCGTCGCCGCCCTCTTCGAGTAATCGACGAATTTCCAGCGCGGCTTTTTTGGGAACGATGACCTTGGTATCTTCAGGAAACTCGGCATCCTTGTCGAGTTCCAATACCTGATCCGCAACAGCCAATCGATGGCCATCAGTGCCCACTAACCGAATCATAGGTTTTCCGCCCTCTGTTAGGACGGTGATTAACAGACCATTCAGGACATACCGGGTATCGTTATCCCCTACGGCAAACAAGGTTTTCCGAATGAGCTGGAGGAGGCTAGCCCCCGGCAGCGAAATTAATCCTTCTCGCTCAATCGCTGGCAAGGGTGGAAAGTCTTTACTCGGTAACCCTACAACCTTAAATTGGCTACGACCTGCCCGAATAGTGACTAAACTATGGTCGGTAACGCTCAGGGCAATCTCGGGTTCCTTTATTTCTTTCAGGATTTCATACAACTTCCTGGCCGAAAACGTGACGGACCCCGGTTCTTCAACTTTGGCTTTATACAGCCCTCGCATCCCGAGCTCGAGGTCGGTGGCGAGGATATCGAGGCCCTCGGGCTTCGCTTCTAACAACACATTTGCCAAGCTCGGCATGGTGTTTCGTTTTTCAACTACGCCCTGGACTCGATGGAGGGCGGTGAGAAGTTCATCGCGCGCAATGGTAACACGCATGACCAGGCTCCCTTCTGATTAGATGCAGTGCCTCTGGATCGGCACCGCTTTTTTAAGTTCTTTTACTGTTCTCGTTAGGCTTTACTAATTTCGTCTTTCAAACTATCGATGGTGGTCCTTAATGCGGCGTCGGCACCAAGTGCTTTTTCAATTTGCCGACAGGCATGCATGATCGTGGTATGATCCTTTCCTCCAAACTCACGTCCAATCTCTGGGAATGAAGAATCGGTAAGTTCGCGTGAGAGAAACATCGCAATCTGTCTAGGATGAACAAGGGTTTTCGTGCGCCGCTTAGATTTTAATTCGGAAATTTTTACATTAAATCGATTGGCGACTATTTCCTGTACATCTTCCAGAGTGATAAACTTTCTTTTACTTCCCAGGAGATCCCGCAAAATGGTTTTGGCCATTTCAGTCGTGATGGCTTTGCCGGTAAGAGTAGCATAGGCTCCTAACCGAATAAGGGCACCCTCTAATTCACGAATATTACTTCTGAGATTTTCTGCCACCAGTTGTATGACTTCTTCTCCAATCGCTATGCCCTCCTCTTCTGATTTCTTTCTTAAAATGGCAATGCGTGTTTCAACATCAGGTGGCTGAAGATCGGCAATTAATCCCCATTCAAACCGGGATCGAAGCCGTTCCTCCATTGAAGGCATTTCTTTGGGAAAGCGATCGCTCGATAATACAATCTGTTTTCTGGCTTCATAGAGGGTGTTGAAGGTATGAAAGAACTCTTCTTGGGTTCTCTCTTTCCCAGCAAGAAATTGGATGTCGTCGATCAAGAGCATGTCAACATTTCGATAGCGACGTCTCAGGTCTGTCATTTTATCATATCGAATGGAATTAATGACTTCGTTGGTGAATTGCTCGGTGGTGACATACGCAATTCGGAGATCACTCTTCTCCATAACAAAATTGCCAATGGAGTTAAGAAGATGTGTTTTCCCTAGACCCACCCCACCATAGATAAAAAATGGATTATAGGCCTTAGCTGGTGCCTCTGCGACCGCTAAACTTGCCGCATGGGCAAATTGGTTACTGGCCCCCACTACAAAATTCTCAAACGTATATTTGGGATTGGGAACTTGTCTCCTGTTTTGCCCCTGTACAAGACGATCATTAATCACGGGGTTTTGGATAATGGGGGGACTATCCTGTTCCCCGACTTCAAACACGACTTCCAATTCCCCCACCCCAACCGCGCCTTGCCCAGTATGGATCGCTTCTCCAATCAAAGAGCGATAATTTCTTCCTAACCACTCTCCAAAGAACTTATTTGGCACAATAATAGTCGCGATTGATCCATTTATGGAACCTAAGCGAGTAGGATGAAACCAAGTTTCCACAACCTCTCTGCCCATTCGGGACTCAATAAATCCTAAAGCTCTGTCCCAAATTTTAAGTCCCTCCACTTAACATTTCTCCATTTTTAATATTCACAGGCTTATACACAGATGTGGATAACTTACACACATATAGCCTTTTTTAAATTTTTATTCCACCAATTTATTCAAAAACCAAAACATTACCCATTCTTTATTAACATCAATTCTTCAAACTATCCCTATCTCTATCCCCACCATTATAAGACCGTTTCACCAATACTGCCCTAACTAATCCCATTTTCCACACAATTCACAAACCCTAAGTCTATTCCTACGACTCCTAATTTTCTTTTAAAGGGTAAATTAGAGATATAAGAATCAAAGGTTTATATAGATATCACAGTATCAGCTTCAAAAATCATTCGCAGCATATCAGAATATTGAATTTTAGAATACGAATCCGTCATGTCATTTAGGGTTAGGGTCATATCGTTTTTAAGAAAAAAAAGAGGAAAATGGACTGCTGGTATAAAACCAGTTTCTTGTTGAATGACTATGGCTGAAATCGAATGATCAGCGGATACAGGAGAGGATAATAAAGTGTTCATATCCTCATCTTGTGGTTTTGATATGATATAGAGAGTTTTTTTCATAATACTTTAATTATCCCAAGACCATCACTCTATGAGCATCCAAGAGGTGTAAATTCATTTCTGGCAATGATGCTTCTTGAACAGAAAACCCAGAATCAATGGAATATTCTTTAGAGCTTCCCTTAAGTACAAGGAGGGGAATTTCAAGATCCTGAATTGAGGGGAGGTATTTTTCAAGGATTTCGGCGTCTACAACATCCAGAGCATCATCTGTCAAAAGGGTGCGAGCTTTTCCAAGAAGAATAATGGTTAATGGACTTAATCCCGTTGAGAGACCTAATGCGATCCTTAATCCCTCCACTGGCCTTCCGGTAGTCATAGGGTCTTCGCGTAGGATAATAATTATTTTTTTAGGCATGCGCATTGGTGATGATTATGAAAAATTGTAATTTTTACCAGAATAGAAATTTGGTAATTGAAGTTTGTGAATGGCTTAGTATAGTGAAAAGAATGTTCCTAAGTGGAATGTCATTCAAGTCACATTACTTATTGAAAAACAAGGGGAAAATAATATTCATGAACGAAATAAAAGTCAATTAAATGATTGAAAATCAATTTAGCCAGAAAGACGGTCTTTTAGGGTAAAAGAGGCTGTGGATAAAGGAATAATCTCTTGAGCTTTAGTTTGCATATTTCTTAATATGGCATGGTGTTGTGAAACTTCGTCATCTCCTAAAATAAGGACAAAGGGAGCAGAGAGTCTGTCAGCCGATTTAAGAAGGGACTTTAAGGAAGATGCATTGTGGTCTGTATTAGCGGTGATGCCGATTGACCGAAGCGTATCCATCATAGAAAAACCAGCCTGAGAACCTAAAGGACCGAATCCTGCCACAAAAACCCATGGTTTTGGATGAGGAATCATAGACTCTGGTAAAGCCAGTAATACTCGTTCAAGCCCAATAGCAAATCCTATAGCAGGAGTGGATTTTCCACCAAGGGTTTCAAATAATCCATCATATCGGCCTCCAGCGCCTATGGCATTTTGTGCACCTAATGATGAGCAAGAGACTTCAAAAGTAGTCATTGAGTAATAGTCTAGCCCTCGGACGAGTCGAGAATTAAGGTTATAGGGAATAGAAAGAGTGTCTAGGCCAGTAAGAACCTGATTAAAATGATCTTTTGAAGTTTGGCTGAGAAAGTCTGTGAGTTTTGGAGCGTCCTCTGTTGCTGTTCGACATTGTGGAACTTTACAGTCTAAGACTCTTAAGGGATTAGTATCGATCCGACGACGGCAATTCCCACACAATTGTTCAATTTTTGGATTAAGAAATGTCACCAAGTTTTCTTTGTATACCTGGCGATCAGAGGACTCACCTAAGGAATTCACCTCAAGTGTAAGCCCGGGCAACTCTAACGATGAGAAAAATCGCCATAAAAGGGAAATGACTTCAATATCAGCATAGGGATTCGTGGTCCCCACCATTTCTACCCCAAATTGGTGAAATTGGCGAAAACGACCAGCCTGAGGACGCTCATGCCTAAACATAGGCCCAATATAATAGAGCTTTTTGCAAGTAGGTTCATTGATTAGATTATGTTCAATAAAAGAGCGGACGACCCCTGCTGTGCCCTCAGGCCTTAAAGTGAGAGAGCTTCCATCACGGTCTAGAAAGGTATACATCTCCTTTTCCACGATATCCGTGGCCCCGCCAATACTCCGAATATAAAGCTCAGTTGGCTCAAAAATGGGAATTCTGATTTCCTTAAATCCATACCCTTGAGCTAGCTGGTGAGCCGTTTTCTCTACCACTGACCACTTCGGAATTTGGCTAGGTGGAATATCTTTTACCCCTTTAATGCCGCGAATCATGTCTTTTTTTCCTATTTTTAGGTCTTCTGTAAAAATTGGGTACGTAGAATATCTGAACGCTCGACTATAAAAGGGCAAAGAGGAGTGAGTCAACGAGGAAGAACCCGAGCAGACATTTCAAGTGACTTTTAGTCATGGGGGAAAAATTAATTAGTCGTTTGACACTGCAGAGAAAAGGAATCTACAATGAGTTCTTTAGTGTTTTTCCACCAAGAGGTTTACTATTATGTCGATGACATTCCGACAACCGTCGAATCTTAAGAGGAAGCGTGATCACGGATTTCGAAAACGGATGAGCACGAAAAATGGCAGAAAAGTGCTAGCTCGCCGTCGCCGTAAGGGTCGCTACCGCCTCACAGTCTCTGATGAGTGATACGCATACTCCCTCGTCTGAACTATTTCTTAAAAAAAAAGAAGACTTTGACCGAGTGAAACGGGAGGGGCGAAGGCGCCCAACCTCGTTGTTTAACGTCATGTTTTGTTTAACATCGACCAGTCGTACTCGAGTCGGGATTGTTGTGGGAAAGCGGTTTGGAAAAGCCGTGGCCAGAAATCGCGGAAAGCGAATTTTTCGAGAGGTCGTGAGAAAAACTCACGGTCTTCTGGTTAAAGGTCAGGATATCGTTGTGTTTCCCAAGCGTCCCATCCTCACCTGCAACCATCAGGCATTGTATGATTCCTGGGTGAAGGTCCTGATGCGTGAGGGATTGATGTCGCCAATCAAACCATTGCCATGCGTCAAGCAACCATAGGGATTATTGCGTTTTACCAACGTTGGGTTTCCCCATTGTTTGGTCCGACATGTCGATTTGAACCGTCGTGTTCTTGGTATACTCGTGAGGCAATTGAACGATATGGAGTCATACGTGGCACTTGGTTAGGAGTGTTTCGGCTTTGCAAGTGCCATCCTTTCCATTCTGGCGGAATCGACCCCGTTCCTTAAACGTCCGGTTGGTAGCCAGTCAAAATTTTCCCGTCTCAACCACTACAAGATGAAAGTACATCGGCCTGATGGTCGAGTAACGATCGAAAAAGGATAGAGCGAGAAAGCCTGAAAAAGTTATGGAAAAGCGGATTGTTATTTTTCTCGTCATCTCTTTGTTGATCATTATTGGCTATGATTTTTTGCTCAAAGAATTTGGCCTTCTTCCCAAACCGATCCAGGTTGAGGAATCTCAATTTCAAGACACTGATATCCAAAATTTACAGAGTGAAAGCATCATTAATAATTCAGGTGATCGCAGTGGAGCAATCAAAACCGCAAGGGAACCAGGCGAAGCTTCCTCGTCCTCAAAGGTCGAAGCTCTAGAAAATATCGAAACCTCGCTCTACCAGGCTTCGATTAGTAATCATGGGGCGCAAATTAGTAGTTGGAAGTTAAAACATTACTTCACCCAAGATACCGATACTCCCGAGCCGATCGAGTTCGTGTACCCTGAAGGTCATTTCCCCGGACCTCTCTCTGTCCAAGTCCCTAACCCCATCGTTGCGAAATTACTGAAGAGCGCGGTGTATGAGGTCACCCGCGACTTTCACACCCTGAGTTCTGGCAATCCCGCGGGAACGCTCACCTATACCTTTCGAGATGATGAGGCAGGGATTGTCGTCATAAAAACCCTGACATTTCATTACGATTCCTACCTCATTGATGTGGTCATTAAGACTGAGGGCCTGGAAGAGGCTGTGGAGGTTTTGCTGGGGACGAACTTTGGCGTGGCAGAATGGGGGCAAGGATTTATTGGCGCCATTGGGCCAGCTTGGATGATTGGGGATATGCTCGAAAAGGAATCTCCCGAACCGGAAATACGAAAGTCCGGCGATATTCGATGGGCTGCCCTCCAGGACAAATATTTTATCAGTGTGATGATTCCTGAAACATCCGCGCGAGGGGTATTCGCCAGAACCGAAACCGAGCGGGTCGTTTCAGGAGGCGTAGTGTTCTCGCCAAGTAGCGAAAACAATCGAATTGCTTTCCAGCTCTATGCCGGCCCCAAACAATTTGATGCCATGAAGAACCTCGGGCATGAACTCGAGGATACCATTGATTTTGGGTGGTTCATCTATGGAAATTGGGACATTGTGCGAGCGGTGGCCAAGCCACTGTTTTATGTTCTCCGCTTCTTGTACGAGTACACAAACAATTGGGGCGTGTCCATCATCCTGTTGACCCTCGGCATTAAACTCTTGTTCGTGCCTCTCCAATACAAGAGTTATAAGTCTATGCAGGGGATGCAAAAGATTCAACCCAAAGTTCAGGCCATGCAACAGAAGTTCAAAGATGACCGAGAGCGGCTCAATCGTGAACTGATCAAGTTGTACAAAGAGCACAAGGTGAATCCAGTTGGTGGGTGCTTGCCCATGCTGCTCCAAATGCCGGCCTTTATTTCCCTGTTCAATATTCTCTACATGACCGTTGATCTTCGGCAGGCACCGTTTGCGTTGTGGATTACCGACCTGTCCGTGCCCGATCCATTTTATGTGCTTCCAATTTTGATGGGCGTCTCCATGGTCTTACAGCAAAAGATCATGCCCACGACCATGGACCCGACACAGGCCAAAATGATGCTGTTGTTGCCGGTGTTCTTGACGTTTCTCTTTTTAACCTTCCCTGCCGGACTCGTGCTGTACTGGGTCACGAACAATGTGCTCACGATCACCCAACAATTTGTGACGGATCGTTTTATTCTAAAGAAGCCGACCTTTACGCAGCCGCCATCAGATCCTCAAGAGGTGTTGCCGGAGCCCACTGACGAGTCAAGCGGATCCAAGAAGAAAAAAGGCAAAGGAAAAATCTCGCAGAAAGAGTCCGAGTAAAGAATTGGGTCTTCTACGATGGAAAGTTCGGGAGAGGATACGATCTGTGCGATTGCCACACCCATGGGGGAAGGTGGTGTCGGTATCGTTCGGGTTAGCGGCGATCGAGCTATCGCGATTGCTAACAATATAGTTCAACCAAGAAATCGGTCTTCTCTCGAACAACTTGCCAGCCATCGTTTGTATCTGAGCGATGTCCTTTCCGCGAACCAATCCCTAATCAAAGATTTTGATTCCTTTCCTCTAGACGAAGCTCTCGTGGTCGTGATGAAACGGCCTCGTTCGTATACCGGGGAGGACGTGGTGGAAATTCAGGCACATGGCGGTCCCTTGGTTTTGCAATCCACTTGTGAGGCCCTCATTCGGCATGGGGCGAGAATGGCTGAGCCCGGGGAGTTTACGAAGCGAGCCTTTTTGAATGGGCGACTTGATTTGATTCAGGCCGAAGCCGTGCTAGATACGATCAAAGCGACAACAGCCAGCAGCTTACGTTCTGCGCAAAGCTTATTGCGCGGGACCCTGACCAAGGAAGTGGGTCAGTTGAGAGAAGAATTAATTCAAGCGCTGGCTCATCTCGAAGCAAGTATGGATTTTGTTGAGGAAGACATTTCGTTCATTCAGACTGAACAGTTAGAGCGTATATTCCGGCATACTCAGGCTACTCTCCAGCGGTTGATTGATACCTTTGAAGAAGGCCGGATTGTGCGAGAGGGAATTAGGGCGGCCATTATTGGACGTCCAAATGTTGGGAAATCGAGTCTGTTGAATGCGTTGATCAAGATGGATCGTGCCATTGTCTCGCCGGTGCCTGGAACTACGCGAGATGTGATTGAAGAAACCGTGAACGTGGCAGGCCTTCACATGCGCTTGCTTGATACAGCCGGTCTCCGACATACCGAAGACCACATTGAGGAAGAGGGCATGCGGCGGACCCGAGAGGCAGCGGAGGAGGTTGATCTTATCTTGCTTCTTATAGATGGCTCGGTTGAAATGACCGATGAAGATCGATCACTATTCCAGGATCACGCCAAAGACCGTTGCCTAGTTGTGATCAACAAGAGTGATCTGCCTTCCAAGGTTGAATCCCGAGAAATTTTTGAGTTCGCACCTTGGTTAGAAAACCCTACTCCGGCTGATTCGAAAACATGTAAAGATGGAGAAGACCCCTTTGTCAGGATTTCCGCCAAAAACGAGTTGGGGCTAGAGACCTTAAAAGACACCATTCGATCATGGTTCCTAAAAAGCGATTTCGAGCCAGGCCAAACGCCGATGGTGACGCGGCTTCGACATAAGACGGCTCTCATGCAAGCACGAGATGCCATTCAGCAGGCTCAATCATCTATTGAGGCCGGTATGGACGGAGAATGTATTGCGCTGGATATGCGCGGTGCTCTAGACTCTCTTGGGGAAATCACCGGTGAGGTGAGTACCGAAGATATTTTGGATCGCATATTTCGAGATTTTTGCATTGGGAAGTAAGCATACCTAGGAAAATAAACGTATATGGCATTGGAACGAGACATTATTGTTATTGGCGGAGGGCATGCTGGTTGTGAGGCTGCACTGGCAGGAGCTCGTATGGGTTGTCGAGTCGTGCTTCTTACAATTGATAAAACCAAAATCGCCCAGATGCCATGTAATCCTGCTGTTGGGGGAATTGCCAAAGGACACCTAGTCAAGGAAATCGATGCTCTGGGCGGAGAAATTGGGCACAACACGGATAAGGCAGGAATTCAGTTTCGTACACTCAACACCAGGAAAGGGCCAGCTGTTCGGGCAACGAGAGTCCAATGTGATAAGGCCTTGTATCGAACGGCCATGCAGGACACTCTTCAGGCGCAACCTGGTTTGGAAATTGTTGAAGGAACCGCGCTGCAGATTTTAACCAGAGGAGATGAGGTCACTGGCGTAGTCACCAATAGTGGCGAAACCATTCATGCCAAGGCCATCGTCATTACCTCGGGAACCTTTCTCAAGGGGTTAATGCATATCGGTCTGAACCAACTTCCTGGGGGACGGGCCGGCGAATCCCCGGCGGAACATCTTTCGGACTGTATGAGGGATTTTGGGTTTGAAGTGGGGCGGCTAAAAACTGGAACTCCCCCTAGAGTGGACAGAGATACTATAAATTTTGATGTGATGCAGGCTCAGCCAGGAGATACTCCTCCTCGGCCATTTTCTTATCGAACGAAAAACATATCTAATCCACAAATCTGCTGCCATTTAACCACCACGACCCAAGAAACCCATGACATTATTCGTCAAAATTTGGATCGGTCCCCAATGTATTCCGGTGTGATTGGCTCGGTGGGCCCACGGTATTGTCCATCAATTGAGGATAAGGTGGTGAGGTTTGCGGATAAGGAAGGGCACCAAATATTTCTTGAGCCTGAGGAATTACATTCCAATTCGTTTTATCCGAATGGTATTTCCACCAGTTTGCCTGTGGATGTGCAGGTCGCGATGTTAAAAACAATTCCTGGCCTTGAACATGCAAAAATGCTCAAGCCAGGCTATGCCATTGAGTATGATTACTTCCCTCCTCGACAGCTTCATCCCACGCTTGAGACTAAGTTAGTCAAAGGCTTGTACCATGCCGGCCAAATTAACGGTACCTCTGGGTATGAGGAGGCGGCGGCTCAAGGGCTAATGGCTGGGATTAATGCCGCACAAAGAGTCAAAGGCTGTGAATCATTCATTCTTGATCGATCCCAAGCGTATATTGGCGTGTTAATCGATGATTTAATCACGAAAGATGCCAGGGAGCCTTATAGGATGTTTACATCCAGAGCAGAATACCGCCTCCTTCTTCGTGAAGATAATGCTGATGTTCGGCTGATGGAAATAGGGCATGGATTAGGCCTGGTCAGGGAAGATATATATGGTCAATTTCTTAAAAAACAAAAGGTTATTTGTGATGAAATTTCTCGGCTGAACAATACTCGACCAATTTGGAATCACGAAACTGAGCAGCGCTGGAAAAATATTGAAGAGAATATACCTGATCAAGGCCAAACACTTGGTAAATTACTTAGGCGTCCTGAGTTGTCCTATGCGCAAGTATGTAATATCGCTGGGGAATGTCCAGTCACAGATTCAATCATTCAGGACGCCATTGAAATTTCCATAAAATATGAAGGGTATATAAACAGACAACTGCAACATATTGAAAAATTTAAAAAACTTGAAAATAAATACATTCCTGATAGTTTTGTCTACAATTCTATTAGTGGATTTTCAAACGAAGTTGCTGAAAAACTGTCAAAGGTTAAACCCGCTTCTGTAGGACAAGCGTCAAGAATTTCAGGAATCACGCCTGCTGCCATTTCTCTTCTTTTGGTCTCTTTAGAAAGACATAGTCGGTCAAAGCAGCCATCTCAAGTCCGGTAAATGTCTTGAATTAATTAAGGCATTTACTTGGTGTTAATGGTTTGCAATCGCCATTCTCCTAAAATTGTTCCACGTGGAACATAAATACAATGGAACAAGCAACGTTTGACATTATTAAGCAGGAATCAGAAAAAATTGGGGTGGAATTGTCTGATGAGGCTATAAACCACTTTGAAACCTATTTGCGAGAATTAACGAGGTGGAATCACAAGATAAATCTCACTGGCCATAAAGAAGAAAAGTCTATTATGTCGAATTTATTTATAGATTCATTGGCTTTTTCCAAGGCATTTTGTGGGGAGTGGCCTAAATCAATTTTGGATATAGGAAGTGGTGCGGGATTTCCTGGGTTGCCGTTGAAAATTTTGGATTCTACAATTTCTCTCACCCTGCTGGAGCCAAATTTTAAAAAAGTTTCTTTTCTCCATCATATAATCGGGACTTTGGCATTAACCAGGATAAAGGTGGAAGCAACAAGGATTGAGGATGCTAGCAAATTTTTACAAATAGAAAAGTCTTTTGATTGTATCGTTTTAAAAGCGTTGAGATTCGATGTGTGTTTGCCTTATGTTAAGGCCTTGTTGAGTGATACCGGCATTGTGGTGTTGAGTCGGTCAAAAAACACTCAAAACGCCGGTAATATTTCAGGATTTACGGTGCAAAATGAAATTTCCTATCAATTGCCATTTGGGCTTGGTGAGCGTAGTTTAGTCGTACTTGGTCAGGCAGACCATTAATCTATGTTCCACGTGGAACAATCACTGTGGATGATTTAGAAAAGCGCAATTATTTCAATGGGTAAGGTCATCGCTGTCGCAAATCAAAAGGGCGGGGTTGGAAAAACCACCACTTCTGTAAATGTTGCTGCTGCACTTGCCATTTCTCATAAATCGGTGTTGCTCATTGACCTTGATCCTCAAGCCAATGCAACCAGTGGCCTTGGAATAGATGATCCCAGGATAGTCATTTATGATTGTCTGATAAAAAAAACACCAACAAAAGAAGCCATTGTAGAAACCCAAGTTTCTGGTTTGGACCTTCTCCCGTCTGGGTCTGACCTCGCGGGAGCGGAAGTCGAACTAGCTGACGTGCAAGATAGGGAGTATGTGCTACGCAAAGTCTTAGATGAAATAAAAGATCAATACGACTTTATATTTTTAGATTGTCCGCCAGCGTTGGGTTTGTTAACGGTGAATGCCCTAACAGCTGCGCAATCCGTCTTAATCCCTGTACAGTGCGAATATTACGCCATGGAAGGATTGGGAAGACTGATTACCAACATTGATAGGGTTCGTGATTCTTTTAACCCCCAATTGGAGCTAGAGGGTATCTTATTAACAATGTGGGATGCCAGATTGAGCCTTTCGAAGCAGGTCTCTGAAGAAGTCAGAAAGTTTTTCGGACAACGGGTCTATCAAGCAATGATTCCCCGTAATGTTTCATTGGCAGAGGCGCCGAGTTATGGCAGGCCGGGTTTGTTATATAATGCGGTCTCTTCTGGTTCAAAAGCCTATATCGAGGTGTCAAAGGAGTTGTTGGTCAATGGAAAAAAGAGCCTTAGGTAAAGGGCTTGGAGCGTTATTGCCTGGTCATGATCCACGGTCATCGGGGGCAGACCAGGTTGTGCAATTGGTTCCCATTAATCAAATTTTGCCAAACCAATACCAGCCTCGGAAAAGATTTCCTGAGGAAGGGTTGGACAGTTTGGCTGAATCCATTCGGCAAAATGGAATTCTTCAACCCATTTTAGTGCGGAGAAAAGGTGATGGGATTTTTGAGCTGATTGCCGGAGAGCGACGATTTAGGGCCGCGAAATTGGCAAACCTTTCAACGGTCCCTGTCATTATTCGTAACTCAAAGGATGATGAGTCTGCGGTATTGGCCCTAGTGGAAAATATCCAGAGAAAAGATCTAAATTCCATGGAAGAGGCCAAGTCCTACACGCAACTCATTGAGGAATTTGGTTTGACCCAGGAAATGGTCGCAGACCGCGTGGGCCGGGAACGTTCCTCGGTTGCGAATATTTTGAGGCTGGTAAGTTTACCTAATGAAATACAGCTGTTCATCGAAAATGAACAATTAAGTCTGGGGCATGCCAAAGTCATTTTGGGTATTCAAAACCCACAGACGAAAATTGCGGTGGCCAACAAAATTATTCGCGATCAACTTTCAGTACGTGCGGTAGAACAGATGATTAGCAATGATCAAGCTGGTCTAAAAAAGCAGACAAAGAAATCGATGAAATCCGTTTCCCAAAGTCGCTTCGCGAATGTAGAAGAACAGCTTCGAAAACATTTAGGAACGAAGGTGGTCATTCGTCCAAAGACCCGTGGGGGAGAGTTGACAGTGACGTATTATTCAGACGAGGATCTCACTCGCATTACGGACGTGATTTTATCCTAAAAATTGCGTAGGCTGTGGAAAGTGGCGTAAGTAATTTATTTTCGGATCTGGAAAGAATCCATTTTTTTTAAAACCATCCTAAGGAGGGGCTTCCATGTTTGGAAGAAATAGTGACACAGATAGTAATTCTGGAACATCAACAGGGTATTCTTCTTCAGAGTCAAAGCGGGGCCAATCGGGTCATGATGGTGTGTTCAATCAGAGCCATGATGTCAGCGCCTTTGTTGGAGAAGGCGTCGAATTTAAAGGTGTCATTAACTATCAGGGCACCGTTCGCATTGACGGACAATTAGAGGGGGAAATCCATACCTCGGGTGTTCTCATTGTCGGCCAAGGTGCCGTAATCGATGCCAAGGTGGAGGCGGGTACGATCATCTGCCAGGGTAAAATTATTGGCGATATCATTGCCAGGGAAAAGATCCAACTGATGTCACCAGCTGTGGTAGATGGGTCTGTGACAACGCCGTCTCTGTCAATGGAAGAAGGCGTCTTGTTTAACGGTACATGTGAAATGGGTCCAGTGAGCACGAAAAGCTCAAGCTATAGCTCCAGTGATAGTTTGAAAGCTGTGTAACCTGTTGGGCGCGCGACTGCTGAATCATGACCACACAACATGGATCACAAAGTTGTTTTCAATTTTGTTGAATCAGGCAGCTCCTAACGGGGACCTTTACCATTAGTAAGGGCTGAGGAGGCATTCATGTGGGGCGATAAAGAAGAGAAAAAAAAGGAAACGATTTTTGAAGAGGATCATTATACCTTCCTCGGGAAAGGCGTGGATTTCAAAGGCAAAGCCAATTTTGACGGAACAGTGCGTGTTGATGGTCACTTCGAAGGTGAGATCACTACCGCTGATACATTGATTATTGGAGAACATGCTGTGATCAAAGGGACGATCACGGGTGGCGTGATCGTGTCTGGTGGAAAAATCGAGGGCAACATCACGGCATCTAAAAAAGTTCAACTTCTCAAACCTGCAGTCTTGATCGGAGACGTCCATTCTCCATCATTTTCCATGGAAGAAGGTGTGTTGTTTCAGGGTATTTGTGACATGGGAATTAGCCACCTTGAAGATTTAGAAATAGCGGCTCCCATCGAAAATGTACGCGACCTCAATGCGCACCGAGACCATAAACTCCGCTCTCAGGAAGCCTAATACCATTATGCCTCGACCAACAGTTCTTCTGGGAATGAGTGGAGGCGTGGATAGTTCCGTGGCCGCGCTGCTCCTTACAGAGCAAGGCTATGATGTGCGTGGTGTGACGCTTAAGGTGTGGGAACAGGAAGATGAAACGATCGCAGCCACTAAAAAATGGGAGGAGCGGGGCTGTTGTAAGGTTGGACTTGCCCGGCATGTGGCGAAGCTTTTAAACATCCCGCATGAAGTTGTAGAAACCCGTGAATCCTTTCAAAAAGGGGTGATCGACGATTTTATCTACGGGTATTTATCTGGAGAGACGCCCAATCCATGTGTGCGATGTAACGAAAGGGTCAAATTCGGTCGGTTATACAATTTGGCCAAAGAACGTGGTGTTGATTTTGTGGCTACAGGTCATTACGCGCGCATCCAGTCAACGGATCAAGGGCATTTCCTTCAAAAAGGGGTAGATACCAAAAAGGACCAATCCTATTTTCTGTATAGGATTTCCCCATCTTGGTTGTCTCGCATTCTGTTTCCCCTAGGGCATATGCATAAGACCGAAGTGTGGGCGAGGGCAAAAGATATGGATCTTCCCATTGAGGAATTACAGGAAAGCCAAGAAATTTGCTTTGTCACGCAAGGGGATTATCGTGAATTCCTAAGGATCGAAGCCCCCCAAGCGGCCCGGCCCGGCCCTTTTGTGAATACCGAGGGTCAGTATCTTGGAGAACATCGGGGAATTGCTTTCTATACCCCAGGGCAACGAAAAGGATTGGGCCTTGCTACCGGAGAGCGTGTGTATGTCCAGTATGTGGTTCCGGAGACGAATACCGTTGTGATCGGGAAAGACGAAGGATTGCTCCAAGAAGAGTGCTTTGTCAGGGAGGTCAACTGGTTTGGAGAAACAGTCCAAGCGGATGCCCGATCTGTCTTGGTGAAATATCGCTATGCGTCTCCTGCGGTTCCTGCTACTCTTGGCCCTGAATCAGGTGGGATCTTGAAAATACAGTTTGAAACACCTCAGAAGGCTCTAAGCCCAGGGCAATCGGCTGTGTTCTATGAAGGAGATCGTGTGCTTGGTGGGGGAATTATTCAACGAGCCGAAATGCCGATGGAAAATATTCATTCATTAACCCAGATCACCTCAATTCCCATTGCGAGTCAACAATCATAAAAAAGTTCGCAAGTCTTTGACCTAGTTGACACTTGGGAGCTCCCATGATACCGTGCTGCGGTTTTTTGTACTTGCGCTGAGCGCAAGCGCTGATGTTACGCCTTCATCATTAATAAAGACAAAACTAATGACGAAAACTACCGTTGCCAGACGCTACGCGAAAGCATTATTCCAACTGTTGGACAAAGAGGGCTTGGAAACTGCACAAGCAGGCCTTCAGGCTTTAGCCAATGCCCTCCAAGATTCCACAGAACTGAAACATGTCTTGGCGTCACCCGTTTTTACCATAGAAGAAAAATCCTCCGTACTCACAGCCTGCAGTGAACGTACAGGCTGCCCACCAACCTTAGGCAGATTTTGCGAACAACTGTTAAAAAAGAATCGGGTGGGCATCTTGCCAGAAATTGCTACAGCATTTCGTGACTTGATGGACAAAGAGCTAGGAAAGCAGCAGGTGTCCATCACCTCAGCCAAAAGTATGGATGCGGGTGAGAAAGAAGAACTTCAGGGCCAATTACAGGGATTACTCAATCGACCGGTGGATGTATCATTTTTTGAAGACCCGTCATTATTGTCGGGCATCCAAATACGAATCGGAAGCAAAGTATATGATAGTACCGTCAAGGGCCGACTCCAAAAGATGCGGACCCAACTGGTAAAGGGGTAAGGCATGCAGATCAAGGCAGAGGAAATCAGTTCAATTATTCAGGAAAAAATTAAAGACTTCGATCAACGCGTCGATGTCACCGAGACCGGCTATGTGATTCAAGTTGGCGACGGAATTGCCAAGGTCTATGGCCTAGAAGGGGCTATGGCTGGGGAGTTGTTAGAGTTCCCAGGAAATATATTTGGCGTGGCGCTGAATCTTGAGGAAGATAGTGTGGGTGCCGTGCTCATGGGATCGGATACGGGCATTAAAGAAGGTGATCCAGTCAAACGTACAGGCCGCATCGCTGAGGTGCCAGTCGGTGATGCCTTGATCGGTCGTGTGGTGGATGCCATTGGACAGCCAATTGATGGAAAGGGTCCGATAAATTCTACCGAAACTCGACTCGTAGAAGTCCGTGCCCCTGGCGTGGTGGAACGACAATCCGTCGGGGAACCTCTACAAACGGGATTAAAAGCCATTGATGCGATGATTCCCATTGGCCGTGGCCAACGGGAGTTAATCATCGGCGATCGGCAAACTGGCAAGACCGCTATTGCGGTGGATACTATCATTAATCAAAAGGGCCTCAACGTCTTTTGTATTTATGTGGCGATTGGCCAGAAGCGTTCGACGGTTGCGCGCGTCGTGAAAACGCTCGAAGATGCCGGCGCCATGGAATACACCACAGTGGTCTCTGCGACCGCCAGTGATGCGGCCCCACTCCAGTTCTTTGCTCCCTACACCGGGGCGACCATGGGGGAATTTTTCCGGGATAATGGCAAGCATGCCTTAATTGTCTACGATGATCTCTCCAAACATGCCGTGGCGTATCGCCAAATGTCGTTGTTGCTTCGTCGTCCCCCAGGTCGTGAAGCGTTTCCGGGTGATGTGTTCTTCTTGCATTCCCGGTTGTTAGAACGCGCGGCTAAACTTAGTGAAGAAAACGGTTCTGGTAGCCTCACCGCGCTTCCCATTATTGAAACCCAAGCGGGTGACGTCTCGGCTTATGTCCCGACCAATGTCATTTCTATTACGGACGGACAGATTTATTTGGCTGCGGACTTGTTTTATTCCGGGATTCGTCCAGCCATTAACGTGGGTCTTTCAGTCTCTCGGGTCGGTGGTGCTGCACAAATTAAAACCATGAAACAAGTGGCTGGGACCCTGCGTTTGGATCTCGCTCAATATCGGGAAATGGCGGCCTTTGCCCAATTCGGCAGTGAGTTGGATAAATCTACCCAAGCCCAGCTCGCGCGTGGCGCACGAATGGTCGAGTTGTTAAAGCAAGAGCAATACAAACCTATGGCAGTTGCTGATCAAGTGCTGTCGATTTTCGCTGGCGTGAATGGGTTTCTCGATGATGTGCCCATCAACAAGGTTCGGGAGTTTGAGGCCGGGATGTTGGAGTACATCAAAGACAAGCATCCGCAGATTCGAGAAGATGTAGTCACCAAGAAAAAGATTGATGATGAATTTGGTGGTCAGCTCAAACAAATCATCGGTGATTTTAAAAAGACTAAAACTTTTTAATGTTTGAATAGTAAGCACAAATAAGAATGGCAAGTTTACAAGATCTCAGGCGGAAAATTACTTCCGTTAAGAATACGCAAAAGATTACCAAGGCGATGAAAATGGTCGCTGCGGCGAAGCTCAAGCGCGCTCAGGACCGGATCATGTCGGCTCGACCCTATGCCCACAAGCTTCGTGGGGTGGTGGCGAATCTTGGCGAACATGCGAGTCGGACCTCCCATCCACTTCTTCATAAGCGTGATGGAAGTAAAACTGAACTTCTCGTGATTACCAGTGATCGAGGTCTCTGTGGTGGCTTCAATACCAACATTCTCCGACGTTCCGTGGAATTTCTCAACGAACATAGCATCAAGGGTGAGCAGGTCTCGGTGAGTGTGGTGGGTCGAAAAAGCGTCGATTTCTTTAAACGTCGCACGTGGACCATTCGACAAGAATGGCCAGGCGTGTTTGATCGTTTGACCTATGAGCATGCGCTGGATATTGGCCAGGATATTATTCAACAGTACAACCAAGGTTCGTTTGACCAACTCTATGTCGTCTACAACGAGTTTAAGTCCGTCATGCAGCAACGTGTGGTGGTCGAAAAATTTCTTCCTATTGAATCGTTAGAGGAAGAACCATTAGAACTACAGGCTACTGAGGGGCTCAAAGGTTCCTATCTGTATGAACCCGACGAACACGAACTGTTAGAAACGTTGCTCCCCAAACATTTCGAAGTGCAAACATTTCGTGTGTTGTTAGAGTCAGCCGCCGCCGAACAAGCTTCGCGCATGACGGCCATGGATGGGGCCACCAGAAATGCAGGAGAGCTCATTAAGAAGGTCACCTTGTTCTATAACAAAACCCGGCAGGCAGCAATTACCACAGAATTAATGGATATTGTCGGTGGTGCGGAAGCATTAAAATAAGCCGAACCATTTCAATGGAATGTTGAAACACAACTCGGTCGAACCCTTCGGCCAAACTCAGGGCATGGGTGTTCAACAGTCCTGCAGAAAAGGAGTCATCAGGTGAGTACGGAAACCGGAAAAGTCATTCAAGTCATCGGACCAGTGGTGGACATTGAGTTCCCCCCAGGGAAACTGCCCAACATTTATAATGCCGTGAAAATTCAGCAACCGGCCAATGAGCAAACCGGGCAGGGTGCCACGGAAATTACGCTCGAAGTTGCTCAACACTTGGGAGAAAATCGCGTTCGTGCGGTCGCCATGTCCTCAACCGACGGATTGGTTCGGGGCATTGAAGTGACAGATACCGGCGCAGCAATCTCCGTTCCTGTTGGCAAAGAAACCTTAGGTCGCGTGATGAATGTCTTGGGAGATCCGGTCGATGGATTTGGTCCAATACAAACCCAAAAAAGATGGTCCATTCATCGGGATGCACCACCACTCGATGAACAAGAAACCAAAACCGAGGTATTGGAAACGGGTATCAAAGTCGTTGATCTGTTGGAACCCTATTCCAAAGGTGGAAAAGTTGGTCTGTTCGGTGGTGCCGGTGTTGGCAAAACAGTCATCATTATGGAGCTGATTAATAATATCGCCTTGCATCATGGTGGCTATTCGGTGTTCGCAGGAGTGGGAGAGCGGACACGTGAAGGAAATGACCTTTGGCATGAAATGCAAGATTCCAAAGTCATCGATCCAAAATACTTTTCAAAATCCAAAGCCGCGTTGGTGTATGGACAGATGAATGAGCCACCAGGCGCGCGTCTGCGGGTCGGTCTGACGGGACTCACCATTGCCGAATATTTCCGGGATGAAGAACATCAAGACGTGCTGTTGTTCGTCGATAACATTTTTCGTTTCACACAAGCCGGGTCCGAAGTCTCCGCGTTGTTGGGGCGCATGCCATCGGCGGTAGGGTATCAGCCCACGTTGGGAACCGAGATGGGCACGTTGCAAGAACGGATTACCTCGACCAAGAAAGGCTCGATCACATCCGTACAAGCGATTTACGTGCCTGCTGACGATCTTACCGATCCAGCTCCAGCCACAGCGTTTGCGCATTTAGATGCGACCACGGTGTTGTCTCGTAGTCTCGCTGAGTTAGGCATCTACCCTGCGGTCGATCCCTTAGATTCCACGTCGCGAATTCTGGATCCATATATTCTTGGCGAAGAACATTACGGGGTGGTCCAACAAGTACAAACCACCCTCCAACGGTATAAAGATCTGCAAGATATCATCGCGATTTTAGGAATGGATGAATTGTCTGAAGAAGACAAACAGATGGTCGCGCGAGCTCGAAAACTTCAACGGTTCTTATCGCAACCATTCCATGTGGCTGAAGCCTTTACCGGTTCTCCAGGAAAATATGTCAAATTGAAAGACACCGTTCGTAGCTTCAAAGAAATTGTCGAAGGTAAGCATGATGACTTGCCAGAACAAGCCTTCTATATGGTGGGAGCTATTGAAGAGGTGATCGAAAAAGCCGAAAAATTAGGACACAAGAGATAAATGGCGACCTCAACGGATGCAGCACAAACCGGGAAAATTTTGTTAGAAGTCGTGACCCCGGACAAGTTAATCTTTAGCGAACAAGTGGATCAGGTGTCGGCTCCAGGATCGGAAGGCGACTTTGGGGTGTTGCCAGGACATAGTCACTTCCTCTCGACCCTTCGCATCGGTGAATTAAATTATCGAATTGGGGAGAAGACCCAATTTATGTCGATTCTTTGGGGATTCGCCGAAGTCACTCCAACGAAAGTGACCATTCTTGCGGAGATCGCGGAGAAGGCCGAAGATATCGATGTTGACCGTGCGCGAGAGGCGGTCACGAAAGCCGAGAAACATTTGGAACGAGGGGGAATTCCCTCTGAAGTTGAAGAAGCCAAAGTGAGCCTGGAAAAAGCTCGGCTTCGACAAAAGGTGGCAGAGCGGCTTCATAATACACAAGGTCACTCTTAAAGAACGTCATGCGTGAAGCGTGATTCGTGAAGCGTAAAAAGATTTTTTCTTTTCGGACCACCCATTACTCACCCACCACGGTATCCTACACACTTCCATGCCGCATGTAGAAACGCGGACGGAACTCATCGTCACAGCCGGCGAAAGCCCCAAGCGATTAGATCACTTTCTGGCCAATCGCGACCCTGACTTTTCTCGAACCATCCTGCAGCGATTAATTCTCAACGGTCATATTACGGTTCAAGGTCAGACCGTAAAACCCAGCCATAAAATCAAACCCGGCGATCAAATCGTACTGATCGTTCCCCGTCCGGAGCCGTTAGACATGGAGCCGGAGCCCATTCCCCTTGAAATCCTCTATGAAGATGATTCACTCTTAGTCCTCAATAAACAAGCTAATTTGGTCGTGCATCCGGCACCAGGGAATTGGTCGGGGACGCTCGTCAATGCGCTCCTGTATCATCTCAAGACCGAAACCGGATCACTGTCAAATATTGGGGGGAAAGAACGTCCGGGGTTGGTGCATCGCCTAGATAAAAATACCACTGGCGTCATGGTGATTGCGAAGCATGATCAGGCACATGCAAATCTCGCAGCGCAATTTAAGCGTCACTCGATTGCGCGAGTGTACGAAGCGTTAATCCTGGGTGTGCCAAAAAGGCATGAAGGAACGATTGACCTCGCCATTGGTCGGGATACCATAGAACGAAAGAAATTTTCAGCAAGGACCACTAAGCCAAAAGCCTCAGCAACGGTCTATCGAGTCACGGAGCGGTTTGGTACAATTGCCTCAACGGTGGATCTGTTTCCACAGACAGGGAGAACACATCAATTGCGAGTGCATCTGTCGTCCATCGATTGTCCCATTCTTGGAGATCCTACGTATGGAGGAAAGCGGGTGTCCTCATTAGAAGACATTCCCATCCCCCGCGTCATGCTGCATGCCAAAGTGTTAGGGTTTGTGCATCCAATGACTCAAGAAGAAATGTCGTTTTCAGCACCCATGCCCGCTGATATGGAAGAAACCATTCAACAAATCCGTACCCATATGGACTCAAAAACCAAACAAAAAAAAGAGGGAGAAAAACCGTGAGTCGGGAAAAAGAACTGGGCGCCGACCAAGTCATTGATACCTTAGGGGAACTCGTGGCCGCGTTAGCAGCCTTTGCCGCCAAAGTGCCGGCCCACTCGTCTATGGTGAATCAAAGTATGCGCCCCACTGAAGAAACCATTGAGGGGTATGAAAGCATCGTCTATCGGTTTCGAGACCGGGCAGGAACTACCTTTCGCGTCCTCAATGCGTTCTTCATTGATTCACTCGAAGCGTTTGAAGCCGGACGTGTCTATGATGCGGTGCCCCCCTTGCTTCAAGCCGTGGAACAACTCGTCGCTCTCCACACAGAGGAAAAGATAAAATTTACCCCTCAGCAACAAAACCGCATTCGAGAATTTCATCAGCGATTAGAGAAGATTCTTCCCGAAAAAAACAAGCCAGAAGTTGATCTCCCCAAACCCGACTCGTATTAAAGAGATGGAAGCGTTAACTAGCGAATCCCCGTAGTTTGCTGTGGGGAAACCATTGAGGTTCCTCCTTTGGAAAAGGGGATTAGGGGGATTTGTGGTAAAATTTATCCCTAGCTTTCCGGTGGGGTCTTTAATTGATGATAAACTGCATCGTAAATAGTGTTCGACGTTTCAGCGAAGTTGACAGGACCACCAAAATAAGTGAAAAACAACAACAGGACGCGCCTGTGGCTCAATGGATAGAGCATCGGTCTTCGGAACCGAGGGTTGGGGGTTCGAGTCCCTCCAGGCGCGCCATTTCTCCCGCCTTCATTTCTATTATTTCACCAAAGTTTAATCCGAGTAAGACCTAGTGTTGGGTCAAGAGTAATTGGGGTCAAATTCAAGACCAGAATTAATTAGAAAACGACGTTGTGGAAAATGATTTATCTGGAAAGGGGCTTGCGGATTATACGGCTTCTTTTTGAGATTGGTGCGCGTAGAGGTATTTTGGTGGAACCGGCCTGAGATCCCACACCAGCCCAAGCCACGAGAGAATCACAAGGCCATAATAGGTCAGGTCAATTTCCCACCAGAAAAAGCCTTGCCGGGCGGATGAGGAGTAATGGTGGTGATTGTTATGCCATCCCTCCCCCAAGGTGAGTAATGCTAGAAATAGATTATTTCGGCTTTCATCAGTGGTCTCATAGCGTCTCTTCCCGATTAAATGAGAGAGAGAATTAATCGTGCTGGTGGCATGCAAGAGGACCACTGTTGAAATAAAAAATCCCCAAATCAACATTTGCATTCCGCTGGTACCAAGACCTGGGGCATAGGTTTCTAGTAATTTTCCAAGTCCGAAAATTCCTACGGCAAAGAGGAAAGGGATGAGTGTATCGAAACGATTGAGGAATTGTAGCTCCGGGAATTTTGAAAAATCCCCAACCACATCGTGTTTGGTGGAAAAGTTTTGTTTGGAAGTCAACCAACCAATTTGACTCCACCAAAATCCACTTTGGTGGGGAGAATGCAGGTCATTTTTTTTATCCGAGTGTCGGTGATGAATGCGATGATGAGCTGCCCACCATAAGGGCCCCCGTTGCACTGCGGTGGCTCCGACTAGAGCAAAAATAAATTGGCAGGCCCGAGATGTTCGAAAAGCTCTATGAGAAAAATAGCGGTGATAGAACCCTGTGATGGCAAACATGCGGATTATATAAAGTGCAACAGCCACGGAGGCCGCGACACTACTCCATCCGACCCACAACACACCCAAGCACATGAGATGCATGATAATGAACGGTGCGGATTGGATCCAATCTATCTGCTGGTGTTCCTTGTTTGGGGTTTTGTGCTCAGTCGCGTGGGCATCAAACCAACGGATGATGGAGGTCATGAACTTTGGTCGGGTTAAAAAGGTCATTCTTTAGCACCTGCGTTCTTCACGAAAGTCAAAAAAGGTAAAAAATAAACAAAGTCATCGGGTAGGATCAAGAGGTACAGGCCATGAAATATATCCCGATTCTATCATTGGCCATTTTCGTTGGATAGGAATACACGGAATATATAGGAGGGACATCCATGAATATTATCTTACTCATCGTACCGCATTATTCCTATTAATGTCGATTTAAACATAGGACGGGAAATAATGAAGAGGTACTCAGTGACCGTTTAGATCCAGTTCTGAGCAAGATTTATTTTATGGGTAACATTTCCTGCCTGGTAAATTCGATTTGATTCAAACCTGAAATCCCTCCAAGTGGTGCCTTAGATTTAAGAAAATAAAAGAGTATGCTACG
>JAQBUF010000042.1 GCA_027623995.1 Nitrospirota bacterium
AGCGAGCCCTCAACCAATTCGCCATCCTGTTAGGAGATCGGGTGCCAACACGCTAAGCAAAGAAAGAATCAGTTACACAGTTAACTTGACAGGGCCTTTCTTGGATAGACCAGTTCCGGAGACTGAAAACACAGTGGATCCCCGGCATGGGTATCGGTCACTCCAGGAAACACGTCAAGATGTGTGGGTGTAGTTGATGGGCTATTACAATCCGGAACGCGTGCATAGTTACAACATTTATGTCACGCCGGAAAGGCAAGAGATTCGGTGCCGACCACCTCAGCCTGTGTTCAAACATTCTTGACCACTATAGGATTTATGGATCATACGCAATATATGGTTTTACGGATCATACAGAATTTAGGGTTCAGGCAGTACAAGATGATCAGGTGAAAATAATTTTGTGGCGTGAGGCTCCCCCTCGTTGGTTATTTCGCCTCTCCTTTCGAGCGAAGCGCGTCGTCGAGTCTTTTGTGTCGCTGCAGCATCTCATGCTGCCTCTTCCTCGCATCAGGTGCCATTGTTGCGTTGGAAGAGGGCACGATCCTTTGATATGACTCAGGACGGGTAAGATCGTGCAGCTACACAAGAAAGAAAGACACGGACAAGAAGTTTCATATATTCAGAATTGGATGGCGGTAGGGGTAGAACCATATATTGCGTATAATCCGGATTTAGGCTTGGCTATGCAGGGGAAGGGAGATGGTGAAGCGGGAACCGTGGCCTGGGGTGCTGTCGACTTCAATGGTGCCTTGGTGGGTTTCGACGATCCATTTACAAATTGCGAGACCGAGGCCTGTCCCTTTTTGAGCATGGGCGCGAGCTGAATCGGTTCGGAAAAAGCGATCGAAAATCATAGTCTGTTCGTTGGTGGTCATGCCAATCCCATGATCTTGTATCGAGAGTTTTGCCATGCCGTTATTGTGTTCAAGAGTAATTTCGATAGTCCCGTTGTCTTGAGAATATTTCACGGCATTGTCCACGATATTGAGCAAGAGTTCTCGAAGGCGCCATTCATCTCCAACGACCTCGGTGGGTTCTAAATGCACTAACACCGCTTCGATATTTCGATCTTTTCCCAGCACCAGAGCTTGATGTTGGATTTCCTGTACTAATTGATCGAGTTGCACAGGTTCCTTCGCAATCTTGATCTCTCCCAAGTCAGCGCGGGATAAAAATAAGAGTTCATCGACAATCCGACTCATGCGATCAATTTCTTCAAGATTACTTTCTAAGACTTCACGATAGACTTCAGGCGTCCGTTCTTTTCGCAACGAGAGTTCTGTCTCCCCCTTAATAATTGTTAAGGGAGTGCGTAATTCGTGAGAGGCATCAGCACTGAATTGACGGATTTGGCGAATGGAGGATTCCAGCCGCGCGATCATGTCATTAAAGGTGGAGGCGAGTCGTCCAATTTCATCGGCAGAGGTGGTGTGAATTCGTTGAGTGAGGTCACCTGCGGCAATTCGTTGCGCCGCATGAGTGATGGTATCCACCGGACGGAGTGCGCGCCCCGCTAAAAACCATCCGCCAAACATTGAGACGAGAACGGCCAAGGGCGATCCTATTTGTAGCACGAAGATGAGACGATCGAGCATTTTTTCGACGGGACGAAGGGAGGAGCCGACTCGCAAAATATTCACGAGTGTGTCTCCGTGTTTAATGGGATAGGCGAGGAGTCGAAGCGGGACTTGACCATGCAAACGCACAGATTCATAGGTGGCCTGTCCTTGTAAGGCTGCTTTCATCGCTGTATCGCTAAGGGGAACGTTTCGTGTGCTAATATTAGCGGATTGCAAAGTGATTTGCCCTTGAGGGCCATATATGTGAAAGAATTTATCCAGCAGGGCGAGTTCGGGAAAGGCTTGGGCCAAGTCATCTAATAATAAAAATGGACCGAAACGATGTTCTTCTAAGGACCGGGCGGCGGCAACAGCCGCATCTTCCAAAGAATTATCAATTTGATCTTGCAATGCGCGCGACATGACAAGGTACAGGGAAGTCGCAAACAACAGCATGATCAACGCGAGTCCGCCACCGTACCAGATCGTCAACCGTATACGAATGGACGTATTACCCATCGATGGCCTTGAGGGTGTATCCGCTACCCCGCACGGTGTGAATAAGGTGGCGGTCACGGCCTTTGTCAATCTTATTACGAAGGTAACTAATGTAGACATCGATGACATTGGTAAAGGTATCAAAGTCCAGGTCCCACACATGTTCGGAGATCATGGGGCGGGTGAGCACACGTCCAGTGTTCCGCATCATGTATTCGAGCAAGGCATATTCTTTGGATGTCAGCTCGATACGTTGACCAGCTCGCGTCACCTCATGGGTGATGGGATTGAGAATGAGATCTTCGATTTGTAAAATCCCGGTGGTTTCGCCGCTGGCACGTCGTAAAAGGGCTCGCGCACGAGCGAGTAATTCTTCGATGGCGAAGGGTTTGGTGAGGTAATCATCGGCCCCGGCATCCAGGCCTTTGACGCGTTGATCTACCTCTGATCGTGCCGTCAAAATGAGAATGGGTGATTTGACTTTTTCAGATCGGATACCTTTTAAGACCTCGAGCCCAGGAAGATTGGGGAGCATGAGATCAAGAATAATTAGATCGTAATTGACTTCACAGGCCAGGTCGCGTCCTTGTTGGCCATCAGTGCAGACATCGACCGCATAGCTCTCTTCTTCCAACGCACGCCGTATAAACGACGCGACTTTCGGTTCATCTTCAACAATTAAAATTCGCATGTTGCCACAATTATATCATGGAATGGTCCAGCCCGGAGCCTTGGATGATTCATCAGCCTGGAGTCGGAACCCGTAGCGTTTGCTCGTCAGCCCGGCCATCTTTCCAGATTGATAGTCGTAGTATGCGGCTTGCCATGTGGGTTGCCCTTGATCATCAATGGTCGTGGCCGCACAACTGACCACTTTGTCGAGGACTAACTTTTCTTCCATGGGGAGGGCATACCACTTGGGACCAACATAAATCCACAGGAGATTGGTTAAGCTTGAGCCTCGCCCAGTGTTTCGAATACCTTTCTCTGAAAAAGTCTTTACCATGGCAAGGGCTTCTTGAGGATCGCAGTGGATGGGGGAAAATTGGGTTTTCCATACCCCATAGCTTGCGACCCCAAAAATAAGAAGACTCAATACGGCGTAGAGAGGCTTTGATTGTTGGTTAGGCGATTGACTCATAGGTTTTGCTGAATGTGAGACCTGATGTTTTGGAACATTGAGTGTCTCAAGGTGTCAAAATATTTTGGGTTACTCAGTCCTTGGTGCAGGTTTGATCCAGAATAAAGTAAACCGGGCAAAATCCGGTGAATCCACTTTGAAGCAGGGTGACACCAAGAATGCCTGGCAACAGAAGCCACAGAGGTTCGATATAATATCCTAGGGCCACACCAAGAGTAATTAATCCGCCAGCAATGCTGTCATGAATTCGTCGCTTTGTATTCATTTTTGAACCTCCTCGTACAGAGATTATACAATTCCAGCTTGGGGTTTTTTGAGAACCCTTCCGTGGGGCAAGCCATCGTTTCCCATATAAAATATGGTATTGTTGCGACGGAATCAAACATGAAAAAGTTTTGGATGTCCTTTCTCGTAGGAGTTGCCACATGTTCCAGGAATTGGCAGTACACCGAGTGATGCCTGCAAGAATGTCTAAACCGAAAGGCACCTTGAAATCTCTTCAGACCCGCCTGTGTCGGTTGGTAGGGCAGGCGATTGGCGATTTCAGCATGATTGAGCATGGAGATCGAGTCATGGTCTGTCTGTCTGGTGGAAAGGATAGCTATGGATTATTGGATATTCTTTTGGCCTTACAGAAGAAAGCCCCCATTGATTTTGAGTTGATCGCGGTCAATGTCGATCAGAAACAGCCAGGATTCCCTGTCCAAATTCTTCCCGAGTATCTCACGAAGCTTGGAGTGCCATTTCATATTGAAGAGCAAGATACTTACTCCGTGGTCAAAGAATTAATTCCTGAGGGAAAAACCATGTGTTCGTTGTGTTCCAGGCTTCGACGAGGAGTGCTGTATCGCCTGGCAAACGAGCTTGGGGTAACCAAAATTGCTCTGGGGCATCATCGGGATGACCTGGTGGAAACATTATTTTTAAATATGTTTTTAAAAGGCAATTTCGCAAGTATGCCACCTAAGCTACTTTCTCAAGATGGTCAGCATGTCGTCATTCGCCCTTTGGCCTATGTCGAAGAATCTGATTTAGCTTCCTATGCTTCCTTCAACCTAGAAACGGCAGTTGGGCGCAAAAAAGCCGTGCAAGCTATTGGCGTGCATGGTGAAATACAAAAAGGCGTGGTCACCTTGGTGGTGATGAGCCATTTTTGGATTTTGCCAGGTGCGTCAAGAGGTTGTGCGGATTTTTGTGATCCAACTGCCGTTTCTAGGTTTAACATGCCGCCAAAAAATTGAGAGCCCCGCGTCTTTACTGAAACAAATAGAGAAGCTGAAAACAAAATACCGGATCATATGCAATATATGATTCTACCCCTACCGCGATCCAATCCTGAATAGATGGAACTTCTTGTCCCTGTCTGTCTTTCTTGGGCCTGTTGAATTAATAAGGTCCAAGACCCATTGATGCTTCAGATTAGGCGACCAGCACCAATGAGAGGGAATGTTCAAAAAAGTCCGTCCAGCAAGGCCGCAGCCCTTTTGGCGCGCGGAGCGTACTCTCAGTACGTGAGCGCGAGCGGTGCCAAGCGCCAAGTCTGCGAGCCAGAAGGTCAGGCAAAATGTCGACCCCAGGTCTGTGCGAGCCGCCCCGGCAAAGCCAGGGTACGCCACTGGCGGCTTTTTTCAACATTCCCTTCTTGTGTAGTAGCTGCACGAACTTATCGTGCCTTCTAGCCCTCGCGGTAATGGCCAATGCTGGCAGGAAGAAGCAGCGTGAGACGCTGCGGCTACAAGACTTCTCTTTTGTCGCTGCACGATCTCTTACCTGCCCTGCCGAAGCGGCTTCGCGCAGGCAGGTCGTGCCCTCTTCCAACGCAACAATGGCACCTGATGCGAGGAAGAGGCAGCATGAGATGCTGCGGCTACACTAAAGATTCAACGACGCGCTTCGCTCGAAAGGAGAGGCGAAATAAACAACAAGAGGGAGCCTCACGCCACAAAATTATTTGCACCTGATCGTATTGTGCTGACAGAACCATAAATTCCGTATGAACCGAAAAAACGACGTACTTTCAGAAGCCTCTCGTTGATTCATGCATGAGCTATCCCCATAAAAATCACGTCTTTTTCATTCTTCAGTTCAGGTCATCACCTGAGTTTTATCAGGTGAATCACCTAGGCTATAACACTTCAGTACTTCTTTTTAATAAAACTTCTTGACAAAAGTAAAAAATACCGCAATATATGGTAGCAGTTAGGAATGATACCTACAGGATGTGTCCATTCCTGGTAGTAAAAAAATGGGCAAATGAGTGCTCGAATCCCCCAAAATATAGGGGAATGCGAGTAGGCCGTTTCAAGGAAGAAACCACGACACGAAGGGAGGCGCGGTATGGCCAGTCACCTCACCATTGAACGAGAAGAAACCATTTTTAGAAAACGCCGGGCAAAGGTTGGAGAACAATGGTTTGTTCGGCTCTCTTGCAATTTATTTGAACCACGTATCTTCGGGCCATTTTTCGCTGAGCAAGAAGCGGAACGGTTTCGGGAAGGGGCAGAGTTTGAATTTCTAAAACTGTTGGACTGCCAACTGTCTAATCTCTCTGGAGAATTTCAACTTCCTCCTCCTCGTATAGAATTATAGTTCTTCATTGGCCTAAGCCTTTGCTCTTTTGCAAAGGAAACGACAGACCACTCCCCCCCTGGTTTCCTCTTTTTTTTCGAATCCATATCGTCACCCACTTTTCATTGTAGTTTTTAGAAACAATGACATCGCGTTCGCGACGATTAGAATTGGCAGCCACACATATAAAATTTCACTGCCGAGCACACGGAGTCCCTGCATCCCGAAAAACCCTGCCCCTATTGGTGACACCTGAATCGGAGTCCATGGAAAAAAATACCGACTATTCTCAAACGGTGCAAAAAACGCCACGCCTAATCCTCCATTCGTCATCGCATCCAACACACCATGAGATGCAGTCACGAGAAAAAAATGGAGGACCAAGAGCCACCAAGTTTTTGACCCATGCGACACTCCTGAAAAACCACTGGCCACTGTCACCAGTGCCAAGATCAACGCAAAGCCCAGTGAATGCATCACACCACGATGCCCCAACACGTGCCCATACTCAATCCCCCAGAAAAAACCCAAAACATCTACGTCTGGGAACACCGAACAGATGATTGATAGCATCCAAAATCGCGTAGTCCGAACACCTGGCTGGTGCGCTTTCCCCAACACACCAGCCACCAACGCATGTGTAAACCAAGAAGCCATAGCACCTTACAACAATATCAGGGTTTCCTCGTGCAGAAACTCACGACACATGGTAGAAAGAACTGAAGGAATGAGGCAGACAAGACTCATTATTCTTTTACGGTGAATATTTATCACGGCTTAAGGGCACCTCTAAAAACCAGGAATTTTTCGTGAGTGCAAGGAGGCCGCGCGCGAAAAACCGGAGTGTATGGGCCAATACATGAGGATTTGAGCACGCGGCTGACACCGCAATCGCGGGAAAGGACGGTTTTTAGAGGTGCCCTTAAATCACAGCAAGAACTTCCAGCGTATGACTCTCCACAACTGTTGGGCTATCAAGCCATGGGTTTGGCTATGTACGGGAATGCTTCTGATTTCAGTACATGCCCATGGGTCAACGATCATTGCCCAAGGCCCCCTACCCTATCCTGATAATGCTGCGTCCGAGGGGAGCACAATTATCAAGACATCCCAATACGTCACCATGAGGGATGGGACGAAGATCGCCGTCGATCTGTATCTACCTTCAACGTGGCAGGCGGGCCAACGACTGCCGACTATTCTGCACCAAACGCGATATTGGCGCGCCATGTCCTACCGATGGCCCATTAGCGAGTTTAAAGAATCGCTGCCGCGAGGGCTCACGGGACAATATGCCCAGCGTTTTTTGAAACACGGATATGCCTGGATCACGATAGACGTACGTGGGTCGGGGGCGTCATTTGGTCATCGTCGCTATTCTCATTCGCCTGAAGAAATCCAGGACGGTGCCGAGATTGTGGATTGGATTCTTCAGCATCCCTGGTCGAATGGGAAGGTTGGCGCGTTGGGCATTTCTTATTCTGGGGCCTCGGCGGAATTACTCTTAGTCAACCAGCATCCAGCCGTGAAAGCCGTCGCCCCAATGTTTTCAGGATTTGATCTGTATCCAGAAATCGCCTTTCCTGGTGGCATTCACCTGACCTGGTTTACCAACACCTGGTCTCATATCGTGAAGAACCTAGATCGCAACGCCCTTCCCTTTGGAGGTTGGCTGGCCAAGCTCGCTATCGCGGGAGTCCCTTCTGTTGACGAGGACCTTGATGGCACATTGCTCGATCAAGCGATTCGTTCACATGATTTGAATTGGAACCCGCACAAAGAAGCCTTAGCCATCACGTTTCGAGATGACGCACCACCAACGAGTCCCGTGCCCAGTATTGATGCCTTGGGACCCATGTGGTATCGCGATAAAGTCAAACACTCAGGTGCAGCCGTCTATAGCTACACTGGATGGTTTGATGGTGGCTATCAACATGCAGCCATTCGACGACACCTCACGCTGACCAACCCACACAATCGCTTAATCATTGGCCCATGGGACCATGGTGGACGCCGCAACATTAGTCCTGACAACATTGGACCGTCCCAATTTGATCATGCCGGGGAACTATTGAAATTTTTTGATTTGCATCTCAAGGGCAGGAACAACAGCATTGCTCAGGAACAACCCATCCACTACTTCACCATGGGTGAAGAGCAATGGAAAGCGACTGCCACCTGGCCACCAATCGCCACACCACGTTCCTTGCATGTCTCGTCGAATTTCACGTTGCAAGAAACACCCCTTGCTGAGGAACAAGCAAACGATATGTATAACGTGGACCCCACCGCAGGCACCGGCTCAGAATCTCGCTGGCATACCTTGGTTGGATTACCCATCAATAACCCCTATCCCGACCGATTGGAACAAGACCAAAAATTGTTAGTCTACACGTCCGCGCCATTTACCAAAGACTGGGAAGTCACCGGCCACCCCTCACTCACCTTGCACTTGGCCACCACAGGTGCGGACGCCACAATCTTTGCCTACCTTGAAGATGTTAACGCCAAAGGCAAAGTCATGTACGTGACCGAAGGTATGCTCCGAGGCATCCATCGAAAATTGAACTCCAAACCTTCTCCTTACCCCGATGCTATCCCTTACCGAAGTTACCGGAGTGCTGACAGCCTACCCATGATCCCTGATAAAATTACAACGCTCACATTCAACCTGCTCCCCACCTCATATTTGTTCAAAAAAGGACACCGAATTCGGCTCGCTCTCGCAGGGACAGATCGTGACCATTTCAAGATATTGACAGGCCCCCCTCCCACATTTCGAATTTTTCGAAATGGGAATACGTCCTCACACCTCACGTTGCCCATTATCAGCCCAAACCCATAGTCATCCACCATTTATGCACAGCCACTTATTGTATTCTACGTACGTATACTTACTTAACATGTTGAATTATATGCATATTTAAAGGTCAGACCAATTAGTCCACTGAAAATGTGTACAACCTTGTGGATTAGGTTCCCATAATGGAAATTGGCCATGACAGGAAGGCAGTTTTTACCTACTTGCCTATTTTTTAGGCATTGTGGTCATGTCAGGCACACCACAAAATCCATGGTGGGGAAGACCCTTGAGGGAGGTTACGTAGATCAAAAAAATTGCCCAGTTTTTTGGGAAAAAATAGCCATGATTTTTTCCAGTCAAAAGTGGCTTTTTACAGCCAGGGACATTCGCTTTTTTCCACAAACCAGGTAGGATCGAAAACGCATCCTAACCTCACCTTCCAGTATGGTGTTTCATCAGGAGACCAGCATGACGAAGTCATTCATTAGCCTCGTAATACTTATATTGAGTTTCTTATCGTGTGGTCAGGCCGAAGCTAAATTTGGTTGGGCGGATGCGGATATCGTACTGGACTTTGGGATCGAGGTGGAACCTGGAGAACGGCAGATCATAATTGATCAAGCCGAAGTCGGCTATCCCTTTCATGTCGATGTGGTGTGGAAATTACATTCCGAGAACTGCCTTATTCAAACCTTGCAAGATCGCGATGGGGATGGGACATCGAAATGGTCCACGCTCCCGGACGATCGACTGTTTCACAATCACCAGGCCCATGCCATCGCCTCCAACATTGAAGCCTTGGCGGTCGCAGCGACGAAAGGCCAGCCATGTTCCATGAACCCTCAACACGATTAAATCCTTGTAGTCTCAGAAATCAAAGACTTAGATGGCAACAATACCGTGAAATCACCGTCGGCACCATTAGGCGCCACCGTGATGATTCTTCGGGCCACGTCATACTTTTCTCCAAACGTCGTGACCATCCATGCTGGAGAACGCGTGGTTTGGATTTATGGTGACGGTGCCAAAGAACCCCACACCGCGACGAGTGGGGCCTGCAGGGGAACCGATTGCACCGGAGGCGGGAAAAAATTCGACAGCGGAAAAACGCTCAACAAAGCCGGCCACCGAT
This sequence comes from Nitrospirota bacterium, assembly GCA_027623995.1. Taxonomy (GTDB): domain Bacteria; phylum Nitrospirota; class Nitrospiria; order Nitrospirales; family UBA8639; genus Nitronereus. The sequence goes on from JAQBUF010000042.1 coordinate 9,705, forward strand.
TTGAACATGTGTTCAAGCATCCCGGAACTTTTCCCTACCACTGCGACCTACATACTGCCAGTATGGTCGGAACCATCATTGTTAAACCAAAAATGACCATCAATTAGGCTGGCCTCGAAGACAAAAAAAGCCGTCTACGTTTTGAAGAACGACCTGTAAAATAAAGCTGATCCATAAATATTACTTTAGAGATCGAGGTCCTCTTCCTCCCAACGTTTTTTGATGGCAGCCGCTCGTTTTCGCTGTTTTATTGCAGCATAAAAAACTAGTACTGTAATGGCCAACCACACCATCCCTGAACTCGTGGCCACGGGAATCCATCGACTCCAAAGCGTTTGCTCATTCCAAAATTTGGTTTCGGCATGTTCAAGGGTCATTGAGGTGATCATGACAAAGCCATCTCGAAAAGGAATGCCCGAAGCCACCTTGGCCAACAGCTGCTTTGGAAAATCAGGGGATGTTTGATCGATCAGATCCAACGTCAACGCATGAGCAATCACATAGGCACTCCGGGCCGATGAGGAATCACTGACAAACCATTCGTTAAGTTCCTCAAATGACACTTGATGCCCAGAAACCATGGCCCATACCAGCCTGGCTCGTTCTTCAACATCCCACGTACGACCAGCGATCATGGCCAATCCTTCATCAAACCATCGTGGGACATCATGCCCACCCGCAGCTCGATGAGTGAGAATATGCCCAATTTCATGTAAGAGAACCCCTTCAAGTGAATCATACGGATAGTTTGCGACCCGGTCAGTGAGCAACACGACGGTAGATGCTTCCCCCAAAGCATAACCCACGACCCAATCTGGCACTCGTTTCGCAAGATCAGACTCATTCGGGGCAAGGATCACTCGAATGGGTGAACCCGGTTGTTCCAGACCCACCAAATCCATGATCGTTTGATATTGATTGGGATCCACTTGCTGAAGCCGTTGAGCAAGGGGCTTCAAGCTCTCAGGCGATTCAAACATGAGAACAGGTGTACCCTTTGCCCACAATAATAGGGGCAAGAAGAACAGCGCGCCGATCAACACCAAGACCCTCACCACCCCGATGCCACACAATTTTATAAACAGCCTCCCCAACACGCATTCCTAGATAAAGACAACAGATCTCGCCACGGCTCGCATGTAGTGTACCATCCAGCCCTCCATCCAGATATGGCAGGGCAAATCTACGCAAATGGCGATAAAAGACAGGCTTTATTTGATGGTGCAAATACACCAAACCAAAGACAGTGGTGTGAAACTTTCTTGTGAAGATTTTGGGACAGTCTTTAGGAAAGGAGTGACCAGGCGAGGGTGCTGCCGAAGCCCATGGCGAAGACTCCGGCACAGACTTTGATTCGTGTTTGCCAGTGGGCGGCTCGTTGAGCCATGAAGATGAAGGGCATGCTGATGACCGTGCTCATCAAGAACATTCCGGCGATGGTGCCTGTTCCAAAGACCACAATATAGATGATGCCAAGAAAGAAGGAGGGCATCGTGGCCATCACAGTAATAGTTAATGCCGCGCTTCCGGCGATCCCATGAACCAAGCCAACGCCAAAAGCCTTTACCAAAGAATTTCTTAGATGATGATGGCCATGGACCTCTTTGTTTTCGACGTGAACATGTACATGAGTATGCGTACTGTCATCATGCGAATGGGTATGGGCGTGAAGAGTCAACGGCCTTCTGGCTCGCCATAGCAGGAGCGCACCTAAGCCGACAATCATCGCGGCCACCATCACTTCCATACTGATGGCCAAGACTTCCGGAATTTTCCATTTCACACTCAGCACCAGGCCTCCGATGAGCGTGAGAGTGACTGTATGCCCGACCCCCCAGCACAATCCCAAAATCGATGATCGTTTCAGGCTCTCTGTCTCCGCAGCCAACGTGCCCACGGCCACAACATGATCCGCATCTAAGGCATGCGAGAGCCCAAGCAAAAATCCAAGGAACAGTGAACTGAGAATGAGATCTTCCATCATTGATTACCGACTCGATCTTTCAAACACGATTTTGTAGGTCAGCCTCGCCTACCCTACAATTTATGCGGCCCGTCGAACAACCAAGACGCCATCCCGAATCGTCACCAGAACGGAGGTCACTCGATCGTCGACCGCTACCACTCGATTGAGTTCTTGAATAGCAGCAGTGGAATCATCAAGAGGTGGATGGTAAATGACGTCCCCATTCCACAACACATTATCGATGAGCATGACGCCACGTGGAGCCAACAGGTCCAAACCACGTTGATAATAATTCACATAATTGAGTTTGTCCGCATCAATAAAAATGACGTCGAACAGGCCATCGATTTGGCTCATCGACTCGAGCGCCGGACCGACTCGCGCTTCAATCTTTCCACCAACTGGACTTTGGGCCCAATACTTTTGGGCGAAGGCTGTGGTGTCGGGATCGATATCACATGTGATTACTTGACCATCATCCGGTAACGCTTCGGCAAAACATAACGCGCTATACCCAGTGAACGTGCCAATTTCTAATACCCGCTTCGCGCCAACCACTTGTGTCATCATTTTGAGAAACGCGCCCTCTAATGGCCCCACGACCATTTGCGGAAAATCGACCGAACGAAAGGTTTCTTCACGCAATCGTCGGCACACATCCGACTCAGGCGTGGAATGCGCTTCGGCATAGGCATCGATTTCAGGAGCGATGAGATCTTTCATTGATATGTCCTTCAAAGAGTTTGAGGCACGATTGATTGGGGAAACATATTTTTGGCGAGCCCATTGTGAAGGGTCTGCCTCATACATTGCAATCATGCGTCTCTCTTTGTACAGTCCTGTCCTGACACCTCGCGACCATCTCCTCGTCTTCCATAAAGGGGATCAATCGCAATTTTGGTGGAGGCGATGCCTCGTGTGGGCTCCCTCTCTTGTGTAGCTGTACGATCTCACCAGCCTCCGCCGTAGCGGCTTCGCGCAGGCAGGTCGTGCCTCTTCCCGCGCATCATAGGCCACTGACGTCTGGAAGAGGCAGCATGAGATGCTGCAGCTACAGGAAAGACTTGACCACGCGATGCGGTCGAAAGGGGGAGGAGGGGTGCCATGGGTAGGGGAACCCATCACGGGAACCAAACAAGGGTTCGCCTGCCTCCACAAACATTGCGACTGATCCCATAAAGGGGTTCATTACATGCCAAACACGGCGAACGACTTAACATCACTGAAAACCAAACTTCTCGAGATCCAACACTTGCGCGATGCCTCGGCCTTACTCTCCTGGGATCAGGAAACCTATATGCCGTCCGGTGGAGGGCAAGCCCGTGCTGACCAAATCGCCTTGTTACAGACCTTGGCCCATGACAAATTTGTCTCTTCCGACATTGAAACACTATTAGCACCTCATATTGATCCAACGACCGGCTTGGCACACGACGAGACGACAGCACTTGATGACGCCTCAAAAGCCTTGCTTCGAGAAACGTGGCGCGATTTTAGTCGAGCGAAGAAACTGCCTTCTGAATTTGTGACCAGACTCGAACGCGAATGCTCGCTCGCCCAGCAAGTATGGGCCGAGGCACGGCAAGAAAATAATTTCGCCAAATTTTTGCCAAAGCTTCAAACCATCATTGAATTGAAACATGAAGAGGTCGGCTATTTAGGCTACAAGGATTCGCCCTACAACACGTTGCTCGATACCTATGAACCAGGAGCCACCGTGGCTCAACTGAAACCCTTGTTCACGACTCTTCGCGAAGGGCTGGTGTCACTGCTTGACCAAATTCAGCAAGCTCCAACACCGCCAGATAATCGCATCCTGTATCAAGCCTATGACAATGACCATCAAATGGAATTTGGCAAAGAAGTCCTCACCAAAATGGGGTATGACTTTACACGAGGAAGATTAGATGTATCCGCTCACCCGTTTACCACTTCGTTTCATCCAACGGATGTTCGAGTGACGACTCGTGTGTTTGAAAATGACTTCCAATCTTGCCTGTTTAGCTGTATTCACGAGGGCGGCCATGGGTTGTATGAGCAAGGGTTGTCGTCTGAGCACCATGGAACTCCTTTAGGCGAGGCACTCTCGCTAGGCATTCACGAGAGCCAATCTCGGTTATGGGAAAACAGTGTGGGACGGTCGCGTGCATTTTGGGAACACTTTTTCCCTGTATTAAAAGAACGCTTTCCAGATCAACTGAACAGCGTCACGGTAGATACGTTCTATTCAGCAATTAATACAGTGAAACCCTCACTCATTCGCGTCGAGGCCGACGAGGTGACGTACAATCTGCATGTCATGGTGCGTTTTGAAATCGAATTAGATGTGATTGAAAAACGAGTCAGCGTGAAAGACCTACCCGAACTCTGGCGGACCAAAATGAAGGAATACCTCGGAGTCGTTCCTGAAAAAGAATCCGAGGGCGTCCTCCAAGATGTGCATTGGTCTTTCGGCGCCTTCGGCTATTTCCCCACCTACACTTTGGGCAATCTCTACGCCGCCATGCTCTTCAAAAAAGCTGGTGAGGATTTACCGTCACTCAATAGTGACATCGCCCAAGGCAACCTCATTCCCCTGAAAGAATGGCTCAACGATCGAATCCATCGCCACGGACGGCATTACACCTCAGAAAAGTTAATCAAAAATGCCACAGGCCAAACGCTCAGCGCCGAGCCCTTCCTACAATCGCTTCGAACCAAAATGGAGGAGGTCTACGGAATTACCCTAACCAACTCTTAGCCCCTTCTCATCGTTGCATAAACACGCCCCCATTGTATCCAATCAGATACACCCGTGTATCGATTGGATACAATTTAGGCTAAACTCCATCAGTAATTTCCCTCTCGGATATCTTCCTTAAGGGTTTTGAAGAAACTCAAAATAAAACAACGTCTTCAATTAATTTTCAATCGTAATTTTCCAGTTGGCATAAATTCTGCTTATACATTTTGTACACATTTCACCATTTTTGAATGACCTGTCGTAATTAAAATTGGTCGTCAGAACCCAACATCGTTGAGAGGTACGAGACACTGACCTAAACCAAAGATTGGTTGTCGATTAAGCCAGGACGGCAAGGGACTTTTTCATTGAACGCGTTTGAGTATCACCCAGACGCGCTCAAAAACAGTAGGAGTTGAATCATGCTTTTCCCTTTCCGTCTTGGAATTATTTTGACAACGATCACTTGCCTTTGGCTTTCGCCCTCTTACGCCATCACACTTCATGTGACGGACGATCAAAGCGTACGCATTGATCCACCGACCTCATCTCAACATCGACACCTCCCATGGCAAGCTCTTGAGAAAAAATATTCACTCAATCTTACCAATGAGACAACCATGACCATTCAAAATTCTCGTACCGGGTATGAAGAGCAGGGATTCGTCAAATTCGATCTTTCCCCATTACCACCTGAAGGCGAAATCGAACGGGCAACCTTACGACTCTGGCTACACAGGGTGGGAAAACCCGGGATACTTGGTCTTCATGAAATATTAGCGGACTGGAATGAAGACACTATTCGCCGACCACCACGGCCCCCCATCGGGCCAGCATTTGATAGTTTGACGATTAAGAAAGAAGACAAAAAACAATTCATCACCGTTGATATCACCACCATCCTGAAAGGTTGGCTCGACAATGCCGCGACGAACTACGGCCTCGCATTCATTGCTGATTCCGACAACCCGTTAAGCATTGAGATCGATAGCAAGGAAAACCCATTCACCAGCCACCCCGCGGAAATCGAAGTGACGCTCTTACCCGGTGCCGGCCAAGACGGCCAACCTGGAATTCAAGGTCCACCAGGAAATCCAGGGCCTCCTTGTCCGCAGGGGGCACAGGGGCAGGCAGGCGCCCCAGGAGCACAGGGACTCCCAGGCCAACAAGGATTGACGGGATCTCAAGGTCCCAAAGGAGAACCGGGTTTGACAGGCCAGATCGGAGAAGCAGGACTGCCTGGACAGAACGGCGCCACCTGGTTAACGGGTGTGGAACTTCCAACGGAAGACCAAGGCCAGATTGGTGATTTTTATTTGAAAACCGATACAGGCGAATACTTTACAAAGATTGATTCAATCACCTGGACATTCATCGACACATTGCGAGGCCCAGTAGGACAGACGGGTGAACAAGGCCCTCAAGGAGAACAAGGGGTACAAGGCGAAGCAGGTTCTCCAGGAATTCAAGGGAATGCTGGCCCAACTGGGACCCAGGGCATTCAAGGCCCTCCTGGTCCGACGGGATCAATAGGTCCGCCAGGACCACCAGGAGCCACACCAGCGCTCATCATGGTTGGACAGAATTGTCCGGCAGGGAATTTCCTCACTGGATTTGACCTTGCAGGAAATATTCTCTGTGCAGCGCCTCCATCTTCAACAGACCCTCCGAGCCCCTCGGCCATTAACGATGTGAACCCAGGGGATGTGTTTATCACTGAACTCATGGTAGACCCCTCGGCAGTCACGGATGGCAACGGCGAATGGTTAGAATTATTTAATTCACGATCAGACACGGTAGACATCCGAGGATGGAGGATCGAAGACGAAAGTGGAAATACACATGTCATCCCCGACACGAATCCAATTTTGATTCCCGCAGGTCAATTCTTGGTGCTAGGAAATAATGGCGACGCTTCAAGTAACGGTGGAATTTCAGTCGCTCATGAATACGCGGCCATCACACTCAACAACAGCGGAGACATACTCATTGTCTTTGATGTGAATGGCGAGGAAATCGATCGGGTGGATTATGGAATACCCTCATTCTCTGTTTCCGCTGGGGCTTCCCTGAATTTAGACTCCAATCGTTTTGATTTTGTGGATAACGATGATGGCACCAATTGGTGTTCTAGCACCACTTCGATTGGAACCGGATTAGATTTCGGAACACCAGGAGCAACCAATGAAACATGTTGATTGAAATTTTGATGGAAGGTTTCTCATCAATCCCTGTAGGTCAGGCCCTTCACTCGGAGTCATACGCCCAACAGGTAGGAAGCATTGGATTCCATCTACCTCTCACTTTGAAATTGAGGTTATCACCGTAGGCCTGAGACTACAGTAAGGCTAGAACCTGGAGTCACGTGAATGTTGACGACTCTACTTAAGGGAAAATCAAAATTCCCTTTTCAATCAAGGCTATTGATTGACCACATTTATCCCGTTTTCAAGGTGGCACGCTTTCTGCTTTCCAAAAACAGTAGGCGTGATATTTTTTCTTTTACTCATAACTCACAGGAGGAACAGTGTATGAATCCCTTTCAACAATTTGCTCGGTCGTACATGACTATTGGGCTTTTGGCTCTCGTGTTGTGCTTCAGTCTACCTGGAATGGTGATCGCCGCTGAAGGCCAAATAGATTTGAATGTCGCAACAGCCCAACAGCTTGAGCAACTCCCTGGTATTGGAAAAGAAATTGCTCAGCGGATTGTCAGCTACCGAAAGGATAGTGGCCCTTTCAAAAGCGTCAATGACTTAATGAAAGTGAAAGGTATTGGCCTAGGAAAGCTTGCTAAGGTAAAAGAGCACCTCACGATTGGGGTCAGTTCCCAATCACCTTCAGCCAAGTAGTCCCCCACCTGTGGGGGAGGGTCCTCGGAGCCTGTCCGAGATTAGCGATCGTTACGAGGGAGTGCTGGTTTGAGTCAGATGTTTCGATCATTTGAGGCGAATAGTTGGGCTATTCAACGAAAGGGATCGGGAGATCTGGCCAAATCCAGCGCACCCGCAGTAGATGCGTCTAATCTTGGACAGGCTCCTAACGGGGCTGAGTGCACTATACTTGGCCCCGTTCCTCACATTCGGAGAAACAGTTACAAGCTCAGAACCTTGGTGAGTTGAGAAAGAGTTTTTGGAGGGAGAATAAGCTCGCCAGTGACTTCTATGCGGGAGGGCACTAACATCATCGCGTGAAAGGGAATATCGAGAATGAGAATTTTCTCCTCGGGCGTATCGACCGCACTAATTTCCACGTCCTCGACAGACTTCGCAATCTCACCCAAATCTTGCGCCCCATAGGTCACTATAACCGATTGAATAATTTCCATAATCTGCTCATGCACTTCAACCCCAGTGATGGCACCCTCTAATAACGGGATACATTTTTCAGATCGCCCGACAATATCAAAATTTTGTAACTGTTCCTTCTTCCGCATGGCCAGAAGATCATTATCCAGATCTCTACTGATGACCCCGTAGGGATATCGCATGAAATCATAATGAAACCCGCGTAACCCCTTCCCCAGCATTTGCAACTCCGCCAGAAACACCAGATGTTGCAACTTCACATCGCTCACCATTGAAAACTCTTTCGACTCCGACAGGTGAAGCACGTAAATCAGCAACGTGCGATCAATGATGATATCGTTGGGTTTTCTCATGAATTCCTTCCAAGGCCTATTGTTAAAAAATTTCCCTCACCATGCGTTTACAAGACTTCGATCCTATCGACGACAGATAAAGGCCGTCAACGGACAAAAGTTCAAAGCAATGATTGATTGGGGATCGAGAACGTCAGACATCGACTGAGAATGGGGAGAACCCAGGATTTCTCCATGCCCATTCTACCGCCCTCCGCTTTACAACATCATTATCACTTGGATTGACGGGCGAACCAACATTTCTCCTGTTGGAGAATTGAATGCAAAAAACTACCGCCAATCCTTCACTCCCTCCCTTTCCCAATTCCCTGCTTGACCCTTGCTTCTCATTTTGGTTTTAATAGGTTATTCTATTGAGAAAGAGAATCAACTAATGGCCAAACCCACCAAAGAACTCGACATACTGAAGCAGCACCTTGCCAAACATAATTTGAAGTTGACTCGGCAACGGGAAAACATTCTCACGACCTTTCTTAAAATGGAACATGTGACGGCGGAACAGATGTATCGCCTCCTGGCAAAAAAAGATCCGCACATTGGACTTGCAACGGTGTATCGAACACTGAAACTCTTGTGTGAAACCGGCCTCGCTCAGGAACAACATTTTGGCACCCAAACTCAGTTTGACAATGTCGCTCACAAAGGTCACCACGACCACTTGATTTGCTCAACCTGCGATAAAATCATTGAATTCGAAAATTGCCAAATCGAAGAATTGCAAGAAGAAGTCGCCAGGAAGAATGGGTTTACCATTCGCACCCATAAACTCGAGCTCTATGGCAATCCCGTTCTGTTACCAAATGGCGAATGTAAAAATTGTGGTCGAGACCTCAACGTTCAACTTGGGCGGAGATGATACCCATGCGTTTTCACTGTATTCATAAAGTCCTTCTCTGTTCCATCACGCTTGGCATCTCGCTGCTGAGTCTCCCACCCCTCTCGTTTTCAGATGACACATTGGTCGTGTATTCAGGGAGAGCCGAACGGCTGATTAAGCCAGTCCTCGACGCCTTTCAAGCTGAATCCGGCATTACGATTCAAATGCTCACGGCAGACACCACGGCCTTGGTCAATCGGCTCGGCATGGAAGGCGAACGGTCACCCGCCGATGTCTTCATTTCAAACGATGCTGGCACCTTAGAACGTGCCCGAGAACTTCATCTTCTTCAGGCCGTGGACATTCCAGGAATCGAGGGGGCTATTCCACAACCCTTTCGTGCCCCAGATAATAGTTGGATTGGGTTATCCGGACGAATTTGGGTCGTGGTGTATAACACCACATTGGTCAAACCCACTGAGATTACTTCTATCTTGGAACTCGGACAACCGAAGTGGAAAGGCAAAGTCGCTATTCCTAGCGCCAGCAGCGTGTATTTACAAACCGGCGTATCGGTGATTCGCGAAATCCAAGGCGACACGGTCACCAAGAAATTTTTACAAGGCCTCAAAGACAATGCTGGCACATCAGTCTATGGCAAAAATCGCCAAATTGTTGCGGCGGTAGCCCGCGGAGAAGTAGCCGTGGGATTGGTGAACCACTATTACATTAATCGTCACCTGGATGAACATGCCGATGCCCCCGTTGCACAGCTGCTACCTGATCAAGGTGAGAACGGAATGGGCATTGTCCTCAATGCCGCAGGCATTGGGATTACCGCGCATGCCACACACCTCGCTCAAGCCAAAGCCCTCGTGCAATTTTTGATTTCGACCAAGGGACAACAGATGTTTGCCAGTGGCAATAAAGAATACCCGCTCAATGCCAGTGTGGATGCTGCGCCTGAACTAGTCCCCCTCAAAAGCTTTCAAGTGGCCAACGTGCCCCTTGCCCGCTTAGCTGAACTGCGCGACCCCACCATGACCGTGATTGAACACGTTGGCCTCCGCTAATCCTTCACTCACATTGACGCGTTTGCGCATTCACGCCCCATCCCCGTTAATCATAGTCGCCTTTATCCTCACTGGACTGATTACCCTTCCACTCCTGTATGTGATTTTTTCCGCCCTCACGGCGGATGGGGCCGTCTGGCAAAGACTCTGGTCCACGCGCATTCCCGAATTATTGTTCAACACGTTTTCATTGGCCGTCAGCGTTGCCGTCATTGATCTGATCCTTGGCGTTTCAATGGCGTGGATCATAACTCGCTACCGGGTGGTCAGCTCGACCCTGTGGGATTGGCTCATCATTCTTCCTCTGGCGATTCCATCATACGTCCTGGCCTACACCTACACCTATCTCCTGCAGCGCAATGGCCCGTTGGAACAAGCTTGGCAGATAGTGGCGGGATCTGACGCGCAAATTTTTTCTCCCTTTAGTTTCGCCGGGGCGACGTTGGTCATGTCGCTGAACACCTTTCCCTTTGTCTATTTATTGGCACGCTCGGCATTTAAAAATTTCAATATTTCGTTTGAAGAAGCAGCGCGAGCCACCGGGGCCAGTCGGCTCAGTACGTTTTTTCGAGTTTCCCTCCCTATGATCCGCCCCTCACTGATTGCCGGACTCTTTCTAGCCATTCTTTATGTTGCATCTGATTTTGGGGCGGTCTCGATGTTACGTTTTCAAACCTTCACCTACGCCATCTATCAACAAATGACCGGCCGATTCGATAATACCGCCGCCGCATGTTTGAGCATGGTCTTGGTTTTCTTCGCTTTTGTGTTTCTTCTGGGGGAGCGTTGGTTTCGACAACGAAGTCGGTTTTATCAAACCACGGGCCGATACCGGAAACCCATCCCCCAAGCCTGTAGTCCCATACAGAATCTATGTTTTACAGGATATTTGGGAATGGTCATCGTAGCGGCCTTTGGCCTTCCAGTGTACTTGCTCATTCAATGGACCCTGGATGCTCTGGCAGCCGGAGACCTTTCCCCTGGACTCATCGGCTATGTAGGCAACAGTCTTTTTCTTGCCGGTATCACTGCAACCCTGGCCATTGTGATCGGCATTCCCTTGGCGTACTTAGCCTGCCGTAAACACACATGGGGTAGCCTTCTTTGCATCCAAGGCGCGTATGCCGGATATGTCCTACCGGGTCCAGTGGCAGCCTTAGCTGTTCTCGTCCTCATCACCCAACTGGCGCCAGCTTTGTACGGCACCGTCATCGTGCTGCTCATTGCCTATCTCGTTCATTTTCTGCCAGTGGCTCTGCAAGGAATGGAATCCACTCTTCAGCAACTCTCCCCTAATCTAGAAGAAGCGGCCAAAAGTTTAGGCGCGCGTGCATTCCAAACTTTTTCTCAAGTCACGCTCCCGTTGGTCCGCGGTGGATTCATGAGTGCATGGATTTTGGTCTTTATCCAATGCTTAAAAGAACTGCCTGCAACACTCTTGCTGCGTCCCGTTGGGTTCGATACACTCGCGATACGCATTTGGCTGGAAGCGAGTGAAGAGCTCTATCAACTCGCAGCCCCTCCGGCTTTGCTCATCGTCGCGATGACCACTCCGGTCGTTCTGCTGTTAATGAAAAAGGGATCACAACCCGTTTCGCGTAATGGGTAAACCGTTATGCGTGAGGCGTATAGATTTATACATCATGCGCAGAAGGACTTCCCTACCAATTTCTGATCTTTATCTCTGATGCTTTACGCATCACCCATTACGCTTTACGATTTCCCCATGACTAACGAACCGACACATGACAAACCCATCGTTCTTGAGCTGAAGAAGATAACCTGCTCCTACGATTCCGGGAAGCCCGCAGTTCACGAAATATCCTTTACCGCCAATAAAGGCGATATCATTTGTTTGCTTGGCCCTTCAGGTTGCGGGAAAACCACCACATTGCGCGCCATTGCTGGATTTGAGTCGGTCATTGAAGGCACCGTTCTGCTTGATGGAAATCCAGTCGCAGATGAAACGCTTCATGTTCCGCCTGAAGAACGACGCGTGGGCATGGTCTTCCAAGACTACGCGCTCTTTCCCCATCTGTGCGTGAACGATAACGTCAGTTTCGGCTTGTGCCACCTTTCTTCCGACGACCGTCGTCATCGAGTCGAGGAAATGCTCGCCTTAACAGGACTATCCGAGCTTGGCCAACGTTACCCCCATGAATTATCTGGAGGACAACAACAACGTGTGGCCTTAGCACGCGCATTAGCGCCTCAACCGGTTCTTCTGCTGTTAGATGAACCCTTCAGCAATCTCGACCCCGACATGACCTACAAAATGCGTGGGGAGCTCCATCAATTACTTAAAAACACACAAACCACGGCAATTTTAGTCACTCACGATCATGAAGAGGCCTTTACCATGGCTGATAAGGTGGCAGTGTTGCATCAAGGACGACTTGAACAATTTGCCTCACCGGAAACCATTTACCATTTGCCAGCTTCTCGCTTTGTCGCAGAATTTGTTGGACAAGCGGATTTTATTCCTGGCGAGATTCAAAACCAGGTCGTCACGACAGAAATTGGGAAACTCCCTATTCCAAAAGATTATCAAGGCCACCACAAAGTTTTGGTCATGATCCGACCGGATGACATCGAACTCTGTATCAATGCAACCCAAGGGGCCAAAATCGAAACGCGCCAATTCCGTGGATCTGAAAACTTATATGGGATTCGTTTACCCTCAGGCCATCTCATCCATTCCAGTGCACCTTCAACACAATGCCATAAACTCAATACGCCCGTTGAGGTGAAAATCATCGCCACACATACCGTATTATTCGAGCAAACGTAGCACTCCTCACTTCTTGGCATTCCAGCTTGGCATAACCTCCGAACCATTTATAATGGGCAGAAGTTCCGAACTCGCTTCTTTGGGCTGAGAGTTTTATAATATTTTGAATACCTGAGATTCACATGACCAAATTTGAATCACTTAATTTTCCATCCACATGATTTGCTCGAATTAAAAAGGAGAACTCGATCATGAAGTTCACAGGAGTCACGACACCTACCTGGTTTTCTATTTGTTCATTCAGCAGTGTGTTCTTTCTGGCACTGGCTGGCCAAACACTTGCCGATCCACACAGCTCGGTTCACGGATCAGCACATGATAGTTCCAGTTATGCCAGTAAGCATCATGGCAGCAATGGCTCATCCCACATGGAAGCCAGCGTTCACGGTGACCAACATCATTCGAAGGGCTACCCCAGCATAGGGGATTCACCTCATGGAGCAGGATATGATGGGAAACATTCCGAGGGAACAGCGGCCCATAGCAGTGGTCATGCCGCAAAGGTCCATGGAGAAAAGGGCTCGACTCATCCAGGCACGCATCAAGGGGCGATCGAATTCATCGATCATATTTTGAAATTCAAAGATGGCATGAGTCTCACCACAGAGCAAGAAGAGAAGCTCCTCACGGTCAAAACCCATTACAAAAAAGAACGGATCAAAATGAAAGCCACGGTTGAATTGGCGAATATTGACCTGCATGAATTACTACGGAATGATAATGCAAACTTGTCAGACATTGAACGTGACCTCAAAAATGTACATGCATTAAAGGCTGATCTGTACATGGCCTCAATTAAAGCCAAGCGTGACGCCAAATCAGTGTTGTCCGCAGAACAACAGTCGCGGATGGATAAAATTCACGAACGGATTAAAACCCATGGCGCGAACCCCGCTCATGCCAGCGGATATTCCCGCGCAGGAAAAGAAAAAGGCAGTTATTAATTTTTAAAGCTGTAGAAATTAAAAAAAAGGGGCCAACCGTGGCCCCCTTTTTTTGCCTAAAATATTCTTCTTAAAGTCAATTAATGGTCCTATGGTGGTGTACTTTTCATTCATTCGTGCAATGGTCCAATGAAATGAAATTTGTAGCTGCGGCATCTAATGCCGCCCATCCTTTTGTTTCCCCGGTTGGTGCGAAGGCCCGAAGAAGGCACGATAAGATCGTGCAGCTACAAAAGAAATACACCGGGGAATTTCGCCTTGCGACAATATGGAAGTCTAAATGGGTCTTAATGAAAAGTGAAAACACGATACAATAGCTACTGATCAATAAGTTCCAGCCGACTTTTTAACCCAGAAGAAATTAAAATTTCCCCGCCACCCCCCACAATCACGCCCTCAACCCCTTCTAAGCTCTCAATCAATGCCATCCCTTTTTCTGGGCCCATGACAAAAATACCCGTATCCAATCCATCGGCCACAACCCCCTCTTTCGCCATGACAGTCACACTTTGTGATAACCGGGCTGGATGCAAAGTTCGCGGATCAAGAATGTGGTGATATCGAATTCCATCTTTTATAAAAAAGCGCTGGTAATCGCCGGCGGTAGAAACCGCCTCATCCTCTAATTCCAGCTGCCCCAATAAGGCACCTTCCCTCCGGGGATGTTGAATACCAAAGACAAACCGTTCGCCATCTGGCATCCGACCAAACGTTTTAATATCACCTGAAATCGCGACCACCCCAGCGGTTGCCCCTGCTTGCATCATGACATTAGCCGCAAGATCAGCCGCATAGCCTTTGCCAATGCCCCCGATATCCAGGCGCATCCCTGGGACTTTCAGAAACACTTGGCGTGAGCCAGAATCCAATTGAAGGTTTCCCAGTTTCAGTAAGGGCCGTACTGCATCTAATTCTTCTTGTGTGGGAATCCGACCCTCTCGGCTCACATTCCACGCTTCAACGGCCGGCCCAATGGCAATGTTAAATCCCCCTTCAGTTAACCGATCCATCTCAAGGGACTTTTCTAATACTTCAATCGTCTCAAGGCTCACGTCGATCGGTGTTTCTCCAGCCCCCGCATTGACTCGCGAGAGTTCACTTTCGGGTATCCAGGTACTCAGAATTTCTTCGAGCCGACGGATTTCCCCCAACCCTGCCGTCGCAGCCTTTTGAGCCTCGGGTTCATTAGGGGCCACAGCCGAGACCCAGACCAGCGTGCCCATCAACATCTGGCTTCGCTTGATCAGGACTCCCGAGGATTGGCACCCACTCAGGAATAGCGCAACACCAACAATGGAAAGGAGAAACATTCGCATGGGTAAATGATTAACTCGTGGTTTGACGTTGGAACCATCTCACACGTGGATATGGAGTGACCTGAAAGAGGCGAGTCTGCACTTCGGCAGGATAGGCAAGATTACTTCTGATGGTTTGTGGAGACAAATCTTGATAGATCATATGCGCTTCAGCCAAGGCTTGGATCATATCAGAAGACACCGTCAGCACAATGTCCCGATCGTAGAAGGGCGCCCCAACCGAGAATGTCCAGGTTCCGAGGTAATTCACGGTATCGGCATCAAGATGAAAGGATGTCGTCAACTCAGCCATTCCCCGAAACCCACCTTCCATGATTTGCACTCGTGTGAGGTGATAATCGCCTTCGGGTAAGGAAATCGCAAACAACGACTCATTGGACTCGACATCCAAACGAAATCGCTTATCGAGTGTACGATTGTACAATTCAATAAAACGAACTTCCGGTTCATACCACCGATGTGAAGGCCCAGAAAGCACTACCTTAATGCGGCCAAAGGCTACGGAACCTTTTTCTGGAAAGGTGTCAGGGACAGGTTGTAATCCACCGACGCAGGCTTGAGCTAAAAGGATCAAAGAGGCAAGCACCGCAAAATTCCTGATTTTCTTAAGGATAGACATCCCAACATTATACAAAATTTTTCAGGGAATTCACTGAAAAATGCGTTTTCTTTGAAAACCCTCTTGACAATGAATTTCAATTTTAGGTATTAAGAATCGTTCTCATTTTCAAAAAGAAATTTCAAAAAATTTCCAGCGACCATCTTTTATGAGCCAAAGCGACATCACCCTGGGTCCCGACCAATCAAACGATTCCATCGCCAAAACCCGAGAGGCTCGATGTCATTGCGGCTATCTGGTTGCAAAACTCCGGAAGGATGGTGTCGAGCTCAAATGTCGGCGCTGCAAGCGGATTATTGTTTTACCCTTCCAAGCCAGCGGCACGGACGAACATATTCTTGAACCCTGCCAGGTTCCATAACTGGCATTCTTTCCTTTGAGGACCCACCGAGAGTCCCTTTATCATTCACTGAGGACCATAGAGTCCCTATTCGCAGTAAGAAGGAGTACTTTATGAAACAGTGGTTGATACGAGGGACTCTCGTACCATTTCTCATCCTACCGTTTTTGGCCATCCCGACCATCGGTGGCGCAGAAACACTCACACCCGCCCAACAAGAAGCCGTCAAACAGGAAGTGCAACGCATTCTTCGCGAACAAGGCTTTTCCGGAGGAAGCACTCCACCTCCAAGCGGATCCACCTCAAAAAGTGATGTGCGACGATTGGATGATCTCAACAAACAATCTCGAACTGGAGATTCAAAGTCGGGTTCAACCAAAGAAGGGTCAGGAGCATTGATTTATGCCAGACCCTTTGTGGCATCGCCAAAAGCCATTCTTGGCGGATATATGGATTTTGAATATATCAACCGAGAGGGCTCTCCTTCGAAATTCGATCAACATCGCTTGGTGCCCTTTATCTACGGAGATGTCAGCGACCATGTAAAATTCGCCGCGGAAATTGAATTCGAACATGGAGGAGTCGGGGATGAGTTAAAAATAGAATTCGCAATCATCGACTATCTCGTGAATGAACCCATCAATCTTCGAGGAGGAATTATTCTTCTTCCACTTGGAAAATTCAATCTGTTACACGACTCCCCTTTACGTGACCTGACGGATCGCCCGTTGGTGGCACAACGGATTATCCCGACGACTCTCCATCAACCTGGTGTAGGTATCTACGGAACGTTCTACCCAACCACCCTTTCCCAGGTAAACTATGAAATTTATGTCACCTCAGGGTTTACTGGGGGATTTGGCGGAAAAGGTAATCCCAGACTCAGCCCATCCGACAGTAAGTTTGGCCAATCAACTATTACCCAAACAGCCGGGTTACGAAGTGCCCGAAGCAACTTAACAGATTTTGACAATAACAACGGTAAGGCCGTTGTCGGCAGGGTCGCAGTGAGCCCGTTCCTTGGAGTAGAGGTTGGGGTTTCTGGTCTCTATGAGATGTATGACCCTTCAGACCAACGAGGACTCTTCATTGGCGCCGTGGATTGGACATTCCAACGAGGACCGTTTGAATTTATCGGGGAAAGTGCCTGGGCCTATATTGAAGACAATGAGAATCACATCGTGACCGGTGCTGCGCTTCCCATGCCAACGGGAATTGGCGGCACTCTTTTACCCAACGAAATGCGTGGATATTATTTACAACTCAACTACCACTTCCTGCCTTCGATACTTGTAAAATTGGCCCCCACCCATTTCCGGCCAGAGGTATCCACGTTTACCGCAGTTGTTCGCTGGGATGATATTAACTTGGGTGCAGATTTATCCGGTAGCGAAGCGGCAGCCAGAGGAAAAGCCCAACGCCTGACGTTTGGGGTGAACTTCAGACCTACAGAGGATACGGTTATTAAGTTTGACTATCAATATGAACCAGAAGTACTGAGCAGCCGAATTCATGGTGATGCATTTGTAGCCTCGGCGGCAACCTATTTCTAACATTCACTTAACCAGGCCCGGAAACACCAGGAAAATTTCAACCTTCCCTGGTGTTTCCTAGGTTCTCTATTGACCCTGCGAAAAGCAGGATGTTACAATCGGAAATCATAATGAGAATCAACTTCATTTATCAACAATTTCAACGACGCATTCCATCGATGTCTAAATTATCCACATTCACCACCCTAATCTTTACTTTTGCTGCCTTGTTCTTGCTGGCCGGTTGCTCCACGCTTTCAGGTCCATCACTCACTGCTGAACGATATATGGCCTGCCCGCAAGATGCTGTGTGGAAAGGCGCGCTTGAAGCCCTGGAACATTACCCCATCACCGTGAATGATAAAACCGCTGGCCTCATCGAAACCGATTGGCGCATTCAACCCGTTGCAGGTCGGCCCTATGGGTTATTGGGTCGGGAGGGATTGGGAGACAAAGAACGCTCGCGGCTGACCATTTTGGTCAAACCCCTACAAGAAGGTGTGGTCGCCTTAACCTTAACGGAGCGCCGCCATCACTGGGGATTTCGAGGAGGCGCACGGCTGTATGAATGGTACCCGATTGAACCCTCACAAGAATCCATCAATAACATTATAAATCAGATCACTGCGCAGCTTGATCAGGAAGGGTGCATTGTCGAATCATGAAGTGGCTATTTTCTAGTCTTCTGATGATCACCCTGCTCCTTTCCCCATTTGGTGGATTACCTCCCTCAGCTTTTGCGGAACAAGTGTGGGATGCGGAATTGAAACGCTATCTCACCCCCGCAGAACTAGGACAAGAGGAGATCTATCTCTCTCCTGAAGAAGCCGCCAAACTGATGTTTCCCAAATCTGAGCGTATTCGAAAAGAAGTTCTCACCTTGCAGGCAGAACAAAAAACCGTGATCCAAAAACTCATTGGATGGGATTTTCCTGAAACTTCATTTGAATGCTTTATTGGTGAAACTAATGGCAAGATCGACGGCTGGGCCCTCATCCAAAATACGATAGGCAAACACAAACCCATGACCTATATGGTGGGAATTAACCCGCAGGGTGAAGCCACTAACGTGGAAGTCCTCGTCTACCGTGAATCACGAGGGAGTGAAGTCCTAACTAAACGATTCAATTATCAGTACGAAGGTAAAAATCTCCACGACCCAATTCGCATTAATCGAGACATTATCAATATTTCCGGTGCCACCATGTCGGTCAGGTCAATGAGTGCTGGAGTGAAACGAGCACTGGTCACCGTCGATCAACTCTACCTCAAGCCTCTCGGCCATGGCAGTAATATCAACACGGCGAGCCGAAGTGATAAAGGCTTTCTCGAATCATTTCTGGGACTATGATTCAGTAACGAAATCGAATGCGAAATTTCAATACTCGGTTTCGGCTGCGTGATACCGACCGACACATTCGACTCGTGTATACCTGGTTCCTTCTTTTAATGTTTGTGGGTTTTGTCTTTTCCTTCTTTTGGGCACATAGCATGACTGATCTCACACCAAAAGGCCTAGCCGAACATTACCGAGGCTCTGATGCCAACTTCGGCGAGCCAATGTCCTTTGGTCAATTAGCTGAGACCACTCATTTTCATTTATTCACGATGCCAGTGGTGTTCATGATCATGGTGCATGTCTTGTATCTCACCATGGCCAGCCCCACATTAAAAGTGGTCACCACGTGGGCCTGTTTTCTGGGCGTAACCCTAGATTTGGCTTCCCCTTGGTTAATCACCTATGTCTCCCCTCTTTTTGTGATTACCATGTTAACTGGCGACGTTCTCATGCTATTGAGTTTCCTTGTGATGTTCGCTCTACCTATGTATGAAATGTGGATTCTTAATCATCCGTTCATGATGAGAGGTGACACCAAGTAACAACAAGTATTTATTGCTCTCACACATCACAAAAGTCCGGCCCGAGGCCCAGAGTCCAGAGCCCAAGAATGCTAGGTCACTCTTGGGCTTTTTTATTTTCACGAGAGTACAGGAAGGGAGCGCGGGGAACCATTCGGGACTCCCCCTTCCTTCCACCCGGGGGGCTATTTACTCCTGAATAGCCTCCCGGCCCCCAACTCTCTATAACTTTTCACGGAAGTCATAAAAAATAATGGGGCTGTCGTAGATAAGCTTCACATCACACCATTTTTTGAGGGTGCTAAACTGGTGGTGATGTGAGCCAGAATTAAACCGAAACTCACATTCTTTCAAGAACCAATAAAAAGGCTTAGCCGGAATGCCATGATACTTCCGCAAGACTCGCTTGGCCTGATTCCAGAAATTCTCGATCCCGTTTATATGATTGCGGCCCTTAGCAAATTATTTTGAATGATTGATTCGGTAGTGCTTAAACGCGGACACATCTAGCGCATTATAGGAGTGGTAACTGTCAGTATAGACAATGCTATCAGGTCTGATTTTACTGCGAATAATCGGCATTAACGTCTTAGTCTGCGTGTTATCGATAATTTGGGTGTAGCCCTTGCCACCCCGTTTGAGAAGACCAAACACCGGCACCTTGCCCGCGGCGCCCCGCCCGCACTTTCCCTTGCGAATTCCGCCGAAATAGCTTTCATCCAACTCGATCTCTCCCGGAAATGAGGCGGCCTCAGCTTCAAGCCTTTCGGCCACCCGCATCAGAACTTTTCGATAAAACAAGGCCACCGTGTTCACCTGAAATCCCGTTAAATCTGCCGCCGCCCTGGCCGTCACTTCCAGCACAAAGAATTCCAGCAGTCTTCGTTGCTCTTTCTCTGTTAGTTGACAACGCTTTAGGGATATCCCCTACCATAGACAAACTCTGTTATCTACGACAGCCCCTTTTTTTTTGGAATCCGGATTTTCCATTATCTCAAGAACCCATCACAAAAATAGTGTGCGAAGGCCAAAGAAAGAATAAGCCGATAAACCTCAATAGATTCACTCAAGCATGTCATTCAAAACGATTACTGCGCAAAACGATTGCCTTATTTAAAACTCCAGGGTTGCGAGACTTAGATCACTCCGCTCCATTTACTCACACAGGAGAAGCCCTCTGTGTCAATAATGATGAGACACCTCCCCTATGTTAAATTAGTGTAGAGGGCAGGGAGGAGAAGACATTATGATAGCTGAAAAGATCAAGGCATCTCAGGAAAGCGCAAGAGACCGGAGGGTGACTGAGAGTGCCCG
>JAQBUF010000043.1 GCA_027623995.1 Nitrospirota bacterium
CCCTCGCGTAACCGGCGCAGTTCGGCTTGCTCGGGTGTTTGATGCCCTTGGCCAGGAAAGGCGGCGTCCTGATGGTGCTGCTGTTCGCGCTTCCACCGTGAGAGTAGTTTGGCCGTGATCCCAAGATTCTGGGCGGCCACCGTCATCGCATAGCCATGCTCCAAGACCAGGGCCACGGCGTCGCGCTTGAATTCGGCTGTGTACTGTCGTCGTGTCGTTTCCATTGAACACCTCCTGATGGATATCATCCCCTTTCCAGGTGTCCCATTCAACTAGACCACTACACAATTTCGAGTGGAAGTCACTGAAGGCACATCAAGCACCGTCCACATGGTGACGGCGAGCTCTGAATAACTTCAACACTATGGGACGGGCATTCAACCGGAAACTCTGATCGAAGCATCGTTCTCGTTTCTGTTAGAACGAGAGCCCAAAGAATCTATCCTGCGTACCTTTAATCTTCCTATCATCGCACAGTATTTTCCAGACTATCCAGAGATCATTCATTCACGACTTGGGTGATCTGTTTTTTGGTTTTTGTGCCATGACGGCAACAGTTCCGTGATATATCGCCCAACAGCGTGGATCTTCAGCAAAACGGGTATATCGAGTGAGGTCGGTCTTTGTGGCGCGACCTGTGGCCAGATATTGCCACCCTAATAGGTTTGCCGATCGTTGCATAATCATGGCCATGGGAGACCCACCTTTCACAACCGGCGTCGCATTTTCCACTGTGAGATTGTTAAAGCCTAATTTTTGAAGATGACCGGGAAGGGTCATGCCAAAAGCGGGATCTAGGCCCGCGTTGAGGAACATGTGTTCGATGGCCTCATTGATTCGTTGAACGGATTGGCTTAAGAGCTTTGGGCCAGTTACTACGCGTGCGACGTAAAAATCCGGTTCTTCCAATACAAGCCACCCCCCAGGTTGAAGCGCCTGAAAAATATTTTTCAAGGCAGCTTTATACCTCGGGGTATGAATGAACGTGAACCTGCTGTGGGCCAAATGAAAGCTGTCTGCTGGAAGCTGGGCCCGGCTGATATCACCATGAATGAGCGTGACATTGGGGAGCGTGGTGTCGGCGATAAACCGTGGATTCAATTCGACGGCTGTCACCTGGCCCTGAGGTCCCACCTTTCGGGCCATCCATCGCATAATCGATCCGGCACCTGGGCCCACTTCTACGCAGTTCCATGTTGGTGCAAGCCCAGTCTGGCAAAGCCGCCTGCGTGTGAATGGGTCATGATAGCCCTCTATCAATTGAAGTCTGTCTCGTTCCAATTGGTCAGAAGTTTTCTGAAATACGTAGGGTGACTGATTCATGTATGATCCTCTCTTTGAATGATTGGCGTCACGCCGGACATACCGATGAAATCCCGTTTGCAGCCTCTATCATAATCCCTTGGCGACAGGTCTTCACCGTGAAAAATTATTTTTGAACGAGGGGGCTATAGCTATGAGCAAAGTTTTTTGAAAATCCTGCCTCTGAGTTATTGACATTACACTGGTCTCTAGACAAGATGCGAGTCTTGCCTCGGTAATGATTTCGAATGAGGAGTGAGATTGGGATGACGACGTGGGTTCTTCGGATGTATAAAAATGGCGTCATTGACAGGCCTGTCATTGCCCTCGGGTTTGTCTTCCTTCTTATGGCGTTTTTCGCGAGCCAGAGCCACAACTTTAAATTGGATGCGTCCGCCGAATCGATCGTTCTTGAAAACGATCAGGATCTGAAATACTACCGTGCGAGCCGGGAAGTCTATGGGTCCGATGACTTTCTCGTGATTACCTATACCCCTTCCGGCGATTTGTTTTCTCCCCCCTCACTTTCAGGATTGAAGGCCCTGCGTGATGATCTTGCCCAACTCAAAAACGTCAAGACGATTCTTTCGATTTTGGATGTTCCGTTGCTGAATAGCCCCAAAGTCACCATTTCCGAATTAACGGATGAAGGCGGGGTTCGAACACTTGAGACGCTCGGCGTCGATATCGAATTGGCGCGTAAGGAGTTTTTAGAAAGCCCCATTTATCAGAACAATCTTGTGAGCCTTGATGGAAAGACCACTGCCATTCAGGTCATTTTCAACCAAGACATCAAATATAAAACACTACTCGAACATCGAAATCAATTGCGGGAGAAAGCCGCCGTAGGGGATCCCACGCCAAAGGAAGCGCGGGAGCTGGAATCGGCGATTCAGGAGTTCAATGAATACCATGCCATTTTTGTGGAGTCTGGGCGTCACGACATTAAAGTGGTCAGAGGGATTCTTGATGAGCACCGCCATAGCGCCCAATTATTTTTAGGTGGCGTGCGGATGATTACCTCTGACATGATCAGTTTTATTGAACATGACATTCTGGTGTTCGGGGTGGGAGTTCTCGGTTTTTTAATTGCCGCGCTCACATATTTTTTCAGAAAACTGCGCTGGGTGCTGTTGCCGCTGTCCTGTTGTTTGTTGTCCGTGAGTGTGATGGTGGGGTTCCTCGGGCTTATGGATTGGCGGGTGACGGTGATTTCTTCTAACTTCATTTCTCTCCTACTGATTATCACCATGTCGCTGACCATCCACCTGATCGTGCGGTATCGCATTATTGATGAGCAGCATCCTTCTCATGATCAGAAAACGCTGGTGTTCGAAACCATGAAAGACATGTTCAAACCTTGTTTCTATACGGCGATTACCACGATCGTGGCCTTTTGTTCCTTGATCGTCAGTGGCATTCGGCCAGTCATTGACTTTGGTTGGATGATGACGATTGGGATTCTCTTTGCTTTTGTGCTGAACTTTACCTACATCCCTTCAGTCCTGGTGTTACTCCGCCCTGAGAAGGCTATTGTGCGCCCCGATGCCACTCAATCCTTCACCATGTCTGTGGCCAATTTTACGCTGCGAAACACCAAAATGATTTCCCTGGTGTCTTTGATGGTCGCAGTCTTGGGTGTCGTGGGCATCACTATGCTCAATGTCGAAAATCGGTTCATCGATCATTTCAAAAGTAACACAGAAATTTATCAAGGCATGGAACTCATCGATACCAAACTTGGAGGGACCATCCCGCTGGATTTTGTGATTGATGGCCCAATTGCTGTCGCGTTGTCAGAGGAGACGCCTAAAGAGTTGGAAGATCCGTTTGATGACCCCTTTGCCGGAGACACCACGGTAGAAGAGGTCACCTATTGGTTTAATAACGACATGCTCACGTTGGTTGAAGAAATTCACGATCACTTAGATCACCTTCCGGAAGTAGGAAAAGTCTTATCAATTGCCACGGGGATGAAAGTATTTAAGGATCTGAATGACGGGCGAATGCCGGAAGACTATGAGTTGGCGTTACTGCGGAAATATGTTCCTGAGAAAGTCAAAGAAGCCCTCATTGACCCGTATCTGCGAGACGACGGAAACCAAATTCGGATCACGATGCGGTTGATTGAGTCCACCCCTTCATTGAAGCGCAAGGAATTAATTGAGAGCATTCGTTCATATTTGGTCAATGACCTCAAGCTTGAGGCCAATACCGTTCATGCCACGGGGATGGCCGTGCTCTATAATAACCTTTTGCAAAGTTTGTATACGTCTCAGATTATCACCCTCGGTGTCGTCTTCGTTAGCATTTTCCTGATGTTTATTGTGCTTTTTCGCAGCATGTGGTTATCGATATTGGCGATTTTACCTAACATGCTAGCAGC
Organism: Nitrospirota bacterium; assembly: GCA_027623995.1. Classification (GTDB taxonomy): domain Bacteria; phylum Nitrospirota; class Nitrospiria; order Nitrospirales; family UBA8639; genus Nitronereus. Next base: position 3,689 of record JAQBUF010000043.1, read on the forward strand.
CTGTTCGGTCCTTGGCCTCATGGGGTGGGTTGGTATTCCACTCGACATCATGACGATCACGATTGCCGCAATTACCGTGGGCATTGCCGTCGATCATGCCATCCATTACATTCACCGATTTCAAGTGGAGTTCGTGAAATATGGAAATTATCGCGAGACCATTCTCGCTTGCCATAGCAGCATTGGTCGGGCGATCTACTATACCGCTCTGACCATTACCGTAGGTTTTAGCATCCTGGCATTTTCTAGTTTTATTCCCACCATCTATTTTGGACTACTCACGGGATTTGCCATGATGGTGGCCCTCATGAGCAATCTCACACTTCTGGCGGCCTTGATCATGCTGTTTAAACCGTTGGGGCCTGAGCACCCTGTGGGTGTTGGCGGGGTTTAACGGGGAGGAATACTATTCGGGTCGCCTGAGTGGCTCTGATTTGAAAATTTTCCGCAATCGATCCTCCAAGGCTTCTTGAGTGAAGGGTTTGACAAGGTGCGTGCCCTATTGCGAATTCCTATAGGCGAGATATGAAAAAAAAATGAAAAATAGGGCGGCAAAAATGGGTGGATAAAACCATGCGCGAGGCATAAGATACATGGTGAATGTTTTCTTATCCATGGTTCTACTCTTATTCATCGTTTCCATTTTATCAGGGAGGTTCTTATGAGTCTTTCCATTTTTTTTAGAGCCATCATTTTTACGTGTGTGACAGTTGGATTGATGACGTTTTTGGTTTCCTGTGATCACTATGGGGCAACGGGTGGGGGCGGGAGTAACCATGTTCAAGAGGCTATCGCTCATGCGAATGAGGCAGTGGAACATGGGAATATGGGGCATGGCTAGGAAGTGGCGAAACATGCTGGGGTTGCATTGGATCATGCAAAAATGGCGCAAAAGGAATCACCCAACCCCCATCTCGATGCAGCTATTGAAGACCTGAGTAACTCGGTAAGCTATGGAGGAATGGGGCTCGTGGGTGGGGGCACCAAGGCTGCAGGAGAGGCCATCGTGCACTTAAAGCAAGTCAAATGAAAGTATGATCGTTCAAAATTGCACATCCTTCTGAAGAGTGATGTGCCTTTTTTAAAATGAAGGCAGGGTGGCAAAGCCACCCTGCCTTTTGTGTGTCATTTCAAGCTTTTCGTGCGGACGCCTAGACGAAAAAAGCCTCTTGATGAGGTCGGAGGTCAAGTTCCATTGTCCATGCACTTCGGTCCTGGGTGATGAGATTCCAATACGATTGGGCCATGGCTTCAGGATTGAGGGCAGGCTCATGGGTGTAGAGTTTTTAGAGGACGATCCAATTTCTCCATCGATGATGACATGGGCGACATGAATGCCTTTGGGCCACAATTCCCGAGCGAGTGACTCAGCCAAACCTCGTACACCGAATTTGGCGCTGCTAAATGCAAGTGCGCCACCGCGCTCACGGATTAATGAGGTGGCCCCTGAAAAGAGAATCGTACCTTCCTCTTGCTTCAGCATGTCAGCCGCGGCTTCTTGACAGCAGAGGAAACTGCCATAGGGGCCGACACGCCAGGCTTGTTCGAATTGATCAGGAGTGAGATCGGTGAGCCCCGCCCATGTGGCATTGCCAGCATGGTTGATCAGAATATCAATCGGCCCGAAGACTTCGCGGACTTTTTTGAAGCCTGATGAGACTTGATTAGGTTGAGTAATATCCGTTGGTATGGCCAGCACTTTCTCACCCAACTCCGCTGCAAGTTGGGTGAGTGTGGTTTTCGATCGCGCAAACATGCCAACACGGCAATTCTCTTGGACAAGTTTTCTGACCAAGGCGGCCCCCAATCCTGACCCAACTCCTGTGACGATTGCGGTGCGACTCATTCTTAACCCTTTTGTTTAATCACTTCGACTTCCAAGGTGATAGTGACATCATTGCCGACCATGAGGCCGCCGTTATCAAGTAGCTTGCTGAATTTGACCCCGAAGTCCTGCCGATTGATGGTGCCTTCGGCGGAAAATCCCGCTCTCGTATTACCCCAAGGGTCACGAGCCACACCGTTAAACGTCCCAACCAGGGAAATTTCCTTGGTGACACCTTTAATCGTGAGATCACCAATTGCGGTGTAGGTATCTCCAGTTTTTTTGTGACTCTTCATCGTGTAGGTCATGGTAGGAAAGGTGTTGGCATCAAAAAAGTCTGGGCTTCGAAGATGTGCGTCGCGTTTTTCGTGGTCAGTGAAAATAGAATTGGTTTGGATGGTCGCCTGAATGGTGTTAAATTGTTGAGCCTCGGCATCCATTTCCACGACACCAGTGTACTCCAAAAATTTTCCTTGGGTTTTGGAGACCACCATGTGTTTGACTGAGAAACCTATCGTGGTGTGAGACTTATCAATATTCCAGTTAGCCATTTCGGCAAAGGTCGAAGGCGTCGCGCAGAGTAGAGCGGTAGATAAAACCAAGAAAAGAAAAGTCGGTGTGGGAAGATGTGTCATAAGAGGCCTCCGTAAAGGTAAGATTGATTGAATTGAAAGATTCTTTATTGTACATAAATCAAAGTAAGAGAGATGTGTCCTTGAGGGACCCTTCATTTGGCTAACCATTGTTCAATTTTGGGTTGAAGTTCTTCCATGGGTAGGTAGCCATGGGCCAGAGCCGTTGGCGTTTCGCCGTCCATGGCTAACAGCGAGGGGAAGCCACTAATCTCTAGCTGACGGCACCGATCAAACTCATCCCACACCTGTTGTTTCAATTCTTGATTTTTGAATGATATTTCGAACACGCCCCGGTCAATTTCCTGGTCCTCCGCTAAGTCCGTCAACACGCCTTCTTTCGTCACATCTTGATTCTCAACATAAAAGGCATATTGAATGGCTCGGAAATACGAAAAGACTTGAGTTGGTTGTATGGTCCTCATAGCCACTACCGCCCGCGAAGACGGCTCCGTATCGTAGGTAAAGTCCGCGCCCATGTGAAACTCAAAGTTAAACGGTTGTGATGTGCGTTCGTGTACGGCATGCCAATGGCCAAGAATATAGTCTCGGCGGTGTGAATCAAATCGTTCAGTGTTCCCAGGCCGGAGCCCACCGACCAGCAAGGAGAGGGACACTCGATCACCATAGGTGCTCTCAATGGCTTCCATCACAGGAGAAAATCCCCAACACCAAGAACACATGGGATCGGCGATGTAGAGAAGCGATTTGTCTGAGCGATGTACCATGTCGTGTCTTAAGACTTCTGAGTAATGATGACATGCTCTTTGGAGTTTGGGACCGCATGGATCTCGCTTTTACCAAACCCGGCGTTTCGGAATATGGCATCAAGTTCTTTAAAGGTGTAGGCATCGCCCCTTGGAGTAGTGGCCAGCATGACTAATGCAAAATCAGCAGAAGCCGGGCTAATGCGATCATCATTGGGCACAAACTCCAATGTGATGACTCGACCATGGGGGCTCAAGCAATCATGGACTTTTCGGAGAAGCAATTCACATGTGGGTGGATCAAAATGATGAAGGAAGTTTGTGAGCAACACGATATCGTAACCTTCACCATAGTCCACATCAAAGGCACTTCCAGGAATCGTATGATATCGTTCGCCAAGTGAGGCGGCATTGGCTGTCTCCATGGCAACGGTTAAGACGTTCGCCCAATCGACTGCGGTGACTTCGACGTTGGGAAATCTCTTGGCAATTTCCACCCCGAACACCCCATGACCTGCGGCAATATCTAAAATCTTATTCACTGTGCCACGTGTGGAAAGCAAATATTCTGCGATCCAATACGCTGATCCGATCATCATTGGGACCATGGCTCGTGCGAACGTGACCCATTCCGGGTGTTCAGCAGCGGTCGTGCCCTTGTCGTCTAGAGCCGTACCACCTTTGCGAACGGCTTCGGTCAGATGTCGAAAACCATCAAACAACGGTGGTGATTGAATGAAATCCAATGTGCTACCAACATACATTGGAGAGGTGCTGACTAAAAATAATTCTGAATCGTCGGTTAGATAGTAAGTCAGGTCAGTTTTTGTTAGAAATCCGAGTATGACCAAATAATCAGCCAGCATTCGCATGCCGCGTTCTGATGCTTTGCAACGGGAGGCAAGAGCAGCCGGAGTCTGGTTTCCTTCTTTAATGGCTGTAAAGATATCGACGTCAATCGCGGCTTTGATCGTGGCGGATCGTTGGAACGCGAATGCCGTCTCAAAAAATAGTTGAGGGGAGGGGGCCGTTGATTGTGTCATGGGTTTGCCTATTCAAAAAATTATTTGTCATCCTGAGTACAGCGAAGGATCTGTATTTCTCTCAAGGGTCAGCTTCATTGATTGTTAGCAAGTAAAGATAGATTCTTCGCCTCCGGCTCAGAATGACATAAGGCTAAGGCCTATTATCTCTCTCGACAGCTATCCCGTAAGCGGATAAGCATATCCTGCAACACCGTAATCTCTTTCTTGGTCAAGGTTTTTTCAAAAAATGGACGCATAAAGTTTGCCTGTGCCGGAAAGATTTTTTTATGCATGGCCTCACCTTTTTTGGTGAGGCGCACATTCATGGCACGACGGTCACCGGGAATAGGACGACGTTCGACAAGCCCTTTGTCTTCAAGTCGATCAATAATTCCCGTTAAACTGGCCTTGGCGTGTAAGGTGGAAGAAGCCAGTTCGACGGCGGTCATGCCATCAGTGCCGCCCAATTCCGCAATGACGGAAAATTGGGGCGGAGTGAGTCCCATGGACCGTATGTGCCGGTCGCCAACTTCAAAAATAGCCCGTGATGCCTCTATAAGTGGGCGCAAAATTTTTAAATGCGGATCGTCTTTTAGGTCGAAGTTGTTCATGTGGTATCTAACTATATAGTTTAAATTTAAACTAAAAGCAAGGTGGTTGGATTAGAATTTCTTTCTGCTCCTCTGTGGTGAGATTGAATAGGTTTTGGTTGTTTAGGAAGGTATTAGCAACTGACAGGTTCCGATTAATCCATCATTTAATGTTCCCATTGGGTCTGGTTGGAACTCTACGATGACTTGTTCCTGTTGGACGGGGGAAATGTTGGGATCGCGTAAAATCCAATCTTTGGCGTTGAGGTCCTGGATGAGGCCAATATTGGGGAGCGCGTCGCCTTTGAAATAGGTTTGCGTGACAAATTCTTGGTGGCCTTTTGCGCGGAGGGAAAAGTGCAGGTGGGGAGGTCGGTACCAATCGTCAGTCGCGGGATAAAAACAGGGAAGGATGGTTTTGAAGAGAAAGAAGCCGTGTTCGTCGGTGATGGCTTTGCCCCAGTATTGAAAGTGTTCATCATGCACACGCTCAATCATTTTTCCGGTTTTGGGATGAGGAAATTCATGAGGAGCGGAATCATCACCTTTGTGGTTATATCGTCCAGAGGAATTGGCTTGCCACATGAGGACTGTGGCGCCAGGCAATGGTTGGCAAACTTTTGAGTCGGCGGACGGACTTCCTAGAACTTGGCCTCGAAAATATACGATTTGTCCTTGAGCAGTCCCAGAATTTCCTTTAACGAAGGTAAGATCATTGTCGCTGGATAAGATCAGTGGGAGGCTCGTATCTTCGCCTTCACGAATGGGGAATGAGACAACATCGTCGTAAGGAAAAAACGGGCCACGGGTTTGTCTCGGCGTGGTTGTCGATGGGCATAAGGCCGCGAGGCTGATGCCCGAAGTGGCGAAGAGACCCAATGTGCCCGCGCCGACTTGGAGGAGTCGTCGGCGCGTCATGGTATTGGGTTGATTATTGTTGTGAGTTGTCCCTTGGGTGCTATCCATACATATCCAAAGTCAAGGCTTGTTATCCGTGATAAAAGTCTTCTCGGATTATCTTACCATCTTTCCAGGTTTGAAGCGTGACCTGCTCCATGGTGACTCGACTACCGCCCTTGAAGGTGAGGTCAAAGTTCCATTCAACAGCCGTTATCTCCATCTACCAGCGTCCGACCCACTTTGGCCCCATGAAATTCCTGAATATTGCCAAGGAACTGTAATTCGTATTCTCGGTTCTTGGCTTTGCCCACGCGCTCGTCTTTCTTGTTCTCGCTCATCACCACATCATCGGCGTAGTATGCATCAAACGTTTCTAATATTTTTCCCGCTAAAATACCATCGATAACTGATTGGACGTTGTCTTTGGTGCTCATTTTGAATTTCTCCTTAGTGAAAATTGGGTTAGATGGAATCAAACTTTTATCTGCCCCATGCGTCCGCCTTGGTAGTCGGCGAAAGCTTGTTGCAATTCTTCTTTGGTGTTCATGACGAATGGGCCATACCGGGCTACAGGTTCGTTGTGGGGGATTCCCCCGAGGACCAAAAACCTTGCCACGGTTGATTCATTTGGTGAAACCGCAAATTGTATGGTTGAGCCTTCTGTTAAGACGGCTAACTGTCCATTTTCCACTTCTTGTCCATCAGTGCCGATCACAAGGGTTCCTGAGAAGACGTACACGCCCACGTTATGGTCCGAACTAATGTCTGTAGAAACTTGCCCGCCAGGTTGAATGGTCCAATCGTGATACACAATTGGTGTATGAGTATCGATGATGGCTTCGACGCCTAAGGCTTTCCCAGCCACGACTTTGACTTGCGCCAGCCCATCAGAGGCCGTCGCCGTAGGGATTTGGTCTCTAGTGATTTCCTGGTAACGGGGGTTGGTCATTTTTAATCGCGCTGGGAGATTTACCCATATTTGGAAGCCATGCATCGGGCCGCCTTTGTCGAGCAATTCTGGTGAAGGCATTTCAGAATGCACGACGCCAGACCCGGCGGTCATCCATTGAATGTCTCCCGGTCTCAACACGCCTTGATGTCCTGCTGAATCCTTATGTTGGACTTCGCCTTCTAAAAGATACGTCACGGTTTCAAAGCCACGGTGCGGATGATCGGGTGCCCCGATGGCTTTACCTGGGTCGTAGGTCACCGGTCCCAATTCGTCCAAAAGGAGAAAAGGATCTAGTAATTCCAGATCTTGAGAAGGAATTGGACGGCGCACAATGAATCCGCCCCCTTCTGTTTGCCGATGTGCCGTGACAATATGTTTCACCTGTCGTGGATCGGATGATGGTGTGTGTTCCATAGTGCCGTTTCCTTTTCGAATATCTGTCGGATTGATGGTGGCTATCGGTGTCATGGGTATGGTGCTCCTCTGTATTTTGCCGCGTCTTACACAGGTCGATTTGAAGTATGGGAGGAAGTGACGCGGATGTTATACCCATCAGGACCCTCCAGGTAAAAATTGTCGTGAATGCGGCCTGTTTCTATTTCAGAGGGTTTCATTCCTAACTCTTCCGACCGCTGGTGTGCTGCATTAAGATTATCTACCATTAAATCGAACGGTGGTGTTTGACCTAATGCCACAGTGTTTCCTGGTTCTGGGTTTTCTAACACCAAGTGCGTTCCCCCACGTAGTTCGAGGACGGCAAAGTCTTGATCATGGTGAATGTGTCGCATACCAAGTTGCACAAAATACTCCACCGCCTGTGGTACGTCGGTGACGAGTAACTCTACATGACCGATGGCAATTCCTGGCCTTGGGTCTGCTTGGGTGGTTGAAACTGTGTTCATGGCGTCCTCCTTTCCGTGAGGGTTGTGCTGAAACGATTATTCCAAGGTGTTCATTAAGTTAAATGTAATATAGTACTAACTAAAACTAAAGTCAAGAGGAGAATGCCACTGGCAGTTTGATTCTATGTGGGGGAGAGGAGAGACTGAAGTCAGTTGATTAGGGGGCGAGAGGAATCTTGCTATACAGGTTTCTGGTGTGTTCGCGCATGTCAGAATCCACAAAAGACCGACTAAAAACGATATGTCCTTCTGGACTAAAATGGTTATCGATTGGATTAAATAAACTTTTCAATTCGGCCTGTTTTAAAAACATGAAATATGGTTCGTCGTAGGGTATGCCAGCAGTTTCTAATTCTTTTGCGAGAAGTGGGACTAACGGGTGATTGTAGGAAACTTTGTGGAGGATATGTGGTTTGTACGGTATGAACGAGACAGAAAATTTGGCTCCTGTGGCAAGAACCGTATCACGTAATTTTGTGATCAAAGCCAGGGTTAAAGCAATTCCTTTACGATCTCGATCAGAGACGGCATTCGGTCCCAAGGGTCCAGTGCCTGGAGTGGCGGTGCCACCTTTGGTCCTTTGGAGTACTTGCCAGTTTTGAAATGTACGATGGGCGGTGAATAAGACATTGACCACTCGGCTTTGCGCCCATATTGTATTGATCAAGGTTTGGGCTGGATTTTCCTTGAGGTGTTCGGTGTGTAGGACAAGTGCCTGAGATTCCAGAGTGAAGTACGGTTTGTCATGGCCGTATTGTCGTGCAGAAAGATTATTTTCCACATCGTTGTATGGCGTGAACGCAAGCACGACTTCATCGACATCAAAAGAAATTCCATCTCGCTGGTAGAGTAATAAGGCTTGGTCGGTGCCATATCCGGATACTCCAAAGTTGATCAGTTCCTTATCTGAGCCATGCACGCCTGGTTCAGTAAACACCATGTCTTGATCAACGCCATATCCCCAGACATACGAGTCGCCAAGTATCAGGGTTCTGTACTGTGGCGAGCTCTTTTCCTTTTGCATGTCTTTGGACCCCCGAAGGCCAAATTGATTTTGTTCAACGTATACGCCAAAGCCATCTCGGCGGTGCAATCCTGAGACATGAGGTAATGGACCCCATCCAAGGAGAGGATCAAAATGGCAAAAGAAGTTTCGCTCTAATCCCGCACTGGCAATATAGTTCGGAAGGAATAATCGAAGGGCACCTTCTCCAATGAGAAATCCCACTGTACAGCCTAAAGCGATAAGCCATAGGCGTACGACCCATTCTTGTATCTTTGAGGATTGTGGCATTGAATATTTACCTAGGGCTGTGAAGGTTTGCGATTTTAGTGGTTTTTACATTCAGGGAATGTTGAAAAAAGCCGCCAGCGGCGTTCTCGCCCTTTTGCCGTGCTCACGTACTGGGAGTACGCTCCGCGCGTCAAAACGGCTGCGGCCTTGCTGGACGAACTTTTTTGAACATTCCCTCTCACTGATGTCGGTTGCGGTCCTGAAGCATCTATGGCCAATGAACAGGAAATATTCAACAGGCCCATTCAGGGTGTAGGTCAATTCATGAGGGTCTGTCAACACAAGGTACCCTGTCAGGGGATGGCGTGTGGTTGTCTAGGTGAGGTCGGCGAGTAGGGTGAGTTGAAGCAAAGCCGAAAGAGTCGAGATCATATTCTACTTGTCGATGTCATATTCCTTTATGGCAGTCTTTAGGGCGGTGATAGCCAGTCCCCAATTGTAGCGAGCCAAACGTTTTTCGTTGGATGAGGCTGCCATCAATATCATGAGACTCCATCCATCTATTCCATAATCATGAAATCGTGTCGGCTGAATTTCCAGACGAATATTGATATGCAATGGTTGGCCAAGTTTGTTGGTGGCGTTCTGTAAGAAATGGTCTAATCGGTGCTGAAGTTCTTGGGTAAAATCATTGATGGTATCTTTCGTATTGAGTGAGACATCGGCAAAGCACAAAGCCACAAAAGAGGTCAGCACGATTTGCCGTTCCACGGCCTCCGCCCAGGTGAAACTTTGGTCGGTCGCTAGACTCATGAACGGAGAGGTTGAGGCGTTGATGGTTTTTAGTAAGGCTTGAGTCTCGGGCCAGCCAACGCAGGAAGGCAGCACTGGGATCCATTCTGGATTCACCTTCACATCGACATAACTCGCCTCAGGCGTTCCCTCACTATTTGGAGAACCAAAGGGAACATGAAATGTCTCAGCTTGTTCTGCGATATAAATGCCCATCGCGTGCTCTTTATCCCCTCGAATATTTGAATGATGATGATCCCTAGAGGCAATCTAGCAAAGTCGATATATGCATTTTAGAATGGCGATTTTGGCAAGCAAAGGTCAAGAGGGAAGGCCAACAAATATGGGGTGTCGATGAAATGAATCAAACGCCCCCTCTTTCGAGGTACGGATGAAGAGAAAGCAGAGTTTAGAGAGCAGGCATTCAATAGGTCAGGAGGTTGTCAGCGTGAGAGCCCGTCTTTTCATGTTTGCCTTTACATTGAATCGCCAAATTTTTAAAATCATCTCATGATAATATTGCCTTGACAGTGTCAGGGATTAAGCTCATGGTATCACCCATAAGTGTCTTTCCTCGGACGTACCCTCGCATTTATTCCTTTCTTTCTTTTTATCAGTTCTCACTGAACAACTGATTCAGGATTGGGAAGTGACCGGTCGCATCTTGAAGATGTGTTCGGACTTGGAGCCCCCTTGGAGAGAGACGTCTATCCTGAGCATTTCACAATTTTCCAGGCTTGCCACATTTAACAACATAATCACTCTCCAAGGAAGGAGAATACGTATGAAGCAGCAAAGAATGGCAGTGGTATTGATTGCCTTGATTGTCGGATTCATGGGTGGATGCGATTCAAGTACCGTTTCGGAGTCCTCGAAGTCGGAACCCACGGTCGCAGGGGAGGCCGCTTCCTCGGCAGAAGGTTCAGGCGAAGCGACAATGGAAATGGCCAAAGCTGGAACCGAACCTATGGCACTCTCTGCATCAGAGGAAACGGCTGGAGCCGGGCACAATAATGAAGGGGTGACTCATTATCAGCAAAGTCACTGGGATGTGGCGCAAGAACATTTCCAAAAAGCTATTGCTGAGAATGCCAAACTCGCCGAGGCGCATTATAACGTGGCGTTGACGCTGGATAAACTCGGAAACCATGGTGAGGCCACCACACATTTTAAAACAGCTCTGGAGCTAGGCTCTGACATCCCTGGCATAAAAGACTCTGGAATTTTGCAAGCCCATGTGGGTGGCTAAATTCTGATTGGATACGGCAATACCCTCCAGTATACGTGAACTGACGAAGGAGGTGGAAGCGATTCCGCCTCCTTCCAGTCACCCTTTTCTTGCACTTTCCAATAACCCAAAGCACTGACTCTAAGTTCAGCATTACTTGTTTTGAATTGTCTCGATTGACTGCCGAGGTTCTGAGCTTGTGGTAGGCCGGAATAAGCTCGAAAGGAAGTCCACTATTCGGAACAAGGAAATGGTTGTTCAGAATGGGGAACCCGAAGACCAAAGTGCCTTTACCTGGTCTGGTCAAAATTTAGCTATTTGGCCTTGGATGCGACTCGAGGTTTTTTTTCCTTGCGCGGTCGGGCCGTCGGGGAAAGGGTACTTGGTGCTGGTCCATAGTTTGACATGGATACCGCTTGGCGCCTGATTTCATCCATGGAATTGACGATTGGTAGGGTCTCTGATCCTGCTGCTACCAGGAGTAAAGATTTACTGGAGGATTTCGTCCGTGGCTGCTTTTTTTTAATGGGACGAATACTGCCTGGCCACACTCGTAATAAGTTCATAGTCTCTTCCTTTATGTGTCTGAACTGGTGATCGTGATATTGCGGCTAGTCATTAGGGTGCTGTTTTCCGAAACGGCCCACTCCAGATAAGGTAGGGAGGCTTTTTAATCGTATCAGTGGTATCGGGGTACAGACGTTGGGCTGACCGATAGGCAAAATCTTGAGCTTCTCTTGTCGAAGGCCCTTGCATATGTGCCGAAACGGAGTCGAGTTCGCTTTGACTATTATATGTTGTCCGAGAGACAAACAGTTCACAGACAAAGACTCCTTCACCGGTATGCTGAGTACTCACCACTAATTGGGAGCCATCAGGAAAGGTGAGAAGAGGGTCAAGATTCATCCGAGCCATAATATTAGTCCTTCATTCCTATCCATCAGTCTAAACACAGTTGTGAGATTCAACACAGCTGCAACAATAATGTGACAGCAAAACCTGCCCACTTCTTGGCACGGTCATCAGTGCAAGGAAATGATTTTCCGTAGGAGTGGCAAGTCCTAAAAACTGAGTTCGAATACGTTGTCAGTCTTGAAGTAGAGAGTCAAAAGGCAGGAAAGGCACAGTTGCTCGCATGTTTCTCCACAGTAGCAGTCAGTCTTCGTAGTGTCAACTTGGGAGGTATCAGTTGGGGGCCTGTGGGCAGGGTAATGTTCACTCATTTTAGTTGGTCCATAGTGGAGGTAAGCAGGGAGTAAAAACATGTGTGTGCCCTAATATATTTTTTTGATTTTCCACAACTTGCAAATAGAGGTGGTCCTAGAAATTCGGGCAGGGTGTTAAGCTACTTTTTATGACCAAAGGAGGGTCATTAATATGAGTAGAACGAGAAAGAACCACCCGGCCAGTTTCAAGGTAAAAGTTGCCTTGTCAGCCTTGCGTGAAGATGCTCTGGTGTCGGAACTGGCGTTAAAATACGGCGTGCATGCGACCGTTATTCACCGTTGGAAGAAGGAAGCCTTGGCGTCCATGGAGGCTGGATTTTCAGGCAAGCTTGAGAAAACGAACATAGATCAAGAGGCTCAAATTCATGCGCTGCACGCCAAGATCGGCCAACAAAGTGTGGAATTGGATTTTTTGTGAGATGCCTCCAGCCGATTGGGGTGAGGAGGCGTCAGGAAATGAGAGAGCCATTCAACGACAATGTGAGTATTACGGCGCAATGCCGTTTGCTTTCCATCAGCCGATCCAGTTGGTATTACGATCCAACAGGTGAAACGCCGCTGAATTTAAAACTGATGCGGCTGATTGACGAGCAGTTTCTAGCCACGCCGTATTACGGGAGCCGCCAGATGGCACAGCATTGATGTAGGGCTGGTTATTGTGTGGGCCGTCATCGCGTGCGGCGTTTAATGCGGCTCATGGGGTTGCGCGCAATTTATCAGGAGCCCCGCACAAGCCAGCCTCATCCCGCACATAAAATCTATCCCTATCTCTTACGAAGTCTGGCCGTCACAAAGGCTAATCAGGTTTGGTGTACAGATATCACTTACATCCCGATCAAGCGCGACTTTTTGTATCTGGTGGCGATCATGGATTGGTATAGCCGAAAAGTGCTCTCATGGCGGCTGTCCAACACGATGGCTGTGGATTTTTGCGTGGAGGCCTTGGCGGAGGCTCTGATGCTGCACGGCAGACCGGAGATATTCAACACCGATCAGGGGAGCCAGTTTACGAGCGTTGATTTTGCGAACGTGCTGAAAGAACACGGGATCAAAATCTCGATGGACGGCAAGGGCCGGTGGAGGGACAACGTGTTGATCGAACGGCTATGGCGGAGTTTAAAATACGAGTGCGTTTATCTGCAGGCCTTTGAACGTGGCGTACAGGCGCGCCATCAAATAGGGGCATGGCTTGGGTTTTACAACCATCACCGGCCTCATTCGACTTTTAATGGACAGACGCCCGATGAGGTCTATAATAAAATTCAAATTTATGAGGGGCCTGCCCCTCATAAATGGAAAGACGCGGCATAGCATCTACCAACCAATTGTAGATTAACTTCGCCGCAAACCTGTCCAACCAAGTAGGACCAGCTCTGTTTTGGCCTTCGTGGTCGATGACGATAAAGGCGGGGAAGTCTTCGACTTCGATTTTCCACACCGCTTCCATGCCAAGGTCTTCGTATTCAAGGACTCCACTTTTTTTATGCTGTGTTCGGCTAAGCGTGCGGCGTGGTCGCCGATAGAGCCGAGATAAAACCCGCCATACTTTCCACAGGCTTTCGCGCACTTGTTTGGTCTAGGTAACCCTCATTTTCCAGTATCCAGGCTCGCGCCTAAGGTGCATCACGGCGAGGATTTCTATTGAATCTGAGTTCAGCCGATAGATTATTCCATAGGGAAACCTTGGTAACTTACATTTATGAATTTGGTTTTCGATAAGTGGATATAATTTTGGCCGACGTAGGATTCGTTGTAATGCTTCTTCTAAAATATCTAGGAAGCGCTGTTCCAATCCCGGTTGTTTTTCCTGATAAAATCTAGCCGCCTCCGCAGCTTCTCTTTGCGCTTCCTTATGCCATTGGACCTTCATGTGGGAAATTGTTTTCGGAGTTCCGTAAGGACAGTTTCTGAATCAATGAGCTCGACTTTGCCGCCATCAACTTCTTGGCACCGCTGGCGTATTTCGTCTCGCCAGGATTGAGAAAGGTCAAAGTCCTCTTCGAAGTCCAAGCTTTCCAGCAATGTTTCTGCAATAAATGCGCGGGTGGTGGGTTCGTATTGTAGGGCTTCTTCAAGTAACTTTTGAGGGTCAGGTTTCATTGTGAAGTCTCCGTTCGTCAGGGATGGGGTTGGAGTTGTTTTTACTTTGCCATATTTTAAGAATGTCCGCTAGGACTTTTCCATGACTCAGAGATTCTAGAAAACTTCTTTGTTTCTCATGGTCTATATTTATTTCTTTCCCTTTTCACCAACCTGTACCAGGGTCGGAGGGCGTTGGGTGGCGAGGTCGGCGTAGAAGTCTTGGCCTTCGTGGTTGATGACGATGAAGGCGGGGAAGTCTTCGACTTCGATTTTCCAGACGGCTTCCATGCCGAGGTCTTCGTATTCAAGGACCTCCACCTTTTTAATACTGTGTTCCGCTAGGCGCGCGGCGGGGCCGCCGATGGAGCCGAGATAAAACCCGCCATACTTTCCGCAGGCATCGCGCACTTGTTTGGATCGGTTGCCTTTGGCCAGCATAATCATGCTGCCTCCTGCGGCTTGGAATTGGTCCACGTAGGAATCCATGCGTCCTGCTGTGGTGGGACCAAAGGAGCCTGAGGCGTGGCCTTCGGGTTTTTTAGCTGGGCCAGCGTAATACACCGGATGATCTTTCAAATATTGAGGGAGGCCATCTCCGGCATCGAGGCGTTCTTTGAGTTTTGCATGTGCAATGTCTCTTGCGACGACAAGAGGTCCGGTGAGGGAAATTCGTGTGGCCACAGGGTGTTTGCGTAGTTCTGCAAGGATTTCAGGCATGGGTTGATGTAAATCAATCTTTACCACCTCACCTTCAAGCTCTTTTTCAGTGACTTCTGGGAGATATTGCGCGGGATTGGTTTCGAGCTGTTCAAGAAACACGCCTTCTTTGGTGATCTTTCCAAGAACCTGTCGATCGGCAGAGCAAGACACGCCCAGGCCAACTGGACAGGAAGCGCCATGACGGGGCAGTCGAATGACTCGTACATCATGTGCGAAATATTTTCCGCCGAACTGTGCGCCAATGCCGGTTTCTGCACAGAGCTGCAAAATTTTCTTTTCTAAATCTACGTCACGGAATGCGCGGCCTAATGTGTTTCCCAACGTGGGTAAGTCATCGAGATAATGACAGCTGGCGAGTTTTACGGTTTTCAATGTGAACTCTGCGGACATGCCACCAACGACGAGTGCGAGATGATAGGGAGGGCATGCTGATGTGCCTAGGGTTCGAATTTTTTCACCGACAAAGGTAAGAAGCGATTTCGGATTCAGTAGTGCTTTGGTCTCTTGATAGAGAAATGTCTTGTTTGCGGACCCACCGCCTTTGGCGACGAATAAAAATCGATATTCGTTTCCCGACTTGGCGTACAGGTCGATCTGGGCTGGTAAGTTACTCCCGGTATTTTTTTCCGTGTACATGTCTAGGGGAGCCATCTGTGAATAGCGCAGGTTGCGTTGATCGTAGGCTTCGTAGATACCTCGGGAGAGGGCTTCGCTATCGTTGCCCGTGGTTAATACCTGTTGCCCCTTATAGCCCATGGCGATGGCGGTGCCGGTATCTTGACAACCTGGCAGCACCCGCGCGGCTGCGATGTTGGCATTCTTGAGGAGTTCCATGGCCACAAAGCGATCGTTTTGTGAGGCTTCGGGGTCGTCTAAAATTTTAGCCAACTGCTTAAGATGGCTCGGGCGCAATAAATGTGCGATATCATCCATGGCCTCTTTTGCCAAAAGAGTGAGTGCCTTGGAATCGACCTTTAAAAATTCCTGACCTTCGAACATGGTGGTGGTGACATAGTCTGATGTCAGTTTTCGATACGGTGTCGTATCTTTGCCGTGTTCAAAGATTTCTTGAAATTGAAATTCCGCCATTCTGCTTGCTCCTTTGAGTTCTACGATCGTCTAGCCATTCTTGTTTGTTGATTCGTTTGGTGTTTACCCACTTACCCCAGCCCCCTTTCCGAAAAGGACGAGGGAGTTTTGAGGTGTTTCTGCGCAAAGGTTGAGCGTTCTCGATCTTGCCATACTTTTACAGAGGAATGCACCCCATACCTGGTATTTGGCTATTAGAAAGATGAACATTCACCATCTGGTATACTGACAACAGTCATGGGAAGTTTCTTATTCAACATATTTTTTTCAGGGAGGAAAACATGGATCAACGCAGGCAAGTATTCGGTGAACAATCTAGGGTTGTGAATTTTAGGGCGTCTTTTATCTGGGGCCTGACACTCGCTTTTTGCAGCCTTGTGTTGGTCTCGTCAGGATGGGCCGGAGAAGACGGACATCGGCATGATCATAATCCAGAAAAGCATTTAGCAAAAATGACGGAACGGTTGGGGCTTACGGAATCACAACAGGCCAAAATTAAACCTCTGTTGGAACAGAAAGCTCAACAGCTTGAAGCGCTGCATCAACAAAT
The DNA here is from genome assembly GCA_027623995.1 of Nitrospirota bacterium. GTDB lineage: Bacteria > Nitrospirota > Nitrospiria > Nitrospirales > UBA8639 > Nitronereus. The sequence goes on from JAQBUF010000043.1 coordinate 20,143, forward strand.
GAAAGACGTTCGGCAGAATACCCGAACCCAGCTTGAATCTGAGTTAACCCCAGACCAACTCAAGATCTTTAAAGAATTTCAAGAGGAACGGAAAGAGCGGATGAAGTCTCATAAAGACAAACATGACGAAGGATACAAAGGTAAGCACAAAAAAGGTGGACATGATAAACATAAAGATGGTTCTCATCATGATGATTAATGTACGGAGATAGATTCTCACCCTCAGCGGGGATTCACCAGTTTTGAAAATAAAGGCAGGTGAATTCCCGCTCTTTTTTTGTTACGGTGCCTGGTGGATGGGGAAGAGGTCTCCGGACCCGAGGTTCACGACTTTCTTTGGTTCTTTGCCCTCATAAATTTCTACATGTGACAACAGAAAGCAGACGCATTATAATTCCCGCCCTATGAGCGCTAATGTTGTGTCTCCCCCATCTCCTCCTGATCCCATGTTGATTGCGACAACGCTTCGTACGCGGTTAGGTTTCCCCTCGGAGCTCACGGATATGGTGTCGCTGCCTGGCGATGCGTCGAATCGTCGATATTTTCGTTTGCATGTAAAGGGTGGCTTGGCTTCTTCGTTCATTTTGATGCAACTAGCCGACCCTGAAGGATTTAAAGCTTCAGAGGAAGCCGTGAGTGGGGCAGCCGAAGTTTCTGAACTCCCTTTTTTGAATGTATTGCGCCCATTGGCCAACGCTGGGGTGTCTGTGCCTACGCTTCATTATTTTGATGAGGCGGCTGGGTTACTCTATTTGGAAGATTTTGGGGATCTCACCCTGTTTGATGCCTGTGAGAAAGGCGGGGAGTCTGCTATTCAACGACTGTATCCCAAGGCCATTGATGCACTGATCCAAATACATCTTCGCTTGCAGCCACAATCAGCGGAAGGATGTATCGCTTTTTCTCGATCGTTTGATGTGCCTCTCCTGATTTGGGAGTTCGAGCATTTTCTGGAGTATGGTATTTTAGCCAGGCAAGATAAAAGGCCACTGTGCGTGGATCATGAGAAGGTGTTTCAGGAAGTCTTCACCATGATGGTGGAGTTGATTGCCAATCAACCGAAGGTCTTTACGCATCGGGATTATCATTCTCGCAATTTAATGGTTCATGGCGACCGGCTTGGAGTGATTGATTTTCAAGATGCTCTCATGGGGCCGGCGACGTATGATTTGGCGTCATTGCTGCGAGATTCGTATATCGCCTTGGATGAAACATTTATTGATGAGATGATCGATCGATATATCAACGGGATGTGCCTGGGGTTGGATGAGAATACTCAAGACCGTATGTTGCTGACCGATCGAATCGCGTTTCGGCGACTGTTTGATTTTACGAGCATTCAACGGAATCTCAAGGCCGCTGGCCGGTTTGTGTATATCGATCGAGTTAAAGGGAATCCCAAATTTCTTGCGGATATTCCCCGAACCCTAGGATATGTTCGCCACAATCTTGAAACGTATCCTGAACTTGAACCTCTACGCGTAGCGCTGACGCCCTACGTCCTGGAATGGCAGTGATGCGTCTCTCATGAAAGCGATGGTCTTAGCTGCAGGGCTTGGTACTCGGTTGCGTCCTCTCACGAATACTCTTCCGAAACCTCTCCTTCCTTTGGGCCCTCATCCCTTGTTGGTGTGGAACTTACTGTTGCTGCGCAAGCATGGGATCACCGAGGTCATGATGAATCTTCATTATCGAGGGGAACAGATTCAGGAAACCATTGGTGATGGTGGTGAGTGGGGACTTCATGTGTCCTATTCTACTGAGCCAGTGTTATTGGGGACGGGCGGGGGATTAAAACAGGTTGAACCATTTTTTGAGGGGCAACCGTTTTTGGTGATCAACGGTGACACGATCTTTGATCTGGATGTATCTGCACTGGTGGCTCATCATCGTCAGACAGACGCGATGGCCACCATGGTGGTGCGTGATGATCCTGATGTTGAGCAATGGGGCGTGCTTGAGACCGATGCCCAAGGACATGTGTTGACCATTATTGGGAAGGGGCGACCCCATTCACGTGGTGAAGACATTCTGACCCGTCGTATGTTCGCTGGTATTCATGTGATCGATCCCTTGCTCTTGCGACATATTCCGCCTGGAGTGCCTTCTTCTATTATTGATGCCTATGTGTGGTGGTTGGAGCGTGGTGCCACGATTTCGAGTTATCCTCTCGCTCGTTATTGGTCGGATGTCGGGACCCCCGATCGTTATGCGCAGATCCAACAGGACTTTGATTCTGGCCTTTTACAACTTCCTCAATAAAAAGTGCTAACCGTGGCGACAATCTATTGACGGATCTGTCGGTGTTTGTGTCAGAATACTGACTCTTATGGATGCTGCGATGGTGGTATGAGCAAACCCAAAAAATCCAAAGTCTCACCAAAAAGTGGCTCAGCAGATATTAAGGTGTTGACCCAACACCTTTGTGAACTCCAGCGTCAACTGGCGGAAATGGCAGAATCTCCAGAAGGCGTTTCGATTGTCCAAGCCCAGAACCTGGCCCGCGAGTTGGAAACGGTCACCACTTCCTTACGGCGTTTACACCATTCAACCTCTGACATTCCGAAAACAAACACCATTCAATTGGGTTCTACTCTCGTTTCTGGTGATCTAGGAGACCGTCCCAGTCCTGGGATGATTCCTGTGAGTGATAGTCACTTTGTCACCGACGCCGATGGTCAGATTCAACTTGCGGATCAATCAGCCTGTCGATTACTTGACCAGCCTCACGCGAAAATTATTGGTCACAAACTTCTGGAACTATTTTCCCCAGATGATCGCTTTGTCCTTCAGCAACATTTTCACAAACTTGAACAGGGAGAGCTGGGGCTTGAATGGGAAATGGTGCTCACGCCATTAGGCAAGATTCAATTTTCAGCATTTATCACTATTTCAGCCTTGCGACATTCAGATGGTGCCGTGTCGTCGGTACATTGGCTTATTCGGAATCTCTCCGCCCATCAACGTGCGGTAGGTCGTGATGAGTTAGCGCATGCCCTCAGTGAACATATTCTGGAAGGGCTCAGTTTGCCAGAGCTTCTCTCTCACTTGTGTAATCATTTTGTACAACTGTTTGCCTATCCCTTGGTGTGGGTGGCGTTAAAAGAGTTGGACGGGGATATTCAGGTGGCGGCTCAAGCTGGGGTGCATCCTTCTCCGATGGAACGGGTAGACCTGGAATTATCCCCTGAAGATAGACTTGGGGTGAAGGCGGTGCTGGCGTCTGGCATCTCGCGGGTGCATCGAGTCGATGACGAGGATTGGCCCAAAGAGGGCATTGCCGAACGTTATGGATTTCAATCGAATCTGTATCTGCCTCTTTGCGCGAGGGATCAGATCGTAGGTGTCTTGGTGGTGGGTGCATCTCGAGTCGATGCTTTTGATGTGTCGACCGTCCAGTGGTTAGAAACCCTCGCGAATCAAGTCACGGTCAGTTTGTTATTGGTGAAAGAATATGAACGTTTACGTGTGCGGGGTGCAGCCATTGCTTCCGCTGAACATGCCGTGTTTATTACGGATCCTGATGGGCGGATCGAATGGGTGAATGATGCGTATACGCGATTGACGGGTTATGGGGCGTCGGAACTCATCGGCACGATTCCTCAATTTTTGAAGTCTCGAAAATTTCGCGCGGCGATGCGACAGGCTCATCGACAGACGAATCCAGGGAAATTTTGGCGCAATGAATTGGTTGAGCGTCGGAAAGATGGCCGGTCATTCATGGTAGAGCAAGTCTTTACGCCATTATGGAATGATCATGGCCAGGTGACGCATTTTGTCGCCATTCATCAGGACATTACCGTCCAAAAAGAAACCGAGGCGAAGTTTTTTCATCTTGCTCATCATGACCCACTCACCAACCTACCCAATCGGATGATGTTTTTTGATCGATTGAAGCAGGCCTTGGCTCAGGCTCGCCGTCATGAGCGCGCCGTCGGCGTCATCTTTTTGGACTTAGACCGTTTTAAAGCGGTCAATGATGAGTTTGGCCATGAAATTGGCGACGCCTTGCTTCGGACTGTGGCTGCCCGTCTATCCCAGTGTGTGCGGGAAACGGATACGGTGGCGCGACGGAGTGGGGATGAGTTTACGATGATTTTACAAGATTTGGAGCGTGGTCAGGATGCTGGGCATGTCGCGCAAAAAATCTTGGAGACCCTGTCTCGTCCGGTTGAATTCAAGGGGTGCTCGATAATCACTCAGGCCAGTGTGGGCATTGCACTCTATCCATTCGATGGGACCGATCCAGATCTCCTCATTACTCAGGCCGATAGAGCCATGTATCGTGCAAAAGAAAAAGGCGGGAATTGCTATCAATTTATGTCGGATGAATTCAATGCACAAGCGTTTTAACAATTACTGTTAGGAAAAAGTTTGCAGACCGCATGGCAACAACAAGAATTTCTCCTGCATTTTCAGCCAGAAGTGAATGTGCATACTGGACAGATTCTTGGCATGGAGGTGTTGATTCGATGGCAGCATCCTGAGCTGGGTTTGATTTTTCCTGATCAGTTTTTTCCATTGGCAGAAGACGCCACGTTTTTTTCATCTCTGCAAAGGTGGATTTTTTATCAAAGTTGCGTGCAAAGCCAAGAATGGAACCGACTTGGTTTGCCGTCTGGCCCTATGGCCGTGAATATCTCCTTGAATCACCTAGATCCACAAGCGTTGCTCCATATGATTGAAGCACTCCTGAAAGAAACAGGAATGGATCCCAAGGGCCTCGTTATTGAAATCCCACAATTGAATGTCCTCATGATTCCAGAGAAGGTGTCTCGTTTGGTCAATGAGTTTGTCTCCTTGGGGGTTGGCTGCGTGCTCGATAATGTTTCGGATACAGAATCTTTGCCGAGACTTATCAAGAACATTCCGTTTCAAGGCCTTAAGCTGGCTTCCTCACTTTTGTGTGACGTACCTGTTTCCAGCGAGGCCGTCAAAAAGATTCAGCATTGCTTTTTCTCTGCCAGAACAGCCCACCTGTCTATTATTGCCAAAGGGGTGGAATCCGCAGCGCAAGTCACGTTTTTACGTGAACATGGCTGTCATGCTGTTCAAGGATATCTGTGCTCCCGACCCTTACCTTCCGATGAAATGACTGCCTTACTCTCGAATTGGCGCCCTCCTGTCATGTAACGTGGTATTTCTTGCCGTCGTTGGATTAATACAACGAGTGTTGACAAAATGCCTCAACTTTAAAGAGATGTAGGGCAAACCCTACTGAGTTTGCCCCACCTTCCTCCCTTGGAAAGTCAAAACAATTAAATCTCTAGCTTTGAATTGAATAATGGTGAGGTTTCTTCCAACAGTGAACGTTTGATGTTTCACATGGTTAGGAGGAGTAGAGGATCATACTAAAAACATGGTTCTCCCCCTTCCATCATCTCTGGATACAGGAAATTTCTTGCCCCTGCCATCTCCTCCTTGTGAGGTTTCTTTCTGGTGTAGCTGCACGATCTTACCTGTCCTGAGTCCTACCGAAGGGTCGTGCCTCTTCCCACGCATTATGGCCCAATGACGTCTGGAAGAGGCAGTATCCCTTCGACGGGGGCTCAGGACAGGAAGATACTGCAGCTACATAAACGACTTGACGACCAGATTTGTGTAAAAGGAGAGGCAAAATAACCCAGGAGGGCTGCCATGCAATTAGGTGCGCCTGATCGTATATTGTGTGCTGCCAGAACCATAAATTCTGTATGATCCGGAGTAGACTGATTTCCTGGAAACGCGGAGACCTACTTTATGACCATCCTCCTGCGACTTTGAGACACAAGGTTTGAGACTTTATTCCCATTTATGGATTCTCTTTTAAAAGAATTTTGGTGAAAAAAGGAATTGGTCTTGATTTTGCACCCATACTAGATAGATTGGCTCAATGTATCGGGCTATCGTAGGAAAAAGAAGGTGTTAGGCATCGTGTTCAATTTTCAAAGAAGAGGTGTTATATGAAACTGCTCATCAAAACAATAGGCGTGGCGTTGTTGGGAATTGGCTTACTGGGCTTCACGTCCGGATGCGGAAAGAAACTCGTCAGAGGTTCCTCTAGTTCGGATCAACGACTCGCTCAGGCTTCTTTGAAGGCTTCACCAAATGGACCGCAATCCAGACTGGTGGGAAACTTAGCTGGCCTCGATGAAACACGTGTGGGTCAAGAATTAGACTTGAAACGTGGGCAAGGAAGTTTTGGGAGCGGAGGAGATATCACCGCATCAGACATTGGTGGTGGAAGTGGTCGTGGTGAACACTCTCGTTTGTCGGACGGTTCAAATGGATCGTCAAGAACAGCGATGCTGACAACACCTGCATCAACCTCTTCTTCCCGTTTTGATTCACCCTATTCCTCTTCTGGTGGTGTAGGCCTGGCTTCTGCTGATTCTTCTCATTCCCAATTTGGACAGGATAGGCAAAAAAATGAAACCCTGTCACAGCGAGAGGCCAAACGTAATGGCGTCACGTTTACAAAAGGGCTCCACGATATATTTTTTCAATATGATAGTTGGCGGCTCACAGAAGAATCCCGACAAAACCTCGAAGCGAATGCAGAATGGCTCAAGGCTCATCCACATGAACGTATTTCGATTGAGGGCCATTGCGATGAACGAGGAACACAGGCATACAATTACGTGTTAGGCGAAAAACGTGCGACCATGGTTCAACAATATTTAGGTTTCCTAGGCGTTCCACAACATCAGTTAATTGTGTCAACATTTGGAAAAGATAAACCAGAATGCCATAGCTTTTCAGAAAATTGTTTCCAAAAAAATCGCCGTGCACATTTTGGGTCAGACCTGAATCTGGCATCGCAATAATAGGTCAGATTTCACCGAAGGATGGAGTAACAAGCCGAATTTATTAATAAGTATTTATTGAAAAAATGTTTTGGTTTCAAGAGAGATGTGCAAATGTTATTTAAGAGATTGGGGCGTGGTGTAAATTCTAGCCCGATAATATTTTGGTTGACCATTATTTCGACACTCCCTTTCATAGGAATGCACCCAGTTGAAAACGAAACACAAATTAAATCATTAGCGGGAATTACGAGCGTGCAGGTTATAGTAAATATCGGACTATCAAAAGAAGGGCCAACAAGGAAGAGTTTGCAGGAAGAAGTGGAGAGAGAACTTCGCGATGGTGGCATTCAAGTACTTCAATACGTTGAGGGGAAAGAAAAACCTTCCATGCCTATTTTCCATGTTGAGGTGGCTATTTGGAGAAACGTGGAAAATGCGTATGTTTATTTCGTCAATGCCAATTTATTCCAATCTGTGCATTTAGTTAGGGATGAGCAGATGATAACCCAAGCGGTGACCTGGCAATCAAAAACTATCGGATCAGGAACGCTGATTCATATCAATAAGGAAGTTTGATTGCCTTGTTGATTCAAACAGATCGGTTTGGGACGAGTGTGGGGCAAGCCTTACGTGTGCATTCGGATTCCATGCGAATGAATCGACGGTTGCGGGCAGAAGAGATGGCCGCAAAGCTGCCGGTCAAACTGATGCTTCCTCTCATCGTGTTTATCTTTCCGAGTTTAATGGTCGTGATTATTGGTCCAGGTGCCATTAAATTGATTCGAAATTTTCTTCCCGCCATGTCGGGAAGTTAATGAATCGAGAAGAATGGTATTGGAAGCCTGAAGTGGTAATCGTGTAAGGCAAGGGGAGCATTATGAAGATCGTTCAAATATTAAAAATTATTCTGGTCGCGGCATGTTTCGGGATATGGTTGGTCGGATGTGAAACTTTCCAGGCAAGTCCTCAAAAATTTTCCACACCTGATGAGCATTACCAACAGACGCTAGAATCACAAAAGGCGGGGGTAGAGTTGAATGAAGCCGCAAAAATTCTCCCGGAGGCAACCGCTGACGAACATGCCAAGCTCGGAGATGCCCATCTTCAACAAGGGCAATTAGGTTTAGCGATTGGTCAATATCTTCAAGGCCTAGATAAGGAACCCACACAAACCGCTACTCGGTATAAAGTGGCCATGTTGCTATTAAAACATGGGAAGCCAGATGCCAGTCGAAAGCAATTTGAAATGATTCTCGAGCAAGATCACAAATTCGCGTTAGCCTACGAGGGCCTGGGACAAGCCTTTCTTGTGTTAGGTGACCATCTAGGCGCGGATCAGGCGTTTCGGAAGGCACTCACTCTTGATCAAAAACTTTGGCGCTCCCATACTTATTTAGGTATCATGGCAGACCAACGGCATCTGCATTTATCCGCGATTGAGGCATATAAGGCCGCCTTAGCCATTCAACCTCGAGAAGGGATGGTCTTGAATAACTTGGGCATGGCTCAATATATGAATCGACAATATCGTCAAGCAGCAGGCACCTTTCATGAGGCGATTCAGGCTGGGACGGACTCACCCAAAGTCGCGAATAATTTAGGATTGGCTCTTTCAAAACTTGGGGAATTTCCTCAGGCATTTGATGCGTTTAAGAAGGGATCGGACCCGGCCAAGGCCTACAACAATGTCGGGATTGCTTTATTGGAAGCTGGACAGCCGCAGCGAGCCATGTCGTGCTTCGAAAAAGCCATTGAGATACAACCGACTTTCTATGAAAAAGCCAACGAAAATTTGGACCAAGCCAAGCGGGTGGTCAAAGACGCCCATCAAAAGTCACCAGAGACGTTGCTTCCTTGCCTCTGATAAATACTGATCGTGTTTGTCAGCAGGGCAAATGTGAGAGCGGATGAAGAGCAAGTTAAAGGCTGAGCGTCACACGACTATACTTTCTGGCATGTCGAGTGTTTGTTCTTTTTATGTAACGGTTTATCCGTAATCGAAAATCGAGGATAAGAAATCGCCTCGCTCCGGCAGTGTGGGCAACGGCTGGGTCTTTTAAGCCGAGTCCGATTTCGAAATTCATACCCGCAATCAATACACCTAGATTCTTCCCTCACAAATTGTTGTAACATGCTTCGGGCCAAGGAACGGATGATATGGGTGAGATGGTCTTCCACCTGCCGTTCCGAAAGATGCGCCTGCCCGGATAGTTCATGAGCGGTATACGACTGTTGGGTCAACAAGTGAATAAGCTGCTGACGAGCGGTGAGTCGGGGAGAGGTCATCTGTGCTCAAAGGATAAGTGGCTTCAATAGCACTAAGTTCCACATGTCTCGTTCATTTCTGTAAAATGGCTTCTCGCCTGACCTCGAGATTTCTACTTTCTTTCTCACGATTCATCAGCTTCAATAACAAGGCGTATCCTTCAAGGCTGGGCACAATCTTTGGGTCATCGATCCCAAACGCTTTTTCTCGTATCTTGAGCGCCTGCTTCATCAACGGTTCTGCTCTTTGATATTCTTGTTTAGCCTGGTAAATCTGCGCCAAACTCGTGAGCCCGGTGGCCATCTCCGGGTGCTCCGCTCCTACCGATTTAGCCCATATCGGTAAGGCTCTCCAGAAATAGGGTTCGGCTTTCGTCAGTTCGTCTTGTTGGCGATACACTTCGCCAAGGGAATATAGCACTGAGGCGAGGCGACGATCAGCATCCCCCCACATTTCTGCCCGTGGCAACGCTTTTAATAAGAGGCCTTCCGCATAGTCATATTCCTTCTGGTCAAGGGCCTCCTGGGCTTCGCGCAAAGAGGCATCCCACGGGGATTCGCTGCTGCACCCGAGCAAAAAAAATGATGCCATGCCCAAAAATAAAAGAAAGGTAAAGCGTCTCATAGATCGTCCATAGTATAAAATTTATGATGCTCTAGCCAAACGTATAAGCAGGGTTTCGCCCCTGCAGACGAGCTACTTTTGCCGAAACAAAAGTGTCTCGACGTATGGGGGCGACACCCCATATATTAATTCTTATGTTTCAACGCTCAGGTTCGCAGGCAGGCCGTGTTTCTTTTCGTATACCATGGGCCGTTGACGTCTGGAAGAGGCAGCATCCCTTCGACGGGGGCTCAGGACAGGAAGATGCTGCAGCTACAGGGCCACTCTTTTGTAGCTGCGCCATCTAATGGCGCCCTCTTTCACACGTCAATAGCCAATGATACCAGAAAGAGGCAGCGTGAGACGCTGCAGCTAGTGCGCCTGTGAAGGCGTTTGATCAGGAGGGTGCAAGTCCCTCTCAGGCGAACGTGACCAG
>JAQBUF010000044.1 GCA_027623995.1 Nitrospirota bacterium
AGGAAAAACCTTACGTAGAAAACTATAGTCATGTGTCAACCGCCTGTTTGAATCAGATTTCCTCCCCCTAACCTTGGGAAGGCCTCACCCAGTGTGGCCTTCCCAAGATCTTCCAAAGAATCACCACATTCTGTAAAATCCTTGTTCTCGCTTGCACATCACTTGTCTTAATTTTTTCGTATTGGAATTTATCCTCCTAAAAGAGAACACTGATTTGCCGACTTAAATCTTCCTACTTTTTTAGCAACTCGATTACGATAAAACTCTCGCTCCCCCCAGAGATCCACAACCGTTCGCTCTTAGCCTCAACAACATTCCCCCCTTTGCAGGAATACACATATCACTTGCTTTTCCTTTGAGAAAAAGCTAAAAGTACACCCTTCTACTTATAGTATTTTACTTTACGGAAAAAAGCATGGGTTGACCGTGGCAAAATTCTGCCCCCTTTAATTTTGGAATGCCCCCATTATGGAATCTTCCCAACCTTCTCAACCAACTATCTTGATCGTGGAAGACGAAGAAGGACCTCGCGAATAGCTTAAAATGGTTCTGAGTCCATACTTTAATCTCTATTCGGTAGATAATGCCGAAGTGGCCTTGAATCTTCTGAAAGAACAACCCATTGATTTAGTAACTCTTGATTTAAAACTCCCTGGCGAACAGGGCATGGAACTGTTGGAAAAAATTCGGAATGAAGGTCGAACTACCGAAGTGGTGATCATTACCGGATATGGGACATTGGAATCCGCCGTCAGTGCCATTCAGCATGGGATTGCTGCCTATATTACCAAACCCTTTAATATCCCGGACCTCCTGGGCGTTATCCAGAAAACCCTTGATCGTCGTCAGCAGGTGAATTCACTGAAAAGCTCCATGGAAGCCTTTAGCTCCTTGTGGGTTTCTCAAGGGGACCCTACCTCAATGACCGAAAAACTCGGAACACTCCTTGGCGCCAAAAATCCTGAATTGGCGAGCCATGGCAAACGAGTACACTATTACGTCACCTTACTTCTCGAACATCTCGATATTGAAACCCCAACGAAAGAAGCCATTCAATTAGGTGCCCTCCTTCATGATATTGGACAATTAGGACTGCAAGATCGACTGGCCTTGGGCACCTCCCAACCGACTCAAGAGGAAAAGGAACTCCTCACCTGTCATCCAGTGATTGGAGAACGGATGCTTCAATCAATGACGTTTCCAGAAGAAACCCGTGCCATCATTCGTTCCCACCATGAACGATATGACGGAACAGGGTTTCCCGACAATCTCCAAGAGGACGCCATTCCATTGGCCGCACGGATTGTCGCTATCGCCAATACCTTCGACAATTTGGTGTCAGGTGGAAGGGAAAGCCCTCCCGTCACTGTTCCCGAAGCACGCGAACAAATTAGACGACAGGCGGGACAGGCACTTGATCCTTCCCTCGCGGAACTCTTTGCGAATATTGTCGGATAGTCTGCCCACAGAAAATATGTCGTTGGAACATTGGGCATAACAAAGCTCCCTGGTTTTGCACAACAACACGGCTCTCCATCACGAAGGTTTAGGTAACTCTTCTCTATGAGTAAAGTACATCAAACCCCACAAGAATTAGTTGATGAAGTCACCACGCTCAAAGAACGGATCGCCCAACTTGAGGCAAGTGAAGCCAAACGTAAACGAGCCGAACTCACCTTAAGAGCTGCCGCCGAAGAATGGGAGCAATCATTTAATGCACTGACGGATGACGTCATCATTTTAGACAAATCCGGAATTGTGCTCTGGGCGAATAAAGCCACCCGGGACCGATTTGAATCGACACATGGAAATTTGCTTGGACTCGACTATAGATTACTCTATTACGGGACCCTTCAACCCAATGTTCGACCTCCCTGGGATTCTGTCCTGCAAGGAGCACTCTCCGCTGCCGTCGAAATTTCTTTACAAAAACTCAACGGATGGTTTTCAGTCTCCTGCTACCCACTCTATGACATTGAGGGAAAACAGTGGGGCGCGATATCCATTATTAAAGATATTACGGATCGACGTCGGGTGGAAGAAGCCCTTCGCGATATCGCCCAAGGGGCTCCGGCTGCCGGAGGCGCAGCTTTCTTTCGATCATTAGTCAAAGACCTTTCAAAGGCCCTGGATGTGCAATATGCGTTTCTCGCAGAATTTCCTGATGCCAATCGGAGCATCGCACATACGGTCGCCGTGTGGGCACAGGGACAATATTCAGATAATTTTTCCTGGGACATTCTCAACGCTCCAGGATCTCAAGTACTCAAAACCAAAGGTCCTTGTTGGGGAGACGAAGCCCAAGCCCATTACCCGTTAGATCCCTTGCTCACCAAATGGAATATCAACAGTTTTATTGGGATACCCCTCTTGAACTCCATTGGTCAGATCATTGGATTGATTATCGCCATGGACCAAGGCCCTCTACGAAATTTGCCATTAGCCCAATCCATTCTTGGCGTCTTTGCGGTCCGGGCCGCATCAGAACTCGAACGCAAACGCGCGGAAGAAGCCTTGCGAGATAATGAAGAACGCTATCGCGCGATTGCGGAACATGCCTATGATCTCATTTTTGAAATTCAACCCAATGGCGCCTTACTCTATTTGAGCCCCAGTTGCGGCACGGTCCTTGGGTACGATCCGAAAGAATTTCGTCAGTACAATTTTCTCGACCTCCTGCACCCAGACGATCAAGACATCATCAATCCCGAATTCGAGAATAATATTCGACAGCTACACGATTGGCAGATGGAATGTCGACTGCATCATCAATCAGGGGAATGGCGATGGTTTGAAAGCCATGTCAAACCCTTTCGAACCACCACTGGGGATATCGTGGCGGTCGTCGTCTCTCGGGATATTACCGAACGTCGCCGAATCGATGAAGAACGACTTCGTGCCACCAAATTAGAATCCATAGGCATCTTGGCTGGAGGCATTGCTCACGATTTTAATAATATTTTGACTGCGGTGTTTGCCAATATTGGCCTGGCCAAAATGTTATCAGCCAAAGATGGTGCCTTAACCAATCCGACGACCATTGAACGATTGACCGCCGCTGAAAAAGCCTGCCTCCGCGCACGAGACTTGACCAAGCAGCTTTTGACATTTGCCAAAGGCGGCACGCCAGTAAAAAGCCGCACATCCATTGCACGATTCGTCAATGAGACCGTGGGGTTTTCTCTCCGAGGGTCTAACGTTCGATGTGATCTCCTTCTACCAAATGACTTATGGTCCGTGGAAGTTGATGAAGGACAAATGAGTCAAGTTATTCAAAATCTGATCATCAATGCAGATCATGCGATGCCTGATGGCGGGGTGCTGAAAATTGAGGCAGAAAATATGACCATGGATACCTCATACGGACTCCCCATAAAATCTGGGCAATATGTGAAGGTCTCGGTTCAGGACCAAGGCAGTGGCATTCACCCCGATAACCTTTCGAAAATTTTTGACCCCTATTTCACCACGAAACAAAAAGGCAACGGGTTGGGTCTCGCCACGACGTATTCCATTATTAAACGACACGAAGGACACATTACTGTGCACTCGGAAATTGGCATTGGAACGACCTTCGTCTTTTATCTTCCGGCACTCGAAAAAATTGAAGCCGAAATCGTCGTGGAGGAAACCCAAGTCTCGCAGGGTACAGGCAGGGTCCTTGTGATGGAAGATGAAGAAGATATCAGAGATACCTTAGAGGCCATGCTGGTTCATTTGGGCTATGAAGTGGATTTTGCCATGGATGGCGCAGTAGCCATTGAACTGTATCGCCAAGCCCATGAATCGGGCCAACCCTATCTTGCCACGATTATGGACTTAACGATTCCTGGAGGCATCGGTGGGAAGGAGGCGATTCATCACCTGAAGGCAATAGACCCGAATGTCGTCGCCTTAGTGTCTAGCGGATACTCCAATGATCCAGTCATTGCAGCCCCATAACAATTTGGATTTAAAGCCATGGTGGCCAAACCCTATAATCTATCCGATTTGGGTAAGGCCCTAGACCAGGCCTTGGGCAATGACAAACAGGCTGCCCCTCTATCTCCGTAAAGAAAACTCCTCGGCAATATCCTTTGGTGCGAAGACTCCCCGCTCTGTAATAATTCCTGAGATATATTCTGCTGGAGTAATATCAAACGCCGGATTCAAAATTTGGACATCACTGGGTGCAATAGGCTCGCTACCGTACACCGAGAGTACTTCTGCTCGATTTCGTTCTTCAATGGGAATCGCATCCCCGTTTGGGGTCGCGACATCAATAGTCGAATACGGCGCGGCCACATAAAATGGGATTCCATGAGCTTTTGCCAACACGGCTACGGAATACGTCCCAATCTTATTCGCCACGTCCCCATTGGCGGCGATTCTGTCAGCCCCCACCACACACACATGGATCTGCCCTTTGCGCATGATTGATCCGGCCATGTTGTCGGTAATGAGGGTCACGGGAATTCCATCTTGCATCAGTTCCCACGCCGTCAGTCTTGCCCCTTGCAGGACAGGACGAGTTTCATCCGCAATCACCTGAATCTTTTTCCCTGACTCCCAGGCCGCACGAACGACTCCTAGTGCCGTCCCATATCCAGCTGTAGCCAGAGCCCCAGCATTACAATGTGTCAGAATGGTCTGGCCATCCTGAATCAATTTGGCTCCATGTTGTCCCATGGTTCGACACATGGCAAGATCTTCCTGCTGAATGGCGATGGACTCTTTCATCAACATGAGCTTTACCTCTTCAACCGTGCGCTCCTCGTTCTGAGTCAACATCCGTTTCATTCGGTCAATCGCCCAAAACAAATTTACCGCGGTTGGTCTGGTGGCCGCTAAATGATCGCAAATCTTCAACACGGAAACGGTAAACTCTTCCCTATTAGTTGATGGAACAGCCTGTGCTCCAAGCGCCACGCCCATAGCCGCCGTCACGCCTATCGCCGGAGCCCCCCTCACCTTTAACTCCCGAATTGCTTCGGCCACCATGGAATAGTCACGACATTCGAGCACTTCCACGCGTCTAGGTAACAAACTCTGATCGAGTAAGCAGACAACCCCATTCTTCCACTCAACTGTTGGAATCATAAACTTCGTCCTTCCTCATCATGCGCAATTTCAAAATCTTTCAATTTAGCAGACGCCAAGCGTTATCCTTTAATATTCCCAATCGGCAAAAGTTCGGCGACCTTCTTGGTGATACCAGCAGTTTCAACCGCTTGCACGACCTGAGAAATATTCTTATACGCGAAACCCGCTTCTTCCGCTAAGCCCGACATAGAGACGGCTTTCACCAAAATTCCACGTTGAGCCATATCTTGCAGTAATTGTGCACCACACACCTGGCGTTTCGCTTTGGCACGGGACATCGTCCGACCTGCTCCATGCATCGTAGACCCAAACGATTCCATCATCGCTTGTGACGTGCCAACCAAAAGATACGACCCAGTTTCCATCGACCCCCCACAAATCACAGGCTGCCCAATGGACCGATAGGCCTCCGGAAGTTCTATCGCACCAGGCCCAAATGCCCGCGTTGCTCCTTTTCGATGCACCAGCAACGGTTTGTCATGATACCGCTCGACTTTGGCAATATTATGCGCGACATCATAAACCTGATGCATGCCCATAGACTCAGGAGATTGTTGAAAGACCGTTCGAAAGGCCTCACGAATTTGATGGGCAATCACCTGACGATTGGCAAAGGCCGTATTCGCAGCACAATTCATAGCCGCAAAATATTCTTGGCCTTCTGGGGACTGAAAAGGTGCACAGGCTAATTGTTGGTCCTTAACGGTTAAACCATACCGAGTCATGGCCTTTTCAAATATCCGCAAATAATCCGTTCCCACTTGATGCCCAAAGCCACGAGACCCGCAATGCACCATAACCACAATTTGCTCATGCCCGTGAATTCCCATGGCTTCCGCCGCGACATGATCGTAAATCCGCTCGTCATGAACCACTTGCACTTCCAGGTAATGATTGCCCGCTCCTAATGTGCCTAGTTGCTGCATACCACGTTTCATAGCCTGATCCGAAATGCAATCAGGATCAACGCCTGCCAGACAACCGTTTTCTTCAGTATGAAGTAAATCGCCTGCCCAACCATAGCCCTGCTCCACACTCCACCGGGCGCCTTTTCGCATGACTGCTTGAAAATCCTTGTGATTGAGTTTCACAAAACCTTGAGACCCAACTCCTGCGGGCACCTTACGAAACAGCTCGGTCATCAACGCATCCAACCGTGGACGCACATCGGCTAAGGTCAGATCAGTTCGAATAAGACGCATCCCACAATTGATGTCGTACCCCACGCCACCTGGCGAAATAATTCCATGATCAACATCAAACGCAGCCACGCCACCAATGGGAAACCCATACCCCCAATGACCATCCGGCATACATAAGGCATACCCGTAAATACCTGGCAAACAGGCCACATTGGTGAGCTGCTCAAACACGCCGACATCCATATCCTGAAGGACCGATTCCGTGGCATAAATACGCGCGGGCACGAGCATGCCCGACTTCTCTGATTTAGGGATTTCCCACAAGACCTCGGACAGACGATTCACTCTCATGGATGTGGAGAGTTTCATTTCACGATCCTCCTAATCTCCCAATCGTACTTATGAGCCTGTGGAATATTTCATGTTCATGACCCATAAATACTCCAGATCAGACGAGCAACACCAGGGAGAGGGAATGTTCAAAAAAGTCCGCCCAGCAAGGCCGCAGCCATTTTGCCGCGCGGAGCGTACTTCCAGTACGTGAGCGCGAACGCCGCGAAGAGCGGCAAGTCTGTGAGCCCGAAGGTCAGGCAAAATGGCGACGATGTCTGTGCGAGCCGCTTCGGCAAAGCCAGGGAACGCCGCTGGCGGCTTTTTCCAACATTCCCCTTATACATCCAACACCACCTGAGCGTGATAGTGACCAGGCTCCCCATGCACTTGATAGAGATGTTTTGTAATAGCTTTGACGTCAGCCCGCAGTTCTTGCGAAGTGGCGCTGATTGTATCCCCGACAATTTCCCCATGAACATGCCAAGTCTGAGCATCAGGGTCTTGCCAGACCTCAGCGAGAACATCATGAAACACCACAGCCTCGGCATCTTTCAGAAACACAAAGATCGACAACCATTCAAATAACAGGTCCGGTAAATTGGGTTCGGACAAATCCAGGTCATGTTTCCACTCAGTACCAACGGTGCTGGGGTTCGCCATGGCCTCCATCAAAGCCTCGGCTGCTGAAGCAAATAATTCTGAAGGAGACTCCCCCCAGGCCTCAAACGCCAAATCAGCCAAGGCAATATCTTCAAGAAATCGAAACCCTTTAGTCATCATGATAAGTATGCTGCTTCCAAGCCGCTTCGGTGATGACAGAGGTTTTCACGGGACAGATTGTAGGGAGGTTGAAGAAGAAAGGGAAGAGAGGAACCCGACGAGAGAAGATGCGACTGGTTCAACAACTGGGAGACTGCCTTAGACGCCAACGAAGGTAACAAATCAAGTCTTGCCACCCATTTTAAGGTATGAAATCAAGACCTGACCCCCGCCGTTACAAGTAAACAGAGTTCAATCATTCCTGGCTAACAATGTAGTAAGGCGCGCTACTAGCTCATGACTGTGAGGTGCTTTGAGAATGCTATTATGATCTCCCGGAGTCGTTGCTACATGCGCTCCTGCTCGCGACAACTCTCCCCAACCTAGATCAGGATCAAAGCTTCCGAACAAAGGGCGTGTTCGAGCGCGAATGATTGTAATGGCACCCGAATATTCGCGTGGTTCATAGCGTTGCGCAGCTGCCAACGCCACGCGCATGCAGCGTACGAATGGCTCTGGAAAGGAGCGCGTGTCGATGACGGCTTCTAATGCATCGCGTGAATTGCGATCACTGTTCTTTCTCTGGAACAGTTGTTGTCGCCATTGGTTGGTTTTTCTGCGTAACTCTGAAAACCAATATGCCGGACTTGTCGCCAGTACGTTATCTAACAGCCAATTTGGTAAATTGCGCATCCATTGGATCGGGTACACAAATTGTTTGCGAAAAGACGACGTTTTTTGCCGCAATCTACCCGTGTCGATGATTACTATCTGTCCCACTTGCTTGCCTGCCTGTAGTAATTGCTGCGCCATTTCAAAAGCCAAATAACCTCCAAAGGAATAGCCTGCAAGGTGAATCGGTCCTTGCACGTTTAACTCCTGCAGGCATAGCAGGTAATGCTGCGCGATCTCGGGGAGCGTGGCTTGTTCCGACCAGGGCGAGTTCTCGCCAGCGAGGCTAATGGCGTAGAGAGGGCGATTGGTTGGCCAATTCGCGGCGATCTCCTTCCAGATGAATATTTCGCCTCCCAACGATGGCAACAAAATCACAGGAGGAAGATTCCCGGTAGCTGAAAAGACCGTGAGAATTGGTTTGTTTATGTTCTTCTCCACCGTCGATGAAGCATTATTTATATGTTCGTTTGGCGCCAACGCGCTCGCCTTCGCCTCACTACTCCATGGATGCATTGGGGTAACAGCCTGAAGCGTATCAGAGTCGCCAACAGCAGGTTTAATCGGCGAATCAATATCAGGTAACAAGCCTTCACGGCTCAACACTTCAGCCAACTGAGCAATGGTTTGGGCTTGCAAGAGTGAAGCCAACGGTAGCGGCGATTTCGTCCATTTCCCCATTTCGGTGAACAAGTGAACGGCGAGCAGTGAGTCGCCGCCAAGCAGAAAGAAGTTATCGTGAATGCCAAAGTCGTCGCTTTGCAATACATCTCGCCATATTTTTAACAGCCTGGATTCGAGGGGAGATTGCGGTGCAACAATATTGCGAGGCGATGACCATGCTTGGCTACGCGGCATCTGCTTGGCTTGGGCGACTAGATCAGCCCGACATATTTTCCCTAGACCGCTCCGAGGGATTTCCTCCAAGCGATGAAAACGATTGGGAACGAGAGAGGCCGCTAACCGTGTTTGTAAATGAGTCTGTAAATGATCTACGGGGACTTCTCCGCTCGAACGGTAAAAAGCCACCAATCCTTTACGCCCCTGCTCCTCCACTACGACCACAGCAGCATCCGTTACCAGCGGATGACACAGCAATAAATGTTCAATTTCTTCAAGTTCGATGCGCTGTCCGCGAATTTTGACTTGATGATCTTGCCGCCCGACGAAGATCAAGTCACCCTGTGCGTTTCTAAATCCACGATCACCAGAATGATACATGCGCGACGAAACTGCTGTTTGAAAAGGATCGAAGACAAACTTTTCCCGCGTAATCTCTGGATTTCGCAAATAGCCACGGGCTACACCGATGCCACCAATCACGATTTCTCCTACAAAACCAGGCGGAGTAACATGCCCTTGGGCATTCAGCACGTAAGTGCGCACGTTGGCGAAGTCGCGACCAATCGGAATATCATCGCTGGGAGTAGGTTCGTCAGGCAAGAGGCAAAATGCCGTGCTCACGCAGGTAGCCTCACTCGGTCCGTAGGCGTTGATCCAGAGCAAGTTGCGCCCGACCGATTCTCTCCATAATCGCAAAATCTCGGGATCGGTACGTTCCATGCTGCAAATCACAGCCCGCAACGACGATACGGGAGCATCAACCGAATTTTGTTGAAGATTGTAAGTCGCCCATTCTCGCCAGAGCGAACTAGGTAGTCCCAAGATTGTGGCGCCATGCTCGCGCAATCGTTGGTTCATCTCTTCAAAACCCCGCTGTATCAGATCTGGATCAAGAATTAAGCTGGCACCGCTGCTCAAATAGAGCATGGTTTCGAGCACGAACGTGTCGCTCGCGACGGTAGCCGATTGGTAACGCACGTCTCCCGCATGTAAGTTGAGCAACCCACTATACGCCGCCACGATATTCTCTAACGATCCATGCTCCACCATGACGAGTTTCGGTGTTCCCGTAGTTCCTGAAGTCGCCACGAGATACGCTAATTGTGCAGGAGCAATGGAAGGTTCTAATCCGCATGCCAACTCGTTCGATTCAATCGAAAGTGACGGCAAAGGCAATGCTTCTGTAACTGAGGGGTCGGTGTTGATCAAACATCGCGCACCAGAAAGCTCGCAAAGTTCTCGCAGGCGAACCGGTGGCGTGTCGCTGGCGATGATGAGAAATGCGCGGCCCGCCCGCAGGACGCCGAGAATCGCGGCGATGAGTGCGAACGTACGTCCGCCGATCACAGGCACGATTTCCTCTCCCCCTTCGTGTTGCGATTGAATCAACGCTGCCGCATACTTCGCCGCGGCAGACCATAACTCAGAAAAAGTCCACGAGCCAACGGGGGTGCGAATGGCAATATGCTCTGGCGACTGCCGCGCCAACTTATGAAACCGCTCCACAATGGTAGAAGTTGGTGCAGCTAGGACGGCTGGAGGGATCATTTGCTGGGAGAAGTGAGTATCCCACTCACTCATTCGCGAATTGGGATGACGACACAGCCATTCATAACAGTCACGAAATAGTTCCGCTAATTTCACCATGGTTTCACTTCGAGCCGTACTCTCCGTGACCACCAACGTCGCTTGCAATTGTGGCTCCAGCACCACCACCAGCGAAATAGGGATATCGGTAGTTTGCTGAAACCGAACAGTCTCGGCAATTTCGTCCCCGCAGGCTGACTTGATTTCTTGCGATCTGGCATGAATGGCGATATCGACCAAAGTATCAAACACCAGCGCATCGGACGAACCGCTAATGGCTGCTCCTGAAATTCGTAGGGGACAACGCTCATGCTTAGCCAACTCCAACCAACGACTTCGTGTGAATTCCAATTGTTCTAGGACGGTTCTCTCAGAGTGGATATTCACTACCAACGGGATGGTGTTAGCGAAGGGTCCAATCGCATCTGTTAAGGAATACGCGGCTGATTTTCGGCAATGGCGAGTTACCCCAAACACTACCGCGTCGGATCCCATAATTTGTCGCAGCGCCATTGCCCATGCGGTGTGAATCAAGGCGCTCGAAGGAAGTGAGGACGACTCAATCCGCGCATCAGGCGTCACGTTGATATCGATGGGAATACGAAGTGTCCTCGAATTATTCGTTTGCTGTCGCGCTCGCGGAACGAATTCGCAGAGCATACCCGCAGGATGCTCGTTATGCTGCAACGCATCAAAGTATTGCTTGGCTGCCGAGAAATCACTTTGCTGAACGTCTTCCGCCCATCGAAAAAAACGCTTGTCAACAACCAACTCAGTCGAAGTATCGTGATACGCAGATCTCAACTTCGTGAAGAGAGATTGGAGTGAGACTCCGTCCACTAAAGCATGATGAATCGTGATCGCCCACACCGCTTGCCCCTTTGGACCAATAAAGAGATCACTTCGTTGCAAGAGTGATCCCTTTGCATTAGTGAGCGAGAAGCCGTGATCCAGAATCGTTTGAAGTGTAAGTGCGACTTGTGTTTTAAATTGCTCTGCGGATGATTCCAACCAACGATACTCGTGGTTAAACTGGATGTTTGTTTGACTATCGCGGACGCGACAATTAGAATAATCGAATCGTAATAGGGGTTCTGCAGCGAGCACCCGCTCCCAAGCTGCGCACCATTTTTCGAGATCAACCGTGGGAGATAGCTCAATGGCAACTTGTAGTAAATAAGGCTGCGGCTGGCGTCCCTTGAGCGATGCTGTTAACATAGCTTCTTGCGAGGGAAGCAAGGGAATCGATGCAGCGACGGACAGGTGAGAATTCATCCCAATTTCACGGTTCGTGTTGTGTGGGTTTTATCGCGAATGCTCGCAGCTCAATATGAATAATGTTAATCTTAGTTGGATAAACTTATGAATTACACGGATATTTTCAACCAGCGAGGAGAGTATTATAACAGAGCGCATGAATTGGCGCCTCTGGCTCGCCGCGCTTAAGTTGAAGCGATGTTGCAAATTCTCCTACCACAACCTGGTGAAACAATCCTGGTCGTGGCGGCAGGAGGTGGATACGATGCGGTTGGCATCCAGCAATCGCTCCATCCCGCCCAGGCCCGTATTATTTGCGTTGAGCCTTCGGAAATTTTTTCCGCACACATTCCGCGTACTTTTGAAATCTATAATTCGTCGTTCGATTGCATCCCGCTTGCTTCTCATTCCGTCGATGCCGTTGTGAATCTCGCCGCCATGCACCACATCGATAACCGCTCCGTAGTGCTGCGCGAGTGGACGCGACTGCTGAAACCCGGAGGACGGCTGGTAATTGGCGATGTTGAAGAAGATTCCACCAATGCTGAATTTATGAATACCGTTGTGAATGAATTCACCCCCGGCGGCCATCGAGGCATATTCCTCGTGCCAGGCCAACTATCCAACATGCTGCGAGACACCGCAGAATGGGACGAAGTGGAGGAATGCCGTTGCGACTTTTTCTGGGAATTCACGAACGAACAGGAAATGCTAGAATTCACCCAACTCATATTCGGAATGGTTAAAGCCAATCGCGAGCAAATTCGCTCTGCTTTGCAACAATATCTAGGTGCCACTAGCGACCGTTCTGGAGGATATCGTTATCCATGGTCGCTCCGTTTTTGTCGTGGCATAAAATCCCCTGTTCTCGAAGCATCCCTCTCGAATGCTGTAATGAGCTAATCGTGTAGCTTTGGCGATCTGTCAACTCACCGCCATCGATAATTTAAAACAGATCTAAGATCGCTCCAGGAGAAAACAAGTTCGGGATTGAACACCAAGCTTGTGAATTTTTTCCGCTTTTCTCAATGGGTTGACACCTCGCTACAATCCTTCAACCGCAAAACAATCGTTGGGAATGTAGCAATTATCGGCAACCACGCAGAAAACTTTACGCCACCTCTTGCATCTTATTTTTGTCTATCAGCTCATCCATGTCCCGAATATCCACATGGACTCTTCCATTTATGCGGACCTCAGGCAGTTCGCCTTTCCATAAATTATGGGGTCAAGTCTTGACCTAATACCTTTTTTGCCTGAGCCAATCGCAGATTGGTTGCTAGGGCCTGGTTCAATTTCTACACACGCTGACTAATTCCACTGATATGCCCCATGTAAAAATACTCCACGATTTTGGCTAACGAATAACCTCTTAGATCTCGAGAAAAAGGCGATGATACCCTTTTTATCCAATACAAGAGATCCTCCTTTCTTCTAAAAATTTTCATTTCTCTTCACAACCCTCCCCTATTTACTCCGTTGCAGGTTCTGGGGTGTTTTCAGGAAATAAAATATTTTTTGGAAGGGTAATCGCGTTTTTGAGAACATTAAACGACATTTTTGCAAAACCCGTCAGTCCGGTTTTAAAGGATTCCAGGGGCAGAGGTTTAATCACGGGATCATGAATTGGCCCCTTCACATCAAATAGCGCCATGCCGATGGTGTCTTGGTTTCCTTCAAGTAACAATCCAAATAATGGAACTTTCCGCAACAGCTTAAAATATGGCCCAAACGGGCTTGCGGCAATGGCAAGATCCAATTGATCATCCACCAGGTCATAGGTGCCTGCCCCTGTCAGCTTGAGAATGGGACCATCCATGAAAATATCTTTTGAGGTCATGACTCCATTCTGAATGGTCACCGTGGCTGCTTGGGTATCAAACGGATACCCCTCTTTATTGAGATCAATTTTCCCCTGTAGCAAAGCGGGAAGATTCATCAGCGTTAACATTTTTGGAATAATCGTACCTCGTCGAATTCGCCCATCTTTCATCAATACTTTCAACTCCCCATTCAGGGTACGATAGACGCCGACATTCCCTTTCCCATGCCCCTCAAGCATCCCTTGAACAGAGAGGGTTCCCGTAACCAAATGGTCATCGAGCATTTCTTTACTGAAAAAGGTCTGCTGTAAAGGTGCCAGAGACACATCTTGCATGTTGATCCATGTTTTGACGGTCGCAGGTTCCTTGACTGGCAAATTGATCAGCACACGTCCTTCAAGAGTTCCTTGTTCAACTTTGGCCGTAATTTGGTCAATCCCGACCACATGATTCTTGACCTGAAGTCGCCCATGGACGTTTTCAAAATTCAGATTTTTGTACCACGCATGCTCAAAGGTCATGATCCCACCGACGGTATGCGTGTCCGCTATAGATTCCAAGGCATCACGAATAGGTGATCGTTCCCCTTTCGGGATCAACAAATCGAGATCAAACTTTGGAGCAATCATCTTAAATTTGACTTTGGGTTGAGTCTCCCAATCCTTAATCAGCCCAGAGATCATGGCCTGACTTTGCTCCATTTCAAATTGGAATTGCTTAATCTCCGCCACATGCTGATCAAAGTTCATATGAAGAGTGACATTGGACATGGGGCTGGTTAAGCCATCGATAATGAGGCTGCCCTTGGATAAAGCGAACGAACCGTTTTTATTCCATAGACGCCAGTCATCACCTTGCCCATCGACAGTCATGGCAACCTCTATGGCCCCGTTCTTTAGACTTCCGTCCAACACGGTGACACCCTGAGGCAACGATGACAGGGTGAAGGGGGAGGCATTGACTGATACCGTAAATGCCCCATTTTTTCTGCGATCAACAGTCGCTTGCCCCGTCAGGGTGAGAGAGGGCAAGGCGAGAATCATTCGTTGAATATTCAGACGGTCTTTTTGCTGAAATTCTATTTCGGCCTCAAATGTTCCCTTGACTCCTTGTTTCTTGCGCAGTGCGACCCCCAGATCCAATTCCAATGCTTCAAGATTCCACAACGTTCGAATGTGGGGTGCGCCAAGGGGACCTGAAAGCGTGGTCGTTAGATACGCTGACCCAGACATCGCTTCTTGAATCGGAACGGAATATTCGTTGAGTTGATTTGCTAACTCTTGAACGGTCACCCGACCTGCAATTTTCAAGGAGTCAAAAGTTAGGGAGTCTTGGAATGTTATTGCGCCTTGCAAGGCCACGGGATTGGCACCAAGAATCCCATTCAATGGTTCAAAACTCACATGAGTTTGTGAAAAATTCACCGTGCCAGTCACATTCGTAATGGGGCCTTTGATTCCTGGGAAGTGAATGGTGGCCTGCTCCGGTTCATAGCGAGCATGTTCTAGAGTAATCCGTTCAGGTTGGCGAAGAGGCCCGGCCAGATGAATCACCATATTTCCGCTCCCACTTTCCCCGACGAAACCAGCCATCGCATGACTGGGGTTCGTCCAACCAAAGAGGGATCGTAATATATCGATGAACTTTTTTGATGGAACATCACCATGTATGTCCGTCGAAAGCCATGGTCCCTTCTCCCGAAATTCGATTTTCCCTTTACTAGAGGAAACGGGAATGGAGTCATACAACGCCGCCACCTCTGTAAACTCCACTTGATCAGGCTTAATGAATATTCGTCCCTCAATTTTTTCTGCCACACCCCATGTGGTCCCAAGATCCACAGACGCATTGGAAAGTCGAAATTCCCCCGTCACACCAAAGCCCACATCCTCCCGGTTCGAACCCGTCACCGTCGCTGACACCACTTGTATATCGCCTTTGAGTGATTGTTTAACGAAGGCCGTTCTGACCTCATCTGGGATCATATGGGCCGGAACCAAATCGAGAATTCGCTTGATACTCATGGGCGCACTCGCCCACGTCGCAGAAATCGTCTGTGGCGCTGAGGTCATGAATCCTGCCACACTCACCTGTCCCTGCACATCGATGGCATCCGTCAGTAGAATGACATCAGACAGCACGAGGTCAAACCCCTGAGTGCCAGGTGAGTACCGGAGCTGACTTTGTGCGGTGACTCGGCCATGAGGAAGGAGAGACTTCTCTTCAATATGAAAAATTTTCGCGAGTGGCAAAAGCGCAGAATGTTCCAGTGTAACTTGCGTTCGAAGATCAACGTTCGGACCGGAAGGGGTTTCCCCATCCACTATTGGGAGAAATAATTGATTGACATCAGAGAGCGTTCCTTCAACCGACAGTTGAGAACCCTCCTTGTCCAGATGCGCGGAGAGCAACACATCCATTGGGTCACTGTCTGACAAATTTGAAATGGCCAATTCCACCTGACTAAACTCTAATGTTTCTGACTCTGCAGAAGGAAACCCATCAACAACCTGAATGAACCCATTGTGAATAGTCAGAGAATAATTCCTGAGCATGGCGCCAACGCCATTGGCACCAGAAGGCTGGCCTTGCCAGACAGCCTCCGCGTTCCATTTACCTTGTTCATTTCGTCGAAGGTATACTTCGGGGTTTTCGATTTTCAGCCATTTTGGAACCACTTCATCCTGCAACACAGATAAAAAACTCAAATCTAATTGAATTTTTGACGCTTGAAACAAGGGACGTTCTACTTCGGGCTCAAGAATCTTGAGATCGGTCAAGGTGAGTCTGGGGGAGGGAAAAAAGGCGACTTGAATGTCACCGATGGTGAGGTTTGGCCCAAACGCGTCCACCATCTGCTGCTGAACGATTCGTCGAATCGTATCAAGGTGAAATGTCATCAGATAGCCAAGGGCTAAGGTCCCAAACATCACCAGAAGGAAAAACATCAACAGGGTACGCCGTCGTCCTGATACTTTATCACTCATCAATACACATTCCTCTTGTGCTCATTCCTTTAGTGCTTAAACTAGCCTATTCTAACAAACGTGCTAAAGAGAATCTTGTGTTGGTGAAACTTTTCTTTTCGCGCAGCCCTAAGTCAAGCAGAAAGCCCTGCACTGATCGATGTCTGTGACTTGACACTGTGGTGTCACGCAGATATGTTCGACACCCAATGGCACAGGCCATAGGAACAACCTCAAGCCATACCAAGATTGCCAATCACATTCATTATTTCCTCTTGCATGCATGATGATGAACGCATCGTCCTTCCGCCCCCGACTACTCATTCCACGCTCGCTCACGTCGTCCTTATTAACACTCTACGACTATCCACATCCCACCAAATCTGGGGTCACCATCAAGGGCTACGATAAGCCTCATGCGCTACGAACAGCCAAAATGTGTGTCGCCGTGGCGATGTCTCTGGGACATGACGTAGATCGGGTCCGCCAATATCAAATCGCCTGTGTTCTTCATGATCTGGGTCGAGCCGGGTTGGAACCACGATTGTTTGGAAAAATTTGGTCATGGGCGAAGGTTCATGGCATTCCCACCAGACCAGCCGAATGGCGTGCTAAATATGTTGATACACCATATGGGAAAGAAACCGAAGCCTTTATTCAGAAGTATAGAGATCAGCTTGCCGAAGAAGGCATGGTCCTTGATCCATGGGCCTCTGAACAAATTGAAATGCGCTTGGGATATGCTCGCCGAATGAAACGCGTCCTCGGTTCGATCAAACCCCAACTGAAAAATCTCAACATTTCCTGGCATCGTTGGATGGAAAAAGTTATTCTCTACTATTATTATCCAGAACTCATGACGCCAGAGGCACCGTGGGTTCGAGAATGTGGTGAGATTTTAGTGGCATGTGAACAACTCGAAGCCCATAGCAACAGACAGCGTGGGAAAGATTACTATACGCGATCACAGGAAAGCTTTGAAGATGCCTTTCGGTATCTGAATTCATTGATACGAAAACAACAGTTAAGCCGGAAGGTCGTCACTGCCGTTCGATCCTTAGTGGCCAATGGTTCCTTTGACTCTATATTACAAGCCTCTAAAGGATCACCGTTAACCACAACCGATATTCGCTATCTTCGATCATTGAAATCCTAGGCGTCACGATGTCAGTTCATACGGATCAACGTTCAATTCAGATGCAGGGCGATAGCCATATTGAAAATATCACAGTCCACATTCGACGTGTTCTTGAGGACAGTGATCTGGATGCAGGCATCGTCACCATTTTCGTAAAACATACGACCGCATCTGTGCTCATTATTGAGGATGAACCAGGTCTTCGTGCAGATACCAAAACCGTTTGGGATCGATTGGTGCCGGCGGACCCAGCCTGGCAACATAATACCAGAAACCCTGGTGAGGATAATGGGCATAGCCACTTACGAGGGCAACTTCAAGGGCAATCCTTAACCATTCCTTTTGTGGAACGACAACTTA
The DNA here is from genome assembly GCA_027623995.1 of Nitrospirota bacterium. GTDB lineage: Bacteria > Nitrospirota > Nitrospiria > Nitrospirales > UBA8639 > Nitronereus. Next base: position 17,963 of record JAQBUF010000044.1, read on the forward strand.
CGTTGGGTACGTGGCAAGAAATCGTGATCATTGATTTTGATACCCGCTCACGGCAACGAGATCTGATCATTCAACTCATTGGAGAATAAATATCGTGTACGAGACCACGTTCAACGACCATCGGGGTTTTACTGCGGAGAGATTTTCTCGTGTGATTCCTTTCCCTCTCTTCCTGTGCCTCATGATCATGGTCATGTTCTTTTTCCACACAGCTTTTTCGCATGCAGAAAAATCATCCATCGAACATCACCGGCTTCAATCCACGATATCAACATCCTTTAAGGCGACACCCGTGAAGCTGGGTGTGGACGAGCAGGAAACGATTTCTATCTTCGAACGCGCGACAAAATCCGTGGTGTTTATCACCAATACCGCCATCCGTCGAGACTATTGGACACTCAACACCTTTGAAGTTCCACAAGGCTCAGGATCTGGAATTATTTGGGATCGCCAAGGGCACATCGTCACTAACTTCCATGTGGTGTATGGTGCCAATTCCATAGAGGTGATTCTTTCAGACCAATCCTCCTATCAAGCCCAAGTGGTTGGGGTTGACCCTGATCACGACCTAGCCGTCTTGCGCATTAAAAATACAAAAGATCCCCTGATGCCCATTGATATTGGAAATTCACAAGGCCTGCGTGTTGGCCAAAAGGTGCTGGCTATCGGAAACCCCTTTGGTTTGGACCATACGCTCACGACTGGAATCGTGAGTGCCCTTGGAAGAAGCATTCAATCCATGAATGAACGAACGATCGAAGACGTGATTCAAACGGATGCCGCTATCAATCCTGGGAATTCAGGCGGTCCTCTTTTAGATAGCGAAGGCCGATTGATTGGGATCAATACTCAAATCGTCAGCCCAAGTGGCGCCTATGCCGGAATTGGATTTGCTGTTCCCGTAAACACCATCACCCGTGTCATTCCACAACTCATTTCATTTGGCAAATTGATTCGACCGGGAATTGGAATTTCTCTTATCCCTGATTCCATTGCGGCTCGATGGGGAATTCAAGGATTGATTATTGCTAAAATCGAGCCTGGGAGCCCTGCTGACAAAGCGGGATTGGAAAGCGCCAAAGAAACACGCCTTGGCCGTATTCAACTCGGCGACATCATAACGAAGATCGATGAGGAACCCGTCAAAATTTTCGACGACTTGCTGAAGATCTTCGATCGGCACAAAGTCGGAGATCGCATCGCTGTCGAAGTCCATCGTAACGGAAAATATCGAAAGGTTTCGGTCAAATTAAAAGCCATTGACTAAGGTTTTCGTTTTGCCTAGCCAGATGTTGTCGAACGTAGGCTCCATTCCTACCACACACAAACTCTCCTTTCATTTCTCAACTCACAGCCAATACTAGGCACAATGAGCATAAAGACTTCTGCTCATTCATTTGCCCAATTTTCAAAATAATTGTATGTTGAATTACGTATAAATTCTTGAATCACCGGAGATTATCTATGAAGGCCTCTCAAAACTTTACATCAATCCCTTATGAAAAATTTCCCTGGCTCACCACCATCCTCACGGTCTCGCTTTGGCTTTTCCTTGGAAATGGAGTTGCCTTGGCAAAAGGAGTAGACCAACAGCAACTGGTGGACAATGCACGTCACACATTAGAAAGCTTTACAGACGATCCACATCTCACATGGTTTCAGAGTCATGTCAAAGATGCCAAAGCCTTACTGATCATCCCCCAATCATTGAAGGGGGCCTTTATATTTGGTGCAGAGGGCGGCAGTGGCGTTCTGATAATTCGGGATACAGATTCAAATGATTGGAGTAATCCTGCGTTTTACGTGTTAGGTGGTCTCAGTTTTGGTTTTCAGTGGGGAGGCCAGGCCTCGGAGGTCATCATCATGGCAAGGACCGATGGCGCGGTGGAAAAGTTATACACGTCGTCTTTTAAGTTAGGTGGGGATGCGTCCATTGCCGCGGGGCCTTATGGAGCCGGAGTTCAAGGGTCCACCTCAGCGAATCTCAATGCAGATTTCCTTTCCTTTTCCCGTTCGAAAGGCGCCTTCGCAGGCATTTCATTTGAGGGAGCGGTGATCTATGCCAGTGATGACTCAAACAAAGCCTATTACGGGAAGGCCGTTCGCCCCATTGATATCTTGCTTAAAAAATCAGTGAGCAACCCGCATGCGGATGGATTACGACAGGCCGCGAAAAAGGCCGTCCAGTAAATGAACCGCCGCCTCAAGCGCGGCCAAACAGAAAAACGAAAACCCCGGAGAAAATCACATCTCTCCGGGGTTTCTTTTTATCGACAGCTCTTCTGATCCCAACAAAGGCCTAAGGCTGTATGGTTGGAATGATCACGATGTGTCCATCCTTATAATCTAAGGTCACGGCATCGCCATCCTTCACCTCGCCTTTGACCAAGAGTTTTGATAAGGGTGTTTCCACATCGTGCTGAATCAAGCGTTTTAACGGTCGCGCTCCGTACATGGGGTCGTAACCTCGTGTTCCCAAGTCAACTAATGCCTCGGATGTCACATTTAAAGTAATACGTCGGTCTTCTAATCTAGTTTTGAGTCGAGCCAATTGAATTTCCACGATATGACTCAACTCCTTCGGGGTCAACGGATGAAAGACAACGGTCTCGTCTACCCGATTTAAAAATTCTGGTCGAAAATGTTGCTTTACTTCATCAAATACAATGGATTGCAATTCCTCATAGGTACGTCCCTGCTGTTGAGCCTCAAGAATTTCATGGCTTCCAATATTTGAGGTCATAATCAGCACGGTATTTTTAAAGTCTACGGTTCTTCCTTGAGAATCAGTCAATCGACCATCATCAAGCACTTGCAGGAGAATATTAAAAACATCCTGATGCGCCTTCTCAATTTCATCAAGTAAGATGACGGCAAAAGGACGACGCCTTACCGCCTCTGTCAATTGGCCTCCCTCCTCATAGCCGACATACCCTGGCGGTGCACCAATCAGACGTGCCACGGTATGCTTTTCCATGTATTCCGACATATCAATCCGGATAAGATTGCCTTCGTCATCAAAGAGGGTTTGGGCCAAGGCTTTCGCCAACTCGGTCTTCCCCACCCCTGTTGGACCTAAAAATAAGAACGAGCCTATGGGCCGATTCGGATCTTTAATCCCCGAGCGTGCACGCACGACGGCATCCGCAATGGCCAGAATTCCTTCTTCCTGCCCAACAACTCGCTTATGGAGTAAATCACCAAGTTTCAGCAGTTTTTCCATTTCTCCTTGGAGCAACCGGCTCATGGGAATGCCCGTCCAGCGACTGACAACTTCGGCGATATCATCTTCATCCACTTCTTCTTTGAGTAATCGAGATTCTCCTTTGTCCTGATCGAGATGCGCTTCTTCGGCCTTCAGCTCCCCTTCGAGCCGAGGGAGAGAGCCATAGCGAAGCTCTGCGACCCGATTGAGATCATAGTCTCGCTCGGCCTTTTCAATTTGATGTCGAAGTTCCTCAAGCTGCTGACGAAGGTTCTGCAATCGCCCGACTGAGGATTTTTCCGCTTCCCATTGTGTCTTCAACTCAGCCAAGGCTTGACACTTTCCCTCGAGTTCCGTTTCCAAAGTTTCCAACCGCGCCTTACTCCCAGCATCTTCTTCTTTTTTCAAGGCTTCTCGTTCAATCTCAAGCTGCAAAACCTTACGTGAAATCTCATCGAGCTCCGCCGGCATACTGTCAATTTCAGTCCGAAGTCGCGCTCCAGCCTCATCAATCAGGTCAATCGCTTTATCTGGAAGAAACCGATCTCCGATATACCGGTGTGACAGTCGTGCGGCAGCGACCAACGCTGCATCTTTAATGCGAATACCATGATGAATTTCGTAACGTTCCTTGAGCCCTCGGAGAATCGAGATGGTATTTTCGACCGATGGTTCTTCGACATAGACAGGTTGAAACCGTCGCTCAAGCGCCGCATCTTTTTCAATGTACTTGCGATACTCATCGAGAGTCGTCGCCCCAATAAGATGTAATTCGCCTCTGGCCAAGAGTGGTTTCAACAGATTCGCGGCATCCATGGAACCTTCTGCCGCGCCAGCTCCGACCACGGTATGGAGTTCATCAATAAATAAAAGAATCTCTCCCTGAGCAGATTGAATTTCCTTGAGCACCGCCTTTAACCGTTCTTCAAATTCCCCACGAAACTTGGCACCGGCCACAAGACTGCCCATATCCAACACCACAAGCCGTTTTCGCTTCAGCCCTTCTGGCACATCTCCGTTCACAATACGTTGGGCTAACCCTTCAACGATGGCGGTTTTTCCAACCCCAGGCTCACCGATTAACACCGGGTTATTTTTTGTGCGCCTCGAGAGGATTTGAATCGTCCGACGAATTTCTTCATCACGGCCAATAACCGGATCCAGCTTCCCCTGACTGGCCAGTTGAGTCAGATCTCTTCCATATTTCTCTAATGATTGAAACGTGCCTTCTGGGTTTTGACTTGTCACTCGTTGAGTTCCTCGAACTTTTTGCAACCCCGCCAACAACTTATCACGTGTAATCCCGAGTTCTTTGAACACGCCACCATCTTTCACCATGGCCAGCAATAAATGTTCCACACTCCCATACTCATCTTTCAACGCATGCATTTCAGTTTCGGCATTGGATAACAACGTGACCGTTCGTTGAGCCAAATGAATTTGACCTGGCGCAGGCCCTGAGGCTTTCACCTGAGGAATTCGATCGAGTGCTTTTGCCGTCGCAGCTTTCACGGCGGATATGGCCACGCCCGTTTTTTCGAGGATCGGCTCAGCTAATCCATCGGGTTGTTCAAGTAACGCCAGTAAGACATGTTCGACATCAATGCCTTGATGATTGCGCCTCATGGCAATGGACGAAGCCGTGGTGAGGGCTTCTTGAACTTTTAACGTCATTCGATTCATATCCATAGTCAGTGACTCCTATCCCAAACGTACATATTTCGATCTTTGTATGAAGATAACCACCAGGAAGGTGGGATCAAGTCTAACCTGGGAAAAACTACTATTTTTCTGTAAAAAATTACCCAAAGCGCACCTTAGCGAATACCTGTTGTGCGAATTTACATGCATGCAATGATTTTCAGAAATTCCTCAATAAATAACATCCTTTTGGTTTTTGAAGATGCCGGGGAAAAGGAATTGGAAACAGGCAGTTAAGCCTACATGAAAAAGACCCGAAAGGAGAATAAGGAATTTTTTTCTAATATAAGGATATGCACTATGGACTCAAAAAAAACCTTACAAAAATTATTGATTCACAATAACCTTGTATTCGGGACCGTCCTTACCATTGTGATGATCCTATGGCCTATGACACCGGTCATGGCGCTATCCATAGAATTTTCTGGCTCCGGCACTGGGATTGAAAACGCTTCGCTCAGTTCTTCTGCCCTCTTTATCATCACCAATGATATTCTGACCATTACATTGACCAATACAGCTACGAGCGACAACACAAGTTCCAATAAAGATGTGCCTGGCAATACTTTGACAGGATTAAAATTTGATTGGACGGATAGTCTCACCCTGAACCCCGAAACGGCGACCATTTCTCCTGGCTCTATTGTACAAGGCAATCAGTGCGATATTGGCCCCTGCAACGGAGTAACCACAAATGTCGGAGGCGAATTTGCCTATAATACGAATATTGGCGGGTTTGAATATGCCATCTCGAGTGCCGGCTGGATTGGCACCTCATCAGGGAATTTTAATGGTTCGAATTTAGATGGCACTAATGCACCGGGAGGAATAAATTTTGGGATTATTTCCAACGATCCTAGTTTTCTTCCAAATGGGGGACTTGCTTCTGACCCACTTATTCGAAATTCCGTGGTATTCACTTTATCAGGAGCGAGTGGACTTTCGGTTCTTGATATCTCGAATGTGACCTTTCAATATGGGACAAGCCTCTCTGAACCGATGTTCACCGAAACCGACGAAAAGGTCGTTCCCGAACCCAGTACCATCCTGCTTTTTGGAACAGGCTTGGCAGGAATGTTAGCTTGGCGGTGGAGAAAATCCCGATCAGAAATGAAATTGCAATAAACGCCTCATACGTCTGCCTTCCCTTCTTTAAGTTCCGCTCAAATACGCAGCACGCGACAGAAGTCAAAACTTTCCCTCCAGGCAAACGAATCGTTGGCTAGTGTGGGTGGGAAATACCTTACTATCAAAGAAATTTTCTGGTCGGCTAAAAAAGAAGGTTTTTCAAAATTTCTTGAACATGACTCGTCATGGATCTGTATTTGGCGAGAAATGGGATAGGATCCCCTTTGAGTATATTGGGGTCATGCCCCATCCGAATCGCGCATTTCAGGACTTCCTCCTCCTGAATAGGTAATGTATGGGTTTGAAGTTCGTACACCATTTGTAATTTATGCTCGACGTCTCGCAAGTACAGGTAATAGTTCTTCAGCTGTTCTCCTTGCTCTGAAAGAATATGTTGCTGGTCAACGAGGAGCTGAAGACTTTTCAGGGTATTGGGCTCAAATAATTGAGGCTCTCTGCCCACATGAATTAATTGGAGGGTCTGAACAATAAATTCAATGTCTCGAATACCACCTGGGCTCAGTTTCACGTTTCGATCTTGTTCACCTTTTCGTGCTACCTTTTGATGAATTTGAGTTCGTAACGAAAGAACGGTCTCCACAATCTTTTGGGCTGATTGTTCTTCTTGCCCTATCACGAATGGACGAATTTTTCTGAGGAAGGCCTTCCCAATCCTCAAATCACCTGCAATGGGCCTGGCCTTGAGAAATGCCAAGCGTTCCCACGCACGTCCGCGAGTCTGATAATACTGCACCGCTTCATCGACCGACCAGGCGAGAGGACCAACCGCCCCTTCTGGTCGTAATCGTAAATCTACCCGAAATAAGGCGCCCTCTGAAGTTGAGACAGACAACACCTGAGTAAGCGTTCGGGAAACAGTTTGGAAAAAGGCTTCATTGGAAAGGCTGGCTTGCCCTTTCGTTGACTTGGTTTGGCCATAACTGGATTCATAGACATAGACAAGATCAACATCGGAACTGTAGTTGAGTTCTTTCCCGCCAAGTTTCCCCATTCCCAGGATAACAAATGCGGTGTGCTGTAACGTTCCTTGTGAATTTTTATGATAAGGAATTCCATGCTGAGTCTTCAGATCATCGACCACGATATGATATGCCGCGTGAATAACTGCCTCCGCAAGTTGAGAAAGGGATTGATAGGTTTCTTGAACCGTGGCAACCCGAAACAAGTCTCGAGCCCCGATACGAAGCATTTCTCGACGATGAAATCGTCGCAGGGCCTCTAACTTACGCTCATACGATTTACTCACCGCCAGGGTTTGGTCTAAGAGAACATGAAGTCGTTTTTTTGTGGGACGCGACTTCAAAATGCGTTCATCCTCAAGCCAATAGAGCAACAGAGGATCGCGGATTAAGGTCTCTGCCATGGCGGGACTGTTTCCAAACAGGACACAGAGCAACTGCAAAATGTGAGGAGTGTGAGACAAAAAACTAAACACTTGTGCCCGTGCCTGACCAGCCTCAAGAAACCGTTCCCATTCATTCAATGCATGGTCCGGGTCAGCGGTCTGAGATACCGCGACTAGCACATCCTGAAGAATTCCGGCGAGTAATTTTCGGCTTCTGGGATCACCAGCCATTAATTGCAAATTGGCATCAGCCTTTTCCCAATTTCTGAATCCATAGGGGGCTAAAAGTCGGACAACTTCGTCAGATGATAAATCCGGTGAAAGAAGAAGAGGGCTGGGATCAAGATACGAAGTTGATGGCATTGATTTTAATGATGGCATAAGGGCAGTATCGTCAAATGAAAATTCGATTATAGAAGGCTGAGCATGACCTGACAATGCCGGAAATGGTAGACTGCTTCCCTATGCGACATTCACCCAATCTTCCAACCCTTCAGAAGGTCCTACCAAACATTGAGTCTGGTGTCATTCAGGATTTTCTCGACCGCATGGACCCAGATTATTTCGCACAATTTCCAACCACAACAGTAGCTAAACATCTCCAACTGGCAAATGCCTTAAGCCCGGAACAACCTTGCGCTCTCACATTGGAACCAGCAAAACGCAAATCTCAATTTCATCTAACATTAGTCGCCTATGACTATTTTGCCGAATTCGCCACGATTTGCGGGCTATTATCGGCCTACGGACTGGATATTCGCGAGGCATATATATTCACCTATCAGGACGATACACCCACGTCAGCGACTCCCTTACCACGGCTACCTCATCACCCAGGAACTCCCAAATGGCCAAGTCGTCGTCCCACACAGCACCCAGGGTTATACAGAAAAAAAGTCGTCGATGTCTTTCGCCTGGAAGTCCTCCCAGGCTGCACATTCAACACCCAACATCAAAAGGGATTGACTCGTGAACTCACCGAGATGATTCGGCTGTTAGATGCTCATCAGGCTCAAGAGGTTCGAACCAGGGTCAATCGAAAATTAGTGGAAACATTGGGAACACGAAAAACCTCGTTTTCAAATTTGGTACATCCCGTGGAGATTCAATTCAATAATACCCTGTCCTCTCGTGAAACGGTGATGGACATTCGAGCCACGGATTCCCCTGCGTTTCTCTATGCCTTTGCCAATGCACTCACGATGAGGGGGATCTGTCTCTCTAAGGCCACCATAGAAGTTGATGGGACAAGAGTCAGAAATCGTTTTTTTGTCAAAGGCCGACAAGGACAAAAATTCGTGACGGCCGTGGACCAACAGGAACTGAGGGTGGCTGCCGCCTTGCTCAAAGAGTTTACGCATTTTTTAACCTGGGCTCCTGATCCAAGCAAAGCACTCAATCATTTTGACAAGTTCCTTGATCGACTTTTGGAGAATCGCCCAACTCAGAAAAATCTCAATTGGTTAACCCAAAAAGATTCATTAGCGAATCTCGCACAATTGTTCGGAACAAGCGACTTTCTCTGGGAAGATTTCCTCAGGCGCCAACATACGAACTTGCTCCCCATTATTGAAGATTCTCACAAACGCACCGCTCACCCATCAAAAGATCAACTGGCGCAGTCATTGCGTAAAAAACTCGGAAAAACAAAAAACCCCGAAACTCGAAAAACCCTGTTCAACCAATTCAAGGATGAAGAACTCTTCCGCATCGACATGAATCATATTCTTCAGGGAACGCCTCTTCCCGAGTTTTCCAAGGCTCTGACCATCTTGGCCGAAGTCATTCTGGATCAAGCGTTATTGGAGGCTCAGTTAGTCGTGAACCAATCACGAAGGCCACCCAAACCAATAACGGGAAAGCTCCTGCCATTGACGATCTGTGGCTTAGGGAAACTGGGAGGGCAGGAATTGGGCTATGCCTCGGATATCGAGATTGTGTTTATTTATCACGTAGCCCCAAGCACGTCTTCAAATCAGCGATCCACCTTTGGGGAATATTACGAACGACTCGTCCAGGAATTTTTGCGTTGGATCGAAGCCAAGCAGGAAGGTATTTTTCAAATTGATACAAGACTTCGACCTCATGGAGAAAAGGGTCTTTTGGCGAATTCGCTGGAAGAGATACAACAGTACTACCATGTCAAGGGCGGAGCAGCACCATTTGAACGTCAAGCCTTGATCAAGTTACGCCATGTAGCCGGAGATCCAATTCTTGGCCAACAGGTTGAACACCACAGAGATGAGTTTGTGTACAGTGCGACATCTTGGCCTCTTGATACAGCCCTGCATCTCCGTTACCGGCAAATTCGAGAGTTGGTTCCGCGAGGGCTGATCCATGTCAAATATAGTCCTGGAGGCTTAATTGATATTGAGTACACCGCGCAATACCTCCAGCTCATCCATGGACACCATGAACCGACATTGCGCACCACCCATACCATGGAAGCCCTTGAAGCTCTCCACACCACGAGCCATCTTTCCAAAGCCGATGCCAAAACCTTAGGGGATGATTATGTGTTTATGCGTCGGGTTATTGATGGCCTTCGTATCGTCCGTGGGAATGCCAAGGATTTAGTTCTCCCAAAACCAGGATCAGAAGATATGATCTATTTAGCTAGACGACTAGGGTACATCACAGACGTGTGGAAGGATGGGGCCAAGGTGTTTGAAAAAGATATTCAACGACGAATGAATCGTACTCACAAACTATTCAAAAAACTTTTCCGATGAACCTAGAGGCCATTCCAAATCTTTCAGGAAACGAGGAAAGGTGTTCTAAAAACAAACACGCCCGTCTCCCTCAAGGGGAAACGGGCGTGTTCGGTGTGACCAAATTCTGACCAAACCTAGATTCACGAGACGAATTTACATGTCATAGTACATAAAGAATTCGTGCGGATGAGGTCGAACCCGCAAAGCATCGACATCATTCGTTCGCTTGCAACTGATCCAAGCTTCCACCAAGTCCTCACTAAAGACACCTCCTTTTAACAAGAACTGATAGTCATTGGCTAGGTTGTCCAAAGCTTCTTCCAAACTTGAAGGCAGGGTCGGAATATTCCCAGCTTCTTCTGGCTCTAAATCATAGAGATTTTTATCCATGGCTTCGCCTGGATCAATTTTATTTTGGATCCCATCAAGCCCGGCCATCAGCATGGCACTGAAAGCCAAATAACAATTTGCGGTTGGGTCTGGGAAGCGCACCTCAATCCGCTTGGCTTTAGGATTCGGGGAATACATGGGAATTCGGATTCCCGCCGAGCGGTTCCGACTAGAATAGGCCAATAACACCGGAGCTTCAAAGCCGGGCGTTAATCGTTTATAGGAATTAGTCGTTGGATTGGTAAATGCAGCTAATGCAGGACCATGTTTTAGAATACCACCGATATAATGCAAACACATCTTTGATACACCGGCATATTCTTTTCCCGCAAATAATGGCTTCTTATCTTTCCAAATACTTTGGTGCGTATGCATCCCGGTCCCGTTATCGCCGAATAATGGTTTGGGCATAAACGTTGCGGTTTTATTGTGGCGACGAGCCACGTTTTTGACGATGTATTTATACATCATCATTTTGTCAGCCATGGTCACTAAGGTATCAAAACGCAAATCAATTTCGGCTTGACCTCCCGTGGCCACTTCATGGTGATGTTTCTCAACATGAATGCCAGCCTTTTCCATTTCGCGCACCATTTCCGAACGAATGTCTTGCTGCGCATCCGTTGGGGCCACAGGGAAATATCCTTCTTTATGCCGTGGACGTGATCCCAAATTATGGCCTTCACGCCCGGAGTTCCAAATACCTTCATCAGAATCGAGAAAATAGTATCCGGAATGGCTGTTTTGATCATAGCTCGCATGATCAAAAATAAAGAACTCCGCTTCCGGTCCCCAAAAAGACACGTCACCAATTTTGGTGCTTTTCAAATATTGCTCAGCCCGTTGGGCCACCGCCCGAGGATCGCGTTCATACCCTTCACGTGAAATGGGATCTTGCACCTGACCGATCATGCTGAGGGTCGGAATTTCCATAAAGGGATCCATAATGGCGGTATTAGGATCAGGAACCACAAGCATGTCGCTATTCTCAATCATCTTCCACCCACGAATAGACGATCCATCAAATCCAGAGCCATCCTTAAATAAGTCTAATGTAAGCTCGGATGTGGGAATGGAAAAATGCTGCCACGTTCCCACCAAATCGACAAATTTCAGATCGACCATTTCTACTTTGTTCTTTTTCGCAAAAGCCAGAACATCAGGGGCTGTCATTCTCTACCTCCTTCAAAATAATGATGTGTTGATTCCAAAATATTTCTTGAGCTGTATGGTATGTCCTACAAAATCCATGGATGGCAATACCTGGCTTCGTATGGTTAGGAATACGCCCGTTCATCATGTTGACTGAGATCAAGTCCAACTGTCTCTTCCTCGGATGACACCCGAAGACCAATCGTCATATCAACAATCTTAAGAATAATATACGTCCCTACAACAGAGAAAATAAGTGTCACAATCGCAAGCCCTACTTGAATGCCAAATTGACCAGCATTCCCAAAGAATAATCCGTGCTTATCTGGTTGTCACACCCATCCACTAGGGGTAGTATGCTGAGCATCTGTGCCAATCAGGAGCGCTCAT
>JAQBUF010000045.1 GCA_027623995.1 Nitrospirota bacterium
TTCGCAGGATATATCTCCATACCGCCAAACACTACATTTAGTAGTTTGGGCAGTCAACTGCATAGCCACGTAAATCAATACACGGAAAATGAAAAAAAACGAGACTGTTACCAATTGGGCACTCGACAGATCTCAATTCTCTAGGGCTAACATCCGACCTCTATGCATCCTGAAACTCTTCATGCCAAGCCATTTGAATCGCTTCAAGCTTTTTTTCGTTTGATTCTTTTGGCTCGCCCTTAAATTCTGGCCATGCCACAATCCAGCTGTGCAAATCGGTAAACCGAACGGTCAGGGGGTCGAGTCCGGGGTGTTCTTCATGTAAGCGAATCGCGATGTCTTCTGTATCACCCCACATGAGTTCTTGGGCCATGAACGTCTCCTTGGCACGAGTCAAAACATTTAGTCGGCCACTTCAGAAAGTTTTTTGTTTTCTAGCGCTTCTTTGAGTGTCGAATCCATCAACTCTTCAGCGAGATGATGTGTGACATTTTCGACATCACTAATCTTCGCTCGGATCACACGATGATCATCTTGGTCCTTCACCTTCCGAAGTTCATCTAGGACCTGGTGAATCGCTTGAACCTCTTCTAATTTGATGAGATCCGTTCCTCGCTTTAACGCTTTTTCTGTCGCAACAAGAATGGCATCGGCTTCGGTTCTGGCTTCAATGACCTGTCGAGCTTTAATGTCCTGTGCTGCAAACTGGAACGACTCTCGAATCATCCCTTCGACTTCATCATCCGTAAGACCATGCGACGGTTTCACCTGCACGGTTTGTGATTCTCTGGTTCGAATATCAGCGGCCGTCACATTAAGAATCCCGTTGGCATCAATGAGGAACGTCACTTCCACCCGTGGCACTGCCGCAGGCAAAGGAGGAACTTTGAGTTGAAATCGAGCGAGGCTTCGATTGTCTTTCACCAACTCACGTTCGCCTTGCAAGATATGAATATCGACTGATGTTTGGGCATCCACATAGGTCGTAAACATTTCCTTGGCACTTGTGGGAATCGTGGTATTCCGACGAATCAAGGCACTCATCACTCCACCCATCGTCTCAATTCCTAAAGACAATGGCGTGACATCGAGCAACAACATGTCTTTGTTATCACCGGCAAGAATGCCTGCTTGGACGGCAGCCCCGAGCGCGACGACTTCATCAGGATTCATTTCACAATGCGCAGGTTGCCCAAACAATTCTTCAACCAGACGTCGAACTAATGGCATGCGGGTACTACCACCGACCAATACGACCTCATCTATATCACTGACCTTCAACTCTGCATCTTGCAGTGCCAACCGACAAGGCGCGAGTGTTTGTGTCACTAAGGCTATAGTCAGGGACTCCAATTCCTCTCGCGACCATTCACGGGTATAGGTGCCCTTGCCGTCGGGAAGAGGAATAGACATTGCGGCCTTGTCCTCATTGGATAAGCGAATCTTTGTTCGTTCAGACTCCAACCTTACCATCTGCATGAGGTCGGGAAAGTCTTCCACCTTCAAACCATACTGCTTATCGATGTCCTTCATCACAGATTCAACCAGCTGGCGATCCAAATCATCGCCACCCAGATGCGTATTACCATTGGTCGCCAAGACCTCAAAAATTCCGTCTTTGAGTTTGAGCAGCGATATATCAAACGTCCCACCACCAAGATCGTAGACAGCAATCACGCCTTGTGTTTTCTGCTGCAACCCATAGGCCAATGACGCCGCAGTCGGTTCATTGATAATTCTCAATACTTCTAATCCTGCGATGAGCCCAGCATCTTTTGTGGCTTGTCGTTGACTATCATTGAAATAGGCGGGAACGGTAATGACCGCCTTAGAAATATCTTCTCCCAAGTGAGCTTCGGCACGTAACTTGAGTTCCTTCAAAATAATGGCTGAGACTTGAGGCGGAGAATAAGTCTTCTCTCCCACTTGTATGCGAATCACGCCGCCTTTTTCTTTAAGTTTATAGGGAAAATATTTTAGCTCTTCTGATACATCAGCCAAAGACTTCCCCATGAACCGCTTGACTGAATAAATCGTCCTCGAGGGGTCACGAACCAAATGTTCTTTCGCTGGCTCACCAACAATGAGGCCATTATCCGTCAGACCGACGATCGACGGAACTTTTGCATCACCATGTTTCCCTTGAATGACACGAGGAACATCGCCATCCATGTAGGCCACTAATGAATTCGTGGTTCCCAAATCTATTCCAACTATTCTTGCCATAAACTCCCTACTAAAATATCCTTCAGCTCGTCGCTGCAATAAGATCATTCACAATATTACGAACATAGGTTCGGTTAGATAGTATTTCCTGCATCGCTTTGAGTACAGCCGCTTTTTGGCTTTGGGTCTCTGCTGTAGCTTCTGATGATATTTGCAAGGCATCCCATTCCTGGAACTTTCCGAATAGTCGAGCCTTCAGTTGCTCTTGCCGAGTTTCCAGTGTCGCTCGATCATTTTGAAGTTTGCTGCGCAATTCCCGCCCTCGGTCTGAGTCTCTTGGGCCAGCTAGGGCACGGAACTCATCGAGATCCTCTTGTAGCTCAAGGATTTCTTCAAATAAGTCAGCGGGTGGAGTCGAACGAATATCTTTCACCGAACCGGCTTCTAAACGAATCAAGTATTCAGCCCGTTGAATTGGATTTTTCAGCGTACGATAGGCCGTATTGAGGATGGCTGTATTTCCAAGGCTGACACATTTTTCCCCTTCATCCTTTGTGGCGTAAAAATCAGGATGAAAGGTACGGCTTAAGGAATAGAAGGTATCTTCCAATGTTTTTTCATCAATGCTGAGCAATCGAGGGAGATTCATGCAGGTAAAATAGTCCAGTTCTTTCGAAAGCGGCTGGACCTTCACACATCGACCACAAAAATATTCCCCACAGACATCTGACTGACAATGCCAGCACATGCTTCGGGCCATCGGTAATTCGCGGGACGTATGATCAGTGGATGTCGGTTGCGTACTCATTGGCTGCCCTCGCACAACGGGCATGGTCCAACTGCACCATGCCCGAAGAATCGAACTGTTTTTATTCCCCCCTACCTGAGGGGTTGGCTACGCCGAGAATGACTCTCCACAGCCACAGGTTTTCGTGGCATTGGGATTGATGAATTTGAAACCTCCGCTGACGAGATCTTTTTGATAATCGAGTTGCATGCCTTCAAGATAAATAGCACTTTTGGCATCCACGATGATTTTCACACCATCTTTTTCGCAAATCGTGTCGAACTCGCCAATTTTTTCATCAAAATTTATCGTGTAACTCAGACCTGAACAGCCACCACCTTTGACTCCCAACCGAAGACCGCCTTCGGTAAGATCTTGCACGTCCATCAATCGCCTGACTTCCTCAACTGCGGCATCAGTCAAAGTCACGATTGGGGTTTCAGTTGTTTGTGCCATTTCGGTTTCCATAATTCCCACTCCCTTAGTCCAATGTCACGAATCTATGACCCGGCTGAGGCTGCCGTTTCTTCTGGTGTCGTTGCGGTCGCTGCTTTCTTTTTATAATCATTTAATGCAGCTTTAATGGCATCTTCTGCCAACACAGAACAGTGAATTTTTACTGGGGGAAGATTAAGCTCCTGCACAATCTCCGTATTCTTAATCTGCCCAGCTTCGTCAACTGTTTTGCCTTTTAACCACTCGGTTGCCAAACTCGAACTCGCGATGGCTGATCCACAGCCAAAGGTTTTAAACTTGGCGTCCACAATGGTGTCATTTTCGACTTTAATCTGTAGCTTCATGACATCGCCACATTCTGGCGCGCCGACGATTCCCGTCCCCACACCATCTTCTTCTTTTTTAAAGCTCCCCATATTGCGGGGATTATTGTAGTGATCAATTACCTTTTCACTGTATGCCATGATTCCACCCTCCTTAGAACTTCAAATAGTATTGGAAAAAATTCACTCACTTATGACGAACGGTCATCAGTGCGCTGCCCATTGAACGGTTGTCAGGTCAATCCCTTCCTTGGCCATCTCATACAACGGCGACATCTCTCGCAAATGATTCACAGCTTTCGCCATCCGATCAATCGTATATTCGACTTCTTCTGCGGTCGTGAACCGACCAATGCCAAACCGAATTGAGGAATGAGCCAAATCCGAACCCACCCCAAGTGCCCTGAGCACATACGACGGTTCAAGCGTCGCAGAAGTACAAGCAGACCCTGAGGAAAGGGCAATTTCCTTCACACCCATCAGTAAGGCTTCCCCTTCAACATAGGCAAAGCTAATATTGAGATTCCCCGGCAACCTCTCAGTTGGATGTCCATTCAAATACACTTCTTCCATGGCACTCGTAATCCCCTCTTGTAGACGATCACGAAGGGCTTTAATCCGAATGGTCTCTTCAGCCATTTCTTGCTCACACAATTCAACGGCTTTTCCGAATCCCACAATCAAGGGGACTGGAAGCGTACCTGATCGCATTCCACGTTCATGTCCGCCGCCATCAATCATCGGCACCAACCGCACACGAGGAGCTTTCCGCCGAACATATAAGGCTCCAATACCCTTCGGCCCATAAATTTTATGCGCTGAGAAAGACATCAAATCAATGCCCATATCTTGCACATCCACGGGAATTTTGCCTACGCCTTGCGTCGCATCGCAATGGAAAAGGACACCTTTTTCTTTGGCAATTTTTCCGATTTCCTTAATGGGATTGATCGTGCCAATTTCGTTATTGGCCAACATGATGGAAATTAATATGGTTTTATCAGTAATGGCATTTCGCACATCTTCGGGGTTAACCATGCCAAGTTTATCCACGGACAAATAGGTGACGTTGGCTCCCTTTTTCTCCAATGACTTCAAGGGGTCAAGCACTGCCCGATGTTCCGTGGAACTAGTGATGATGTGATCCCCCTTTTCCCGGTACATTTCAAAGACACCCTTGAGAGCCAAATTATCAGATTCTGTCGCACCACTGGTAAACACAATTTCCTTTGAATCGGCATTGATAAGCTTGGCTATTTGCTTGCGCGCACGGTCAACACCTTCTTCAGCCTCCCACCCAAAGGAGTGATTGCGGCTTGCGGAATTGCCAAATTTTTCTGTGAAATATGGGAGCATCGCCTCCACCACGCGAGGGTCGCATGGGGTGGTGGAATGGTTGTCCATATAAATGGGTAACTTCATGAGTGCACTCCTTGTGGCTTTAAAGATTCGACGATGATTAATGGCGATTCGTCTCTCAACATATCTTCAATCGACATACCATTGAGCAATGTATAAATGCTCTCTTGAATTTTGAGCAAAGGGGTTCGAATGTTACATCGATCCATTTGATCGCACGATGATTCCTCTTTTTCGTGGTAACAATCGGTAATCCCTAACGGCCCTTCAATCGCCTCTAACACTTGGGCGATAGTAATGTCTTTGGGTTCTCGTCCCAACACATATCCACCTTTGGGTCCATTATGATGACTTTCTATAATTTGATGCCGCGCCAATGTCTGAAGAACTTTGGCCAATAATTCCACTGGCATAAAATGCTCTTCAGCAATTTCCTTGGTGTTCACCACACGCGGCGGCAGAGCCCCACCACCTTGAGCCGAAGCAATGTACTGCAAGGCCAACAATGCGTAATCTGCTTTTTTTGAGAACTTGAGCACAGTAACCTCTTTTTAGTTTCACAATCGAAGACGTAAAAAGTCTCCGACCATTTACATCGGAACAAATACTAGCATTGACTTTCTTGTCTAGTCAAGAGTAATTTAGTCGGAGATAGAATAAGTCGTCGATTAGAACAATTGCATACAACTGGTTGAAATTTAAAGCGATTTAAATTAACAAGTACAATTAAATTTCAGTAAAACTGAGGAGAAACTGATGGGCGGGAGTAATCCATATATTGAGCAGGTTGAAGCAAAGGCAGCAACAAAGGCATTCACTGTAACCTTCAAATCACTAGAGGAAAATTTGGTGGTTGAGGTTGATCCAAGTAAAATTCCCTATGGTCCGACAGGACAACCGGGGAGCCTCTTGGATATCGCCATGGGCGCAGGCCTGGATGTCGAACATGCTTGTGGTGGTGTCTGTGCTTGCTCTACGTGCCATGTAATTGTGAGGGAAGGTCTTGATACTTGCAACGAAGCTACCGACGATGAATTAGACCAGCTCGATGAGGCCCCAGCGATCACACTGCAATCACGACTCGCCTGCCAATGCGTACCGGATGGGACTCAAAATTTGAGTGTGGAAATCCCAGAGTGGAATAAGAATTTGGTGAAGGAAAATCACTAATTTAGTGCCTGAGAGAAAACACCGTTTTCCCCCAGGCATGTTCCGGGATCTTGTCCCAAAACCTCTCTTCGGCACCCGACCTTGGACTCCCCAACGTCTTTTCTCGTCCACCATTCGTGCCCTGTCCTGGGTGGGAGCCCTCGACCATGACCTCGCCGTCGATTCGTGACAGAGGTCTCCCTCGATGCCGTCTTTCTTCCGGCCGCGTGCGGCGCTAGGCGGCGTGCTGGAGTGGCGGCTGGCGGCGCCGGTCGTGTGCCAGCAGCCGGTGGCCGATCTTGTGGAGATTGTAGGCCAAGATCCCCAAGCCGACGTACCGTTGAAAGCCTGACCACCCTTTGTCGGGGCAGCGATTCAACCCATGATGCTCCAAGGCATTGATGTTCGACTCAATCGCACTGTGTTGCCGACGTAAGCGGCGAAACGTCGGGTGTGTTTCCCGGGCCTGATCCGCTTGGGACCGTCGCCCCTTTTTCGGCATGATGACCTCGGGGATAAACAGCTCTAGGAGCTCCCGATCGTGTTGTGCGCTAAACCCCTTATCCACACTCCAGCTCTGCAGGCTCCCGTCGCCAAACCGAGTCAGGAGCCGATCGGCTAACGGTAGCGTTTCCTTCACATCACTACTCTGGTCCATGACCTTATAGTCCAGGATCAAACTATATTGGTCCGTCGTCATCAGAACCTTGTGCCCCAGTTCCACGGGGGCCGACGCGTTGCCCTTGCTGATCCATTCGGTATGCGGCTCAAAGAGCGAAAAGTCTTTCTCGGCATGGGGAATCGTTTCGCCCTTCAGCACCCGGCGTTCGATAAGATCGAGATGCTTGATCAGCTTCTCGTGAAAGTACTCCACGTCCGCGAGAGTTCCTTGCTCCACGAGGGACACGGGCTGAGCCCGAAGCTCGCGGAGACTGGCAAAGACTTTCTGCTCCAGCGCGTAGGCTTTCTGCAGAGAGGCCGTCACCGCGGCCTCTAGCCGCTCAGGCTTCTTGGTACCCCCACCATGGTGAATCGACCCACAGACCCGGAGCAAGGTCTTGAGCTGCGCCCGCCAAATGGCGGCCTTGCGCCAGCCGGGCAGGCGCTGTTGCCGGGCGAGCCGCGGGAGCAAGACCAAACATTTCCGACAGGCATCCCAGAGCAGATTCAAATCCGTGGGGAAATGGACGTTGGTCTCGAGCACGTACGTGTCACGTTTGGCGCGAAGGGGCTCGTCGTCTTTTTTTTTAAAGACTGACCGCCCGGCCTTCACCACAATTTCATTGATCTGAGCCAGTAAGGCCTCGTCCACGTGACACACATGCTCACTCAAGGTCTTTTGATGAAAGCCTTGGCCAAACTCCCCACGGAAGTGGGACTCCAAGCCCATGATGCGTCGCAGTAACGTGTCATAGTGGACCAAGTATTCCAACCGGTCGTAGTCACAGTCTAAGGCTAATCGGACGACGCCGAGGACCAGGACATGCCAGAGGTCCATCCCAGGCCGGCCGGTGGCCTGCTTGCCACCCGTGACCCGCTGCTCCAGCAGTTGAAAAATCTGCTCATTGATCTCGGGCGTCTGAAAGATCCACTGGAGCCCGCGCAACACCGGGGGCAATTCATCCCGACTCTTGGGCGGAATGGGGACCTGTTCAATCGGGGTCTGGCCTCAGTCCAACTGCCGTTCAAATCGCTGCCGCATCGTCGTGTGCCTCCTGGGAATCGTGGTGAATGATGCGCCAGTTTACACGAAACCCCTGCTGTTTTCAGGGGTGGTTCACCATTCATGCGAAGGATTCGCCATCAGAAAGGACGAGAAAACCCACGGCTCCCTTAGGCGATCGAGTTTTCTCTCAGACACTAATTTAGGCAATCCGATAACGAATTTTCTTGAGACCGATCGCTGGTCGGCAGATAGCGTTGACACATTCTTTCGCAACTTGATCATTGGAAAGTTCGTGCACAGTTTTTATTATCGCGATTCAACTTGTATTCGCCGCATTGCCCGTTGGCTCAATGCTCCTGAACCCAACCCGGACCCACTTGAGGCTGAGATTCTAAACGAGCTAATTCAAGTGCAAACGTTAGGCAGGGTTCGGACGCAAGACGACCCATGGTCGTAAGTGTGATGAGAAAATGAATTGACTGATTTGTAGATTTGCTAATTGAGCAGTTATTTTCGCATTTTAGCAAGATCAGGAGAGGTCACCCCGGCACTGCGGGAATTGGTGCAAATAGTACATTCGAGCCAAACGGATTCTCTGAAACAGTTCTGATCACTAAGCAGCCATTAGCTTGGTCAGGGTCTTTCGAACATACCTCGACCTTCCTTCTGTTTCCGCTTATGATAATGCAAAAAATCAATAGGTTTACCGGGAAAGGCCCATTGCATTTGGGCTTTTTGGGGAATTACGGGAAAAGCAAAAATAGAAAAGTGGTCCTGAAATACGGGCCCCACACTTTTCCTACCTGTATATAGGCTAATATTTCACCCGAAACGTCGGGCTATCTTCTGGACGGGATTTCCGGCGGTCATACAGGCGGGTGGTGGATATGTTCGCATGGCCCAGCCATTGCTGAACCTTGGCAATGTCGGCTTCATGCTCTAGCGCATTGGTTGCCGCAGTGGCCCGTAAAGAATGCACGCCCAACCCGGCATAGGGTTTGACGATCGCGTGATAAATACTATCGGGATGAAGATGCTTGTTCAGCGTGCCCGTGCGGTTGTTGCGAAGGGGCCGGAACAACGGGCCATTCACATCCTCTCATGGCCAGCGGCCTCCAGATAGTCCACGATCAGGCGCAGCGCTTGAGCATGAATCGGAATATAGCGAATCTTCCCGCCTTTGCCCTTGATATTCAAATGCGGCACCCCGCCGCGTGGATGAATATCTTTCACATTCAACGTGGACACTTCTTCGCGGCGAATACCGTGATAGAGGAGGGTGGCCAAGATGGCCCGGTCGCGTTTGCCTTTGAGGGTGGTGTCGTCGGGAAAGACGAGGAGTTCACTTGCCTCAAGATCACTTAGTGCCGGGGTGGACCCTTCATTATTATTAGATCGAGGACGCTTTACCCCGGCCACGGGGTTATGCGTCACCGCGTTTTTCTCACACAAATGATCAAACAAGGAGGCGATAGCTGAAAGCTTTCGCCGGATGGTCGATGGAGCTAAGCCGCGCTGCTCCAAGGTAGTGCGCCAGGCAATGATATGAGCCCGGGTCACGGTCCGCATTTCCTCGGGGGCGTGAATCCCCACAAAGCCGGTAAAGTCTTGAAGGTCGATCTTATAGGCCCGCTTGGTTTTAGGATTATTGATGTTCGCAAACCATTCCAGCTCAGGTGGGACGTCGGCCAACCGATGAAAATCGGCCTGCGTCAGTTTGCGGGTTTCGAGTTGGGTCGCTGGAAGGGTTTTTGACGTCATAGATAAGGAAGGATTCTAACCCAGTTTTTATAGCTGATAAAGTATATTATCAGACCTTGAGAGAGAAACAAACCGAAAACCACACGAATTTATGATCGACGATCAGAAGTGTTATCCCTCGATGAAGTGGAGCGGATTGGGATTTAGGCAGAAGGAAAGAAAGAGCACCAACCACTCAGGAAAGATCGGTGTAGTTGGTGAGGGTGACATCACCGATTGAATCCATTACTCAAGCGGTCGGCGTTTCATCTTGCCGTGTTTCACATGCAATACCTGAACTGTTGAGCCCTTGATGTGAAATAAAATTCGATAATTGCCGAAGATCAAATTCCTGATTTCATAATCATGAAAGGCTATTTCATCGGCATAGGGGCAACGGGCAGGAGATTGAATGAGCGTCGATATTTTGTCCATCATGCCCCCATACCATTTAAGCGCATTGGGGATGGAATCCTTGGCGATTTCATGAACGTAATGTTCAATTTCAGCTTCAACCGTTGGGGAAATATGAACTTTAAAAACCGGCATGTGGATATTGAGCCGAAAGTTTTTTGCTGAGTCGAGAGAATGCTTTTTTGGCAGAACTGCCTTTGCCCGTATCATGTTCTTGTTTGGATTGGGCAATTTGTTTGAGCGAGTGCAATAGGCTCGCCATTTCTTCGTAGGATTTGGCATCCTGAATGACCAGTTCGGCTTTGCCATTCACCGTTAATATTTCTGGCTTGCCTGTCTTTTTGAGCCGTTTAATATGCTCGGCAGGCTTGCGGCTAAAATCGGAAACAGGCCGAATTGAATCTATTGTAAACATCGCACCTCCTTTCAACAGAATATTTACTGATAATTATCAGTTTATCCTGCTTTTAAACCCCGTGCAATCCTTTTATCGGATCAATCGCAAATTTTTGGTGGAGTGAGACTCACACAATCGTTCTTTCCACCCAGAGAGGGAACCCACGCACGAAAGAGATGCGCTAGGTCTGAGACAAGGCTATTATCAGGTTAAATTTCTATGCCAAAAGGGAGGGCAAAATAAGGCCTTCAGACCTGAGGAGATATCCAACGATTCCCATGGTAAAAAAAGTATTTCCGTGACGGACAAGCAAGCCGAGTGGATCAAGGCCAAAATCGCCTCCGGCCATTTTGGAAACGAAAGCGAAGTGGTTCGTGAACTTATCCCTGAGGAGGAAACCCCTGCCGAAATTGAGGTACCACGCTCATTAAAGGGGAGCAAAGCGGATTTAGGAAGAAATCTGTTGATGAAATATGGGACGAAGCGAGAACACAGCGCGATGTGCCACATCCGCCATTTAGTTTTCGGTGAGGCGATGTTCGATTTCCATCCGGCCATGCAGGATACGCACGATCTCAATGTGGTGGGGTGTTATGACTCGGTAGAAAATGATGTGCTTGCCAATTTGGTATTTTTGGTACCCTTCCCGAATTTCATCACAGGTTCGGCCTTTCTCCGGAGTCTGTGATAACACATGAAAGGCATCATCAATTTTCTTTAGGTAGGGCTTGCTGAAAAAAGCATTTTCCTTGATTCACTCACACTCCCGCGAGAAATTGTGGACCCCTTGCCCCTCTGCCCTCGACGCCATAGACACGAGAGTCCCGGAAGTTTACTTGCATCTGGAGCCACCAGGCATCCAGCAGGCCGTTCCACATCCTCCTCCAGTCCTGCCACCAAGAACACAGCCAAGAAAAACTAGCTCGGGTGAGGAGATGCTCCAAATTCATCACCAAAAATGACACGTGCATCATCGTTTCGGAGGTCCGCGCCAGCTTGGCCATCAGACGTCCGAGCCCAAACCGGCGTTTGCTTTGCCCAAACTTGCCTTCAATGGCCATCCGAGCGGTCGCATCGTTACGAGTCTGTTGACGATCCTGCTTTACCTGCTCGGCGGTGGCCTCGGTGATCGTTCGTGGGCGGCCCAACGGCGGCCCGGAAAGGCGAATGCCTCGACTGGCACAGACACGACGGTTCTCACGCGTGCGATAGATTTGGTCCACGTGTACCGAAGCGGGATCATGTCCAAACCGTCGACGATACGCATCGATCTGTGGCACGAGATCCACGGATTCGTTGTAGGCGTCCCAGCTGATGCGATCCACAACACTGACCCCGTCCACCAGGCTCACCGAGATTTTCGCGCCAAACTCAACGGGGGTTCCGGCTTTGCCACGTACGATGGGACGGACATGAGGCTGACTGAGGCTGACGAGGCGATCCGCGATGCGATGACAGCGGTGCGTGTACATCCAACGCTGTTGCCGAGACAACTCCTGAATGACGAGCAGCTGGCGATAGCGCTTGCGGGGTAAGGTGACAAGCAACCCTTCTTCGGCCAGCTTGCCGATCGTGGCCCGATTGCGCCGAAGATACCGGAGCGGCTTCCCAATGCCTTGTCGAAATTTCCGCCTCCCTGGTGTTCTGGCTTTGGCGACTCGCAAGTACGCCTGCCTCGCCTTCTGCCGATAGGTGCGGGGCTTCGTCGTCGGACTCGTTCGAGAGCCATGCATCTGATCAATGATCTCTTCCGTTTTCTCGCGGGCATCATTGAGCAGCTTGAGGTCTGTCGGATAAGTGATAGCCGCGGGCACACAGGTGGCATCAACGAGCAACTGGCCGTTCGGGGAAGCGGGCTCGTCCTTCTCGTTCGCGTCGACCAGGTCCGGGTTGGGCGGGGCAGCCGTTGTCGGTTGGGCGTCCGCAATCAGCCGGGCAATGGCCTCATTGATGGCTCCTCAGCTGTCATGAGTGAATCGTTTGCGAAAGGTGGTGAGCAAGGAGTGATGGAAGGGGGCCTCGTGTTGGTACTCCATGAGGCCCAAGAAGTATTGCAGAGAGGGGTTTTCGGCAATCTGCTCCACCAGTTCACGATCCGTCACGCCCAGCCGTTCTTTTACGATGAGGGCCCCCAGCGCGAGGCGGGACGACTTCGCCGGCGAGCCCAGGTCCTCTTGGGAAAACTGTTGGGCATAGGCCGTCTCAACGGCGGCCCAGGGAATCTGTTTGGCCAGAATCACCCAACGATTATCATGGCGGAGCTTCCCGCCAAAGGGCAGAATGAAATCTTCAAAGGCCAACTGATTGACAGCGGGTTGTCGATACATGAAGTCTCCTGGTGCAAGCTTTTAGGGGGTGGGAAGACGATATCTGTGCACGGCACCCCTGGTTGTACAAGCAAAAGCCCGCTCGAATCAACTCATTATGCTTTTATCAGCAAGCCCTACTTATCCACTTAAGACGGTGTCAAATTTTCTGGGTCCTTCTCTCTTCTTTGATGGCTTCACGTTTCACTGCAAGGGGCAACAAAACCAAAGGATCCTTGCAGGAGCCTCTCAATGTCAGCCGCAATATGGTGAGCTTCTTCGCTCGTCCCTAAGGCAATATCTGTTGAAATCCAGAGGGTGGAGCCGGTGGAGTGACATCAATTTCACTACCAGTGGAGTTACACACATAACCCTTGATCTCAGGAAAGCTGGCGCTATTCAAACAGGGGGTGATTTCTCCGGCAATGGGTGACAAGCCTTTATTGACCATGGCTTGATTGGTGAGTCCTGGACTAGGCGCTCCGACCATTTTGGTTGAGCCTTTTGCATCAAATGTGGTTTCTGGCACTATGAAGTCAGGTCGTTGTTCCAAGTAATACACTTCGAAGTCGTTTCCGGTATTGTTGTAATTGGTAACTAATACCTCATTCTTTACAACAAGGTTTAAATACCCACCGGTTTGGAAATCCATATTGATATGATATTGGGTGAAGTTCTCATGGGAAGTTCCCACAGCGTTGATATTCTGAAAATTTACATTTTTAATTGTTATTGCCCGAGTGGGCAATCCTACTCCGTTATTGTATCTGGCCACTGGATTAATAGAAATGTTCGTATAATTTCGCAAATTACTGTCTTCGATATGCACCACGCCATGCTTGGGGTTCTCTCCACTTCCCACGCGGAATTCTGGGGCGGTTGGAGTAATCATTCCGGTCTCCAAGGACTGAATGTCTGACCGAATAAGTCGGAAATTCAAATTTTCTGCCTGATGAAAGTTGACGCCAATCCCTCGTTTTACTTGTTTGTCTCCGAAGGCCGTGAATCCGTCCAACGTCATGGGATTGCTTTCATGTCCCCAATATCCATGTCCATAAAAATGCCATGCTCGAAAGTCTTTCAATATATCACTGAGAATTTTCCCATTAGCGTCAGAAGAAATGCCACCATAGTCCTTGATCAGCCCATGTTTAACCGCTCCATAGACTTCATTTCGGGTGAATTCGAGAACTGGTAATCCATTGGTCACTTTGGTATACGTACCTGGGTCGGCTCCTGGAGTATTGGGAATTCTAATGATTCCATTATTCATTGGACCTTGATAGAGGGCATATCCCATTCGCCATCCGTGCCAATCAACTTTGTTATCGCCTTTAATGGGCTCCAAGATGCTTGCCGGGAGAGGGACGATATTGGCGGTTACGTTATCCCGGACTCGATTATTGACTTTGAGATAAAACCCGGAACCTTCATTGCCGTTTATTTTTTTAATTCCGGACGTGACAATTTTTGCCCCCGTTCCCCTCACCCGCATGACAAAGTTTTGTTCCACAACATTTTCAGTTTCCGCTCCGGTCCACATCGCTATGCCTGAGCCCATGGTGTTGTAGCAGACATTTTTTTGGATGAGGCCATAGTGACTATCGATGATTCCCATGCACCATCGAAAGGCATGATCAGTGTCTCCCCCATCTACGGCATTGCCGATCAATGTGTATTGATAGGAATTGATCGTAGGAAATGGGCCCAACACATGATAGAGGGTAATTGGTGTTCGATAGAGGTGGTTGTTGGCAATCTGTGTGGCATTTCCTGATCCATCGAAGGTTGTGACATCGTGGGGCATAACCGTCGTGCGGCCAAGCTCGCGAAACGCGGCGTATCGAATGTCAATATGTGCGCGGTGTGCAAAAAATGTATACCCCCGGGTTCCGTTGGAATTGAAAGACTGGAAAACCACATTGCGGGTGAGATTGCCCACATGGGGTAAGAACACCAAATTCCCATTACCGTCGCGGGCGCCTTTGTGGTGAAAGGCCAGGGGTTGGTCTAAAGTAAGTTGCGTCTCGGACACACTTTGCAAGGTCGGAGTTTCCCATTGCGGAGCATAGGCTTCCAGATCTTCTTGTACTGTCAATTGGCGCGTATCAGGAATGATGAGCCGATCATTCTGTCGCCAACCTGTGACAGCTTGTCCAAGAGATACATTTGATGTCCCTGCGACTGGTTCGTTGTTTAGACGAACGAAGGTATCAGAAAGCGTGGCACCATGAACGGTCAGCGTTCCAAAAACTAACAGACCATTGCCGTATTGAGCTGGATCTAATGTAAGATTGAGAGACCGGTCAGCAAATAGAATAGAAGCGGTCGCATTGGTTCCTATCGGGTTACTTGTTGTCCCGATTTCCAGGGTCCCTCCCTCTTTGACCATCAGGGTGCCGACGGTCAACGATGTCGTGGATGTTGGGAGAAACGATAATGTTCCATTGGGAGCCACGGCCAAATTATAAACTTCGGTTTGAGTATCGAAGGTGACATGATGTTGAATAATAACGACATCATTGCTGGAGGGAACTGTGCCACCCCATGTAGCTGATGAGGACCAATGCCCATTGTTCACCGATGGGATAATAGTGCGTCCTTGAGCAAAACAAGAATGGGAAATGTCGGGTATCCAAGAATCAGAAGGTATGCTCACATAGGCACTGGTTGGACAGGCTGCAGCGAACCCTGGCTGAATGGTCGTGGTGGTGGTGAGTGCGATGAAAAATAGTACTAGGATGAAACAAAAAGGCGTTTTGAAAGAAAGGTGAGAAGAGCGAGACATGTGAAATCCTCCGGTTCGCTGTATCGCGCCAACCAATCCATCTGGCACGAAATAGATGTAGGCTGAAGTCAAGCAGCTATGATATTTTCAAACTTTCATGTACTTGCTGAGGCTGCAGGGAATGTGCCCTATTTTTAGGCCACTGAGGCCTGATGTGCTGTGAGCACGCGCTTCAATCCCTTCATGTTGATTCGGCTGAATTCGGAAGGAGCTTTAGCGTTGGGGATGAGATGCGATACGTTGCGAAGATTGCGTTCCGTTATGTCGATTTGGTGTGATACGTGCCCAGAAGAAGTTGGTCTTCATTGAGGAATTTTTGACTCTTGGATCTAGGCATTTGTACATTGTGCGAACAGGCATCTGAAGTTTTCCCCAAGCCCATGGCTTCCTCAACGGATGTTGGTTGTGAAATTGAGAAGACTGGTAAAAGTTTTCATGCAGAATTGTTTCTGGGTGGTGATATTGAACAAACGGGGGATTTGATCACGTGCTTTACTTTCGAATTCTAATGGTGTGGGTACTGTTGTTTGTATTTCCCAAGGATTCTTTCGCACTGCAGGTGGTTGCTGATCCTCCTCCAGCATTAGACGGGCATCTTCAGGAAATTGCCAAACTTGTTCAAGGCTCCCCAACCGTGAACATCCCTGAAGGGTGGTTCCTCATGGGCACCGTGCGGAAGGATGACGACCCTTTTGGGTTGGAAACGCAGTATGACGACACGGAGTTTCCGCAACGTCGAATTTGGCTGGATGCGTATTCCATTGATCGCGATGAAGTCAGTATGGCGGAGTACTTAGCGTTTTTGAATCAACAAGGCCTTCCCGTTCCCCACAAACTTCGAGATCTCATCTGGCATTTAATCGATGTGCATGTTCTTCCAGATTATGTCATGGCGCGATGGCCCGCCATGTATATGGATTGGAAAGCGGCCGATCAATTTTGTCATGCACAGAATAAGCGGTTGCCGACGGAAGCCGAATGGGAAAAAGCCGCGCGCGGGACAGAAGGAAGTTTATTTCCTTGGGGCAGTAAAGTGCCCGATGACGACCTGGCTGTCTCAGGCCTGTATCATGTGCATCAAATCCCACTGGTGGCAGCAGTGGATAGTTTTGAAGAATGGCGCAGTCCCTACGGACTCAGTCATATGGCTGGCAATGTGCGGGAATGGGTCAATGATTGGTTTGGGCCAGACTACTATCCACGAATGGCGGAACGGAACCCTCAAGGGCCAGGAGTCGGGCGGTATAAAAGCGTGCGTGGTGGGTCGTGGCGTAGTCGGTCCCAACTCCTTCGAACCGCCACGCGCAATGGTGCTAACCCAACCGCGCGTTCGCCCAATATTGGCTTTCGTTGTGCCAAATCTGAATAAGGAAGGGCTGACGACAATAGCTCTATCTACCTTGTCTTTATAAATGATGTTTCCACAGGCGTTCCATTTGCAGATACATGAAGGAGGCTGTCCAGGTAATCATCACCAGTCCGGTTAACGCTTCCATCCCAGTGAGAAATCGCAGGGCCCCGCTCTCGGGGTAATGTCACCGAAACCTAATGTGGTGTAGGTGATGTACGAGTAATATCCGCAGTCTTGAAGACCCAGAGAGAAGTCTCCCCTCAATGCTCCGGCCTGACCGGAATGAATTAAGAAATAATAACCCACCGCAAAGAGCCAGATTTCGACGACATGCGCGAGTAATGCGCCGATCACACCAAAGGCTACCCATTGTCGTGGACGTTTATGAGCATGGGCCATATACCCGGCAATATGATAGAGGGCTTCATAGTGGATAACCACGGAGAGGCTGACTAACAGGATGGTGATGAGCAGTGTGAGAAGCATTGAGAATGTCGACGTTGGTAAAAAGCGATGGCCCCAAAAGTCTGGGGGCGAAGATGTTAGTGACGAACGTGAACCACCATATTATCAATCAAGCGAATGGTTCCCAATTGAATGGCACCCAGCAAGACCACTTTGCCCTGAACGTGGGGAAGCGGTTCAAGCGTGTGGGCATCGCAGCACGCCAAGTAGTCAATCGTCAGTTGTTGATGGCGATGTAATACTTTTTGCATGGCATGGCAAATGTGTCGAGTGTTGTGTTGCCCTTTGGCAATCGCCTGCTTCCCCGCAGACAAAGCCTGATAAAGGAGCCGCGCATGTTCACGGTCGGATGCTTCTAAATATTGGTTGCGGGAACTGAGCGCCAATCCATCTGGATCGCGAATGGTTGGGCAGAGGATGAGCTTGGTCTCCCATGCAAGGTCCTTCACCATTTGTTGAATCACCAGAAATTGTTGGTAATCTTTTTGACCGAAAAACGTTCGAGTCGGGCGAACAAGATTGAGGAGCTTGGCCACAATGGTCGTCACTCCGTCAAAATGAGTAGGTCTATGCTCGCCCTCCCATCGTTTGGAAAGCATGTTGACACCCACGATAGTTTGAAATTCTGATGGATAGAGGCCGTCCAATTGAGGGATGAATACGACATCAACGTGTTCTTCGCGGCAGAGAGCCAAATCTTGCTCTTGAAGTCGAGGATAGCGATGAAAATCTTCAGCCGGGCCAAACTGAAGCGGGTTCACAAAAATGCTGACCACGACCGTCTTGCTCATTTGACGAGCACGTTGAATCAACGACCGATGCCCCGCATGCAAGGCCCCCATGGTCGGGACAAACCCAAGGGAAATCTGGGGCGCATCTTGTTGACGTCGCCAGGTTGTACACGTTTGAGGTGTGCGGATGATTCGCATTTAACTTGTGGGGCGTGTGGAGCACATTGGGCCAGTGTTGTAATGTGACCCGGGCGTGAGGTCAAGCTTCCGAACATCATGGACATCCGTGAGCTGGTTGAGCAGGGATTGAATCGTTTGTCCGTGTTGTGGATGGATCCAAGCTGAATCAAGTTCCGCCATCGGCATTAAGACAAATCGGCGCTGGCCTAGACGAGGATGTGGAACTGTGAGCAGAGAAGTGTTGATGATCCGTTGCCCATAAAAGAGGATGTCTAAATCAATCGTGCGCGGACTGTTTCGCTCATCATGGTCCCGACCAAGACTTCGTTCCGTTTCTTGGCAAATGGCTAACAATTGATCTGGGAGAAGTTGGGTGTCAATCCGAACAACGCCATTATAAAACCACTCGCCTCCATCCTCACTGTCCATATCGACGGGCTCGGTCTCGTAATAGGAGGAGACCCCCGTGACCTGAGACTGAGGCAACAGTTTCATCAAGGCAATGGCACGATCACAAAAGTCTTGCCGGTTTCCTTGATTTGAGCCAAAGGCAATAAAGACGGTTTCAGTGTTCATGGTTTCAGAGATGTTTTCTTGGGAGTCCCCCCTTTGCAAAAGGGGGTGAGGGGGATTGTCTCACTCAATTGGTTACCACCCGATTTTTTTCATGCGATCCACGGCTTCGGCCAACCGATCTTTCGTGGTCGTGATGGTCATTCGAATGTAGCCCTCCCCTGGTGCCCCAAAGCCATTGCCTGGAGTCGTCACAATGCCGGCCTTCTCCAATAAATGTGCGGTGAACGAGGCCGAGGTATAGCCCTTGGGCACCTCAATCCACACATAAAACGCGGCGGAGGGTGTATCAAACTGAAGGCCAAGATTTTTCAACCCTGCCACCAACACATCACGGCGTTCTTGATAAATGGCCCGAAGTCCGTCAGTGAGTTGATCATCAGTTTCCATGGCCGCAATCCCAGCTTCTTGAATGGCTTGAAATTGTCCTGAATCCAAATTGCTTTTGACTTGGGCCAGTCCAGCAATGACATCCGCGCGACCCACGGCGAAACCCAGCCGCCATCCGGTCATGTTAAAGGTCTTGGAGAGCGAGTGAAATTCAATACCCACATCCATGGCGTCTTCAGCTTCCAAGAAACTCGACGGGCGTTTCTCATCGAAATAAATTTCTGAATAGGCGGCATCGTGGCAAATGATAATGTGATGTTCTTTGGCAAATTCAATAGCACGTTTGAAAAATGCCGTGTCCATAATGACCGACGTGGGATTATTGGGCGAATTTAAAAACATCAGTTTTGCTTTTTTCAGCACGTCTTTGGGGATTGCATCAAAATCTGGAAGGAAGCCGTTTTGTTTGGTCAGAGGCATTTCATAGGTCGTGCCCCCTGCAAAGCTCGTGGCCACGGGATAGACGGGGTACCCTGGGCTTGGCACAAGCACCACATCGCCAGGATCGATAAATGCCATCGGCACATGCCCAATGCCTTCCTTTGAACCAATGAGGGTAACGACT
The DNA here is from genome assembly GCA_027623995.1 of Nitrospirota bacterium. Lineage (GTDB taxonomy): Bacteria > Nitrospirota > Nitrospiria > Nitrospirales > UBA8639 > Nitronereus. The sequence continues at coordinate 19,807 of JAQBUF010000045.1, forward strand.
TCTGATTTAGGGCATGCTGTCACATTAAAACGTCGCTTGTACCAGTCGGCGACCGCCGTACGAAAGGACAACATCCCGCTCGACGAAGGGTATTGATGATGCTGTGGCTTGGTCACCGCCTCCTGCATGGCTTTGATAATGGGCTCAGGCGTGGGCAGATCAGGGTCGCCGATGCCCAAGTTGATAATATCCACGCCGCGAGCGACGGCCGCTTGTTTCATTTCATCAATGGCCGCAAACAAATATGGGGGCAAGGTCTTAATACGTTCAGCATAAGTGATAGGGAAACCGCTCATTCCAATCGACTCCTTGTTAAGTATTGGTCTTATGAAAGTGCTGTGAATCGTTGATGAATTGAAGAAAGCCAACGTTACTGTACTGGTGGGGTGGGGATCAAGGATGAAGCGGGGGAATTTATTTTATGTGGGCTCTCGCGCCCACGCGACGAGTCACTTTTGTTTCGGCAAAAGTGACCAAAACCATTTCCGCCCGTCTGCGGCCACAAGGGGGTCCCTCCGCCTACGCCCCGAATAAGATGGCGAGAGAACTCGCTCCGCTCAAACAGCTCTCGCCAAGAAGTCGATTCAGGGCTACGGCTCCGCCGCACCCAAGGCAGAAGATAGACAAATCATTCAACCTAGGGGAATGTGAGAACTGACTCAGAATGGCAGTGATGGTAAATTTGAACTCTAGGCATAGTGGTTTAAGCTATTCGTCAAACCCGCTTTGAAAATGCATTTCTTGTATTAAATCATCCAGATCCTTAGACCGCACTGCTAGGTCAGAAAAATGAACGGGCTCGTTCGGAAGAATGTGCTTTAGCATAGTGCCACCATCACCTATGACATGTTGTGAAAGTTCGTCTTTACTTATTTGCTCCCTAAAACTAGAGGGATCTCGCTTGCCATAGATAGGCTTTTTATCTTGGATAATTGAAGCCATGTGGTCCAATATATCTTCGGAAGAGCCTCTTGTTACACCGCTCCCACTCATTTCCTCAGCACCGGTGGCCCATAATGAACCGCATCTGCGAGCCTCTCCGTATAATTTTCCAGCGGCTTTCTGTAAAGGAATGAATTCACCTTCGGATGAAAGATCAGTTGGGTTTAATTGAACTGCTTCTTGGTCTTCTTTTGAACAATCAACAAATTTGGGTGGCTTGCTTTCTTCCCATTCAAAACATACCTCCTCTTCCTGTTCCTCGCTACCGGCACTAATTTTCAAGGAAGCTTTCCATAATCCAGATTTTTTCAAACCATAGAAGGTGTTACCGCTCTTCTTTAGATCACGTAATACCAAAGCATCTTTTGCACCATTCAAAGCCCAGAATGTATAGCGTTTCGGTTGTGCAGGAAATAATTCATTTGGGCCTTCAAGTTTCATGGGAAACGGAGAGGAAGGCCCATAATATCCTTCAACGACATGGAAAAATTTAAATTGGTCAGACCACAATTTTAAATCTACTAAACGTACTTCGATTGGCCCTCTAACCTCATTTCTTTTATTTGTTAATAATATTCCAAGAGAACCATCATTGAGTTCCTGTTTTTCTAATAAAATATCCCCAACTGTTTGTATAACTTCCTCTAGCTTCTTTTTTTCTTGCAAGCCATGCCCTGGAATTTTCTTAACCTCAAGGCTTCCGTTTAAACCTATAGGTCCTTTTTGCGGTCTAGTATCTTTCCACGAAAGAAAGAGGAGTATCACCAGAAAACCAAGAAATATCCATCCACTTAATCCACTGAAGTCTTGTCGTCCAGCCCATTCTATTAAGGGATCAATATTAGTCCAAAATTTACCGGATTGTTTTCCTAGCCAGTTGTTAAGGGAACCAAACACTGCATCTTTCGATAATTCTGCAAACATCCAAACAAGTGACACATACCAATATTTCTTGAAGAGATCCCTGAACCTCCCAAGAAGATCTAATAAACGATTTTTCATAGTGACAGCATATCAAATGCCCTACATCAATTAAATGATGGCAGGTTTTGGATCAGGGATTTGGGGATTTAGGGTCAATAATTTGGGTCAAATATCTTGTTGAGAGTTTCAGGGCCTTAGAATTATCAAAAGTTCATTTGACCTCGCCTTCGGACGCGGCGGAGCCGCCTTACCGAATCGACCTCTTTGGCGAAGGCTGTTTGAGCGCAGCGAGTTCCTGAGCCATTTTGCTTCGGTAAGGTGGCGGAGTTTACCCACAGGGCCGCGCACGGGCGAAAATGGTTTTGGTCACTTTTGCCGAAACAAAAGTGACTCGTTGTGTGGGGGCGAAACCCCACTTTTATAATTATTTTGCCAGGTGAGCAATTAAACGGTCCGCCAATTTGTGAGATTGAGGAAGGACTCGCGAAGCAGCTTCCAGTAGGGCTTCTGTCGTTGTCCCAGCTTTCTGCACATCTCCCGAGCATTCGCGACACAACGCTTCCACTCCCGACGTTTCTAATTCCAAATGAAATAACAACCCGTAGGTTCTCTCCCCATAGCGAAACGCTTGCACGGGGAAGTGCTGCGACGATGCCAGCAAGATGGCGCCAGGTGGCAACGTGATCCCCTCGCCATGCCATTGAAAAACTTCTATGTTGGGCGGGAAGGTTCCAAACACAGAATCGGTATCTTCTTCGACGGTCAGGGCGATGGGGACCGGGCCGATCTCTATATGAGGTCCAGGGGTCACTTCGCCGCCTAATGCTTTCGCGATAAATTGTGAACCGAGACAGACCCCTAATACTGGTATGCCTGCCTCAACGCACCGTCGAATATATTCGAGTTCGTCTGTGATCCAGGGATCGGCATCATTGACGGACATAGGGCCGCCCATGACCAGCAGGAAATCTGGAATTTCTTGTGGAACGCCATCCGACGGGACGAGAATTTTTCGGATTTCAACGTGATGTTGTTCAAGGTATGGCTGGAAAACACCAGGCCCTTCAAAGGGTACATGCTGTAAACAAAACGCCGTTTTCATTTTGCGTTGAAGCAGGATTGAGAGTGAGGCCTAGGAGGCAAGTTGGAAGATCTACGAAAGCGCAAACCCATTTTTGGCATTCACACATTCGACGAGATACCAGTATCGCAAGGGATTCATTTTTTCTTTTTTGGCGACATGGAGAGAGGTGCCCTCTAGGACATGATTTAAGGATAAGTCCGTGCGGAATCCAATGCGTTGGCACATCGGGGAAATTATTTTCTCCACTGCCGCGATAAATTTATTTCCGTTGCTAAAATGGTTTAACATGACAATGCGTCCGCCTGGTCGACATACGCGAATCATTTCAGATACGACCACGCGGTAATCCGGAACTGCGGTGATCAGGTAGGCTGCCATGACCAAATCAAATGAATTATCCTCAAATTCCATTTGCCCAGCATTCATTCGTTGCAGCGTGACGTGGTTTAATCGATGTTCGTCAATTCGCTCTTGCGCGACTTTTAACATGCCTTCCGATAAATCGATTCCCGTGATGTTGCAATGTGTGGGATAGAGCGGAAGGGCCATGCCAGTACCCACCCCAACTTCCAAAATTTTTTCATCTTGGGCAATCCGCAATCCTCGAACAGCCGCTTCTCGCGACTGATCAAAAGCTTTTCCAAACGTTTTGTCATACACCGAGGAGTAGCTGGTGTAGACCCGTTCCAGACTTTCGAGATTCATGGTGACTTCTTGTTGAGACATGCACACTCCCACGGGCCTGATGTATTTGTATCCTGGTCCGGTCAAGGTTAAAATGATGAGGTGCTGGTAAGGCGGAACCTGTTGTTCTATTTATACTTTTAAGGGACCACCTGAGCAAGGCGCGGTTACTGTAACCGACTTCCTGGCATGAGTCAAATCCTAGAGTGAGCGATATCGCACGTGGCTCTGGAGGTCTAATTTTTTGGGTGACCTGTGTCACGGTTTGAAAATGGATAGAGGACTTTTTTACAATTCATTTCGAGTCATTGTAGATCATTAATTCTTGACGCATGATTCAGGATTATTTCCAATTTGATACGAAACCCAACGGAGGAAGCACATGAGTCCTATGGATCCCACATCTCAATCGACATTTTGGCCAGTGCTCGTAGTAATTTTCTTGGCCACAGGTTTTTTTGTGCCTTCTGCCTTAGCTATTGATGTTGATCTCACCGATGAACAAGCCAAACGCATTATGGCTTCTGCTCGAGGCCCTATGGAGCAGGCCGCTGGGAATGAGGAAATGTTTACCATCATCAAAGCGGCCGATAAAATTTCACGCATTGGAGATGACCCGGAAGTTACCCCCTGCGGAAGTAGTGCGATCCTTCGAACGAAGACCTATTGGTTTGGATATTTTGGGAGAGAAGAAGGTCGACGGTCTAAGGTCGCTCAACAAGAAGTGCGAATGCCAGAGGCCAAACTCCAAGAAATTCTAAAAATGCCAAATTTAGAAATAGAAATCGGATTGTGTGGTCAGGAAGAATTTTTCGCAGAAGGGGTTGACGTCGCGTTGCAACAAGGGTCGAATAATATTATGCCGATGGATAAGGGAAACCCTAGCCGTGGGCGAAAAATCCCAGGGTCTGAAATGGATTTCGTCTCTCGATTTTCTGCACGGTTTTCCTATCAGGATTTTGATCCGCAACGTCCCAGTAAGATCGTGGTGTTTTTCCCAGATGGCAAACTCATTAGCCTTGATGCGGATTTTTCGAAGATTAAATAGGGCAGAATCTAGAGGGGAGCAAGGTTGTTGGCGATGGACAAGAGGTTTGCTCTGACGCAATTTGAAGGGCAGGGTTCTAAGCATCTTTATCCTGCTCCTTAATCGTGCCATCAAGTTCTTCGGCCATGCGTAAGGTGTAGAGGTGGCGGTATAACCCCTCTTGCTGTAATAAACTCGCATGGGTGCCTGATTCCACAATCACACCCTTATTCAAGACAAGGATCTTGTTAGCTTCCTGAATGGTCGTCAGGCGGTGGGCAATCACTAATGTCGTGCGACCAGTAAATAATCGACTCAAGGCCTGTTGCACCAATAGCTCCGACTCCGAATCAAGAGCAGAGGTGGCTTCATCGAGAATTAAGAGGCGTGGGTCTTTGATGATGGCTCGTGCGATGGCGAGGCGCTGACGTTGCCCTCCAGAAAGATTCACCCCCTTCTCTCCAAGTATCGTGTGATACCCATCAGGCAACCCCGTAATAAAGTCGTGCGCATTGGCCGCTTGGCTAGCTTGAATGACATCGGCTTCCGATGCCGTTTCGCGCCCGTATCGAATATTTTCGAAAATGGTATCGCCAAATAAAATGGTCTCTTGGGGTACCAGGGCAATTTGGCGATATAAGCTGTCGAGCGTCACCTCACGCAAGTCTAATCCATCCACCGAAATGTTACCGTCAGTGGGATCGTAGAATCGATGCAGCAAATTGGCGATTGTGCTTTTGCCCGCACCGGTTGGCCCCACTAAGGCGACCAGCTCTCCAGGTTGGATTTCGAACGATAAATCCGAAAGCACGGGTTGGCGTGGATCGTAGGCAAAAGAGACTCCAGAAAATTTCACATGGCCTTGAACCGTGGGTAGCACCACCGCTTGCGGGTGATCCGTCACTTCGGGTTTCGTATCTAGCAATTCAAACACTCGCTGCATCGCCCCTTGCGCTTCTTTGATTTGAGAAAACAGGCGCGCGGCTGACCCAAACGGGCCAATTAAAATGCCGGCAAAGAGGACGAATGCGAACAGATCGCCTGGGGTCATGGATGCGTCGATGACTTGTTTGCCGCCATACCACATCACCGTTCCTGCCATGATGAATGTCAGCAGGGTAATGGTTGGAATAAACACCGAGAGAATGGCGGCTCGTCGAAGGGTCATGCCGACCAGGGTCTGTAAGGCGACTCCGAATCGACTGTGTTCCCGTGAGGTTTGAACAAATGATTTGACGACTCGAATTCCCGAGATGACTTCTTCAATCAGCGTGGTGAGAGCGGCTGTCTGGTCTTGGATATTGGTGGAGAGTGCTTTAAGGCGTTTGCCAAATAGTCGTGCGACTAACACCAAGGCTGGCAGGAGCAGGAGGATGAGCAGGCATAATGTCCAATTCATGTACAACAAGAATGCGATGCCGCCAATAAATGTGACGACATGTTTGGCTGAATCTATGGGGGTTTCGGTGACGAGGGTTTGAATGACGCCCACATCATTCATGAGCCGGGATATGATTTCCCCGGTCCGCCGTTTCGCAAAAAAATTCAGCGAGAGTTGTTGCAAATGTTCGAACAAGCTCGTCCGGAAATCGGCCATGATGTGTTGGGATAATCGCGTGGTGACATAACTTTGTCCCATGGCCAGTCCGCTCTGAGCCACGGCAATCCCTAAAAAGATCACGATGGTTTGGGTCATGAGATCTACGTCCCGTTGAACGGTGACAATGTCCCATAACTTTCCTGCCAAAAGAATAAGACTCAGGTTAAGAGCGGCCACGCCCATGACCATCAGCCCCGCACCCACCATTTGAGAAACGTAGGGTCGGAGAAAAGGAAAGAATCGAGAAAAGATCGACATGGGAAGGTAGTGGGATATTTAGGCGAGTCCTTCAATGAAGGAGGGACGCCATCGAAAGGTATTGTTCATAAAGCTCAGGAGAGTAGATTAGAAGGGAATAACGGACGGACGGCAGAGGAGAGTTAATCTAACTGCGTGACGGATTCCACCATATTTTTATTGAGGGCGACAAAGTCGGCTTGCTCTTTCCCATCAATCGTCACGTCTGTCAGCGTGATAAAAAATACTGCCTCGTCATTGAAGAGGTCAGAGACTCGATTGCGGGTCGAGGGGATAAACAAATCCCCTGTGTAGGTGCTTAAAGCCGTCCTCACTCGAATTTTGGTTCGCTTTCCCAGATGCATCCTCCCCACCTACCTATTAGGGTGGTTATTTACCCGCGTCTTTTGGCGAATTTCATACGACGTCGAAGTTTCTTATGTTTATGCTTTCGCATCTTTTTTCGACGTTTCTTTACAACACTCGACATTCAAACTCCTTTACTTCCTCATGGGAGGAAGATGGTTCCTGGGACCTTATTGATTCTTATGATAGAGGGCAAACGACTCACGCCCAGAGACGGACGGTAAGTTTTCAGAGGTATCATAGGGTGTTCGGTTATGTCAAGAAAATATACCAGATAGTGATGCGTGAGGTGTGATCCGTCACGCGTGATCCGTGAAGCGTCACCTAGACCATCACACACCACGTTTTACGCATCATGCGTATTATCTTGACCCATCCTAGACATTCATCGTTATAATGCCCTCATGAGTTCTATTAGAATTTTTCCGTCAATCGTGCTCTGGGTTGGGTGTCTGGCCAGTCTCTTCTTTCTGTCTGGGTGCAATTCAAAAGTTTTACAATATCCAGAGGATCATGCACGATTCGAACGAATTGTGAAGGCTGGGGAGGACCTGCGCAAAGCCTATCAGGAAAAAGACGCCAACGCCCTGCGGGAATTAATGTTGCCGCTGGATGGCCTTGGACGCCTTCAATTGGAAATCCAAAAAGATTTTTCCGCCTATACCGACATTGAACTGGAGTTTACGATTGAGCGAATGGCCATTAATGGTGGTCGAGCGACGGTCAATATTCGGTGGGAAGGGACATGGAAACGACAACCCCAAGACCTGGGCATTGCAGGACAGGGCCACGGGGTGTTGGTGTGGAGTGGCAAGCAAGTCATTTTGTTGGCCGATACCGATGGGGATTTGCCATTTGGGATGGCCACTCGCGAGTCTCTATCCTAAGAAGATCGTGAAGCGTATCTCGTCGTTCGTATCTCGTGTAAATTCCGAAAAATCAACCTCATGAAAAAATCTACCACACCTTATCTTTGGGGGCCGGAAGCGGATTTCCTTGTGATTGGAAGTGGGATCGCAGGGTTGCGAGCGGCCATTGAACTCAGTCAACACGGGCATGTGCTCATTATCACCAAAGGAAGTCGGCGCCAAAGTAATTCTATGTATGCCCAAGGTGGGGTGGCCGTTGCGCTGAGTGAAGAAGACGATGTCAATCTGCATTTCGAGGATACCATCAAAGCCGGGCATCAATTAGGTCGGGAAGACGCGGCGCGTGCGCTGGTCGAAGAAGGCCCTTCGCGGATTCAAGAACTCATTGCTTGGGGTACCCAATTCGATAAAGTCGATGGCAAGTATGCTTTTGCCAAAGAAGGCGCGCATAGCCGTGATCGAGTCCTCAGGGCCCAGGGTGACGCTACTGGACATGAGATGATCCGCGTGTTGCTGGAACGTGCGAGGACACAGAAGAACATTCAATGGTTTGATCATCACTTTACGATGGACTTGCTCGTCGTCGATGGCCATTGTTGTGGGGCGATTGTGGTCAATGAGGCCACGGGGCATCTTCAGGTGTTGCCAGCGCGGGCAGTCATCATGACCACTGGTGGAGCTGGACAAGTCTATGCCAGAACCACCAATCCGCCGAATGCGACCGGCGATGGTTTTGCCATGGCCTACCGAGCTGGGGCCATATTAGAGGATATGGAGTTTGTCCAATTTCACCCGACCTCGCTCTATCTCCAATCGAGTCCACCTTTCTTGCTGTCAGAAGCCATGCGAGGAGAAGGCGGGCTACTCAGAAATCGAAAAGGTGAGTTGTTTATGTTGGGGTATCATCCGGCAGCGGAGTTGGCGCCGAGGGATATTGTGGCACGGGCCATTTGGTCAGAAATGTCAGCCTCGCGTTCTCGCCATGTCTACTTGGATGTGACGCATTTAGGCAGTGCCTTTATCAAAAAACGGTTTCCGACAATTTATCAAACATGTTTGCGTGCTGATATTGATATTACCGAGGAATGGATTCCCGTCTCACCAAGTGCTCATTATTTTATGGGTGGGATCAAGGCGGGCATTGATGGTCAAACCACTCTCCCTGGGTTGTTAGTTGCGGGGGAGGCCGCGTGCAATGGGGTGCATGGAGCCAACCGGTTGGCCAGCAACTCGTTGTTAGAGGGTCTGGTGTTTGGTGTTCGGGCCGCAAAGTCTGCGACGACGTTTTCTCCCACCATCAGCCCCAAAGATAGTCAGCGAATTGTGTCGCAATTAGACTCGGGACCCAGACAGTCACTTGAGGATGCGGAAAAGCTTCGCAATTCCTTGAGACGGTTAATGTGGGCGCAGGTTGGACTTGTTCGAACAGGGGATTCACTTATTCGAGCCCTTGCGAAGATTTCTGCGTGGGAACCTCAAGTGGAAGGGTTTTTTCAAACTCGCTCAGATTTAGAAGTGAAAAATATGTTGCAAGTGGCCAGGTGCATTACCGAGGCTGCGCTATGGCGAGAAAATAGTTTAGGAGCACATTACCGGGAAGATTTTCCTGGGACGAAAGGTTCTGCCTGGAAGGTGCATAGCCAGATTCAATGCCCAGAATCTGACCGTCGGCAACCACTTCAACATTTAAAAATTGTCTAAGGGGCGAGACCTACCCTGACTCCCTGCGCTTTATGCATCACGATTTTCCCCCACCAATTTCTAAGCTGAGTTTTCCTTTAAGAATTTATCATGCAGGGTTTCGCCCCTGCAGACGAGTCACTTTTGTTTCGGCAAAAGGGACCAAAACCATTTTTGCCCGTGCGCGGCCCCTCCGATCCAGCGCAAAGCCGCAGGTTCTCCGGGGTCCCTCCGCCTACGCCCCGAATACGATGGCTCAGAAACTCGCGGAGTCTATCCTGAGTCTTCCCGAAGGACTCAAACAGTCTTCGCCAAAGAAGTCGATTTGGGGCTTCAGCTCCGCCGCACCCAACGCGGAGAAACACATAAGGCACAAATCCAGGCAATAAAAAAGGGTAACGTCCCCTGATTATCTCCTTCCCGTGAGGTTTCTTTCTGGTGTAGCTGCACGATCTTATCGTGCCTCTTCCCACGCATCATGGGCCACTGACGCCCGACAGAGGCAGCATAAGATGCTGCAGCTACACACACGACTTGACGACCAGGAGGAAGGGGTCAAGGAAGGGGTCAGGAAGGGGTCAAATCTTTGGTTGACTAATACTTCAGATCTCGCCTCAAGAAATCAGTAGTGGTTGCAAGAGACACGAGGAGTGTAGTGCGAAACTCTTAACCAAAGATTTGATAATCATCTAGCAGGCTCCTCGCCTGGGCGGTACAGTTGGAAGATTGGTCAAAAATCTCTCAACCTTTCCAACCCAAGGA